>CAMNGH010000032.1 GCA_946538065.1 uncultured Holosporaceae bacterium
TACGCTGAGATATTTCCGAAAATGTTGGCTTTAAGATTTACGACTCAATTTGCCTTGTTTATTGCGCCAGCGATTTTGCGAATGGTGGTTTTATTAAGACCGATTATTGCAATACTCGAAATGTGCGCGAAATTAACTTTACGTATGATAGGTATAAAAGCTGAAAAAGAATCAATTCCTGATCAAGCTGATGAAGAATTGCGGGGAGCAATTGAAATGCACGCATCAGAAGGTGATCAGGAAGAAGAACAAAAGAAAAGCATGCTGAAGAGCATTTTGGATTTGGAAGAGATTTCAGTTAGCCATACGATGATACACAGAAAGAATTTGCGTACGATTAATGTGGCCCTGCCGATAGAAAAGATAGCAGAGGAGCTAACATCGTGTCCGTTCTCTCGTATACCTGTGTGGAAAGATAATCCTGAGAATATTATTGGTATTTTGAAAACAAAAACATTTTTCCGCGCGTTACAGATGAATAACGGAAATCTGGAAAAAATAAAACTTTCGAATTTGATTTCTGCGCCTTGGTTTATTCCGGAGACGACGCATTTATTAGATCAATTGCAAAGCTTTAGGAAAAAAAGAGAGCACTTTGCATTGGTTGTTGACGAGTACGGCGATCTTATGGGATGCATTACGCTTGAAGATATTTTGGAAGAGATTGTCGGAGAAATCGCTGACGAATACGATACAATTACCAGCGGGGTTAGTGTTCAACAGGATGGCTCGATAATTGCCGATGGTTCTACGCCAATCAGAGATTTAAACAGACAATTCGATTTGAATATTCCGGAAGAGGATGCGGCAACAATTGCAGGATATGTTATGCATGAAGTGAGGAAAATTCCGGATGCAGGGCAGATATATGTCCTTTCGGGGATAAAAATAGAGATACTCAGGAGACAGAGAAATCAAATCGGAGTAGTCAGGATTACTCCGCCTGAGGCGCCGTCTAGTGAGGATGAGTAATTGAAAATGCAAGAGGAAAATAGTACTCTTTAATACTGGTCGTGGAGGAATTAATGATAGTTACATGTCCGATGTGTCACAGCAAATACTCAGTGCAAATTGAGGCTATCGGAAACGGTAAGTTTGTTCGTTGTGCTATGTGCGGTGCTACGTGGCAACAATCTCCGACGAATGAAATGTGCGAAAGAAAACATCGCGTATTGGGTTTGATAAATTGGACGTGTTTTTGGTTTGCGGTGTTCATTTCGGTATTTTCATTGTTTTTTGCGAAGGATGCCGTACTGAAAATTTGGCCGTCTTCAGCGAGTTTTTATGAGGCAGTAGGTATGGTTCCTGCGGATAAAAAGGCTTTTGTCATACAAAAGGTATCTAATTTTTTCGTGCGTAAAGACGGTAAACTTTATATGGGATTGCGTGGTGAAATAGTAAATGTTTCAGATGAAGTTCAACCTTTAGCTGGAATTACGATTTCACTAAAGAGTGATGAGAAAACTCCAGGTAATGCAGAATATAAAAAAATATGGACGCATGATTTGGCGTATAAAAAATTCTTGCCGAATCAAAAGGTTATGTTCGAAACGGAATTGCAAAGCGTTCCATATAGTAATTTGATATGTAATATTGAATTGAACGTTTTATAGAAATGGCGACCACAAAGAGACGATACAGAGATTTTTTCGCAGAGTTATACTTTCGTTGTGTTGAAGTTATCGGAATATTTGTATTCTTTTTAGCTTTAGCAACGATTGTTGCTCTTATTTCATATTGTCCTGAAGATGCATCATTGAATACGGCAATTTCGGGGCCTACCTCGAATTTATTATCATTTGTCGGAAGTTATTATGCAGACATTATGATGCAAATGTTTGGCGCTGCCTCTTATGTTTGTTCTGCGATATTGCTTTCGTTTGGATATCAGCTTTTAAAGTACCATCTCATATCTTTTTACAGAGTAATCCTCGGAGTGATTTCTTGTTTTCTCGGTTCAGTGATTCTTGCCGCTTGTAACTTTAAATATTTGAGCTCCGGTTTTATTGGACAAATTGCTATTGACTTTATCCATCAAAAATTTGAGATGGCACATTTTGATTTGCTCATAGTGATTGGTGGATTGTCTGTCATTTTTATAATCAGTTTGATGTTCGCTACAAGATTTCATTTTTCAACGATTGTCGATGTTATTAATTCGGTTTATTCGTCAGAGGATGAAGATTATTCCGATTTAGATATCAAAGATGAAAGTGTACAAACTGAAGGCCCTGTGATTAAGAAGGTTTCTCCTATTCGACGTAAGAATCAGGAATCAGAAATTATTCAAGAACATGACGGATTTAAACTTCCTTCAATTGATTTGTTGAAAGAACCTGTTATTAATGGTGAGAGATTATCTGAAAATGAATTGAAGGCAAGAGCTACCAATTTGATTAATGTGTTGGGGGATTTCGGAATTAACGGAGAAATTACGGGAATCAATCCGGGACCTGTTGTTACGTTGTATGAATTAAAGCCTGCGGCCGGAATAAAATCCTCTCGAGTGATTGGGCTTTCGAATGATATTGCAAGATATATGAGCGCGGTGTCTGCTCGAGTTGCTGTAATTCCCGGAAGAAATGCGCTCGGTATAGAGTTACCTAATGCCAAACGCCAGACGGTCTATTTGCGAGAAATTCTTGAATCTTCCGTTTATACAAAATCTTCTGCAGCTCTTCCGATTTCATTGGGAAAAGATATTTCCGGTAAATCTATTGTTGCGGATTTAGCACTTATGCCTCATTTATTAATTGCAGGTACTACGGGATCTGGTAAATCCGTTGGAATTAATGCAATGATTTTGTCGTTGTTATATAAGCTGTCTCCGAATGAATGTAAATTTATAATGATTGATCCGAAAATGTTGGAGTTATCGGTTTATGATGATATTCCACATTTGTTGACGCCAGTGGTTACAGATCCGAAAAAAGCGGTTGTTGCCTTAAAATGGGCTGTTCGGGAAATGGAATCTCGATATATGAAAATGTCGAAACTTGGAGTTCGTAACATTGATGGGTATAACGCAAAACTTGCAAATCTGAAAAGCTCAGGGGAATCCGTTACAAGAAGAATACACACAGGGTTTGATTCTGAAACCGGAGCTCCGATATATGAAACGCAAACTATGCAATTTGAGCCTATTCCATACATCGTAATAGTCGTTGATGAAATGGCAGATTTAATGCTTGTCGCTGGTAAAGATATTGAAATTGCTGTTCAACGTTTAGCACAAATGGCGCGTGCTGCGGGTATTCACCTTATAATGGCGACGCAAAGACCATCGGTTGATGTTATCACCGGTACTATTAAGGCTAACTTCCCAACGAGAATTAGCTTCCACGTAAGCTCTAAAATAGATAGCCGAACGATTTTGGGAGAGCAGGGGGCAGAGCAGCTTCTCGGACAAGGAGATATGTTGTATTTGGCGTCAGGCGGAAGAATGACGAGAATTCATTGTCCTTTTGTAAGTGATAGCGAGGTCGAAAAAATTGCACAGAGCTTGAAAGCTCAAGGAGAGCCACATTATATTTCAACTATTCTTGATGAAGAAGAGACAGAAGAGGATACTTCGGCTGATATTTCAGGGGATGATCCGCTTTATAAAGAAGCTGTCGCATTGATTTTGAGAGAAGGAAAAGCGTCTACAAGTTTTATCCAAAGACATTTAAAAATAGGGTATAACAGAGCTGCGCGAATAATAGATATGATGGAAACGGCAGGTATAGTTTCACCGGCGAATCATGTAGGAAAGAGGGAAATTCTCGGAAAATGAAAAAAATATTTTTAATTTTATTGATAGTATTATCAGGTGTTTCTTGTGAAATCTATGCTAATGCATTGCAGAAAGTTGAAAAAACTGTAGGAAATGGAAAAGCAAAGTCTGAAGACAAGATTCCGAATGAAACAAAGATTCTGGCAGACATTCAAAATTTTTTTAATAAATTAGTTACGCTCAAAGCAAAGTTCATTCAGATTGATAAGAACGGTAATACAGAGCAAGGATATCTGTGGATAAAACGTCCAAATTTAATGAAGATGTCATATCCTAGTAAAGTGATTGTTATAAAAGATGATCACATGACGGTTTATGATAAAGAATTGAAGGAAAAGACGGAAACTGCAGTGTATTCTTCTCCGTTGTCATTCATATTGGAACGGCATGTCGATTTGAAAAAAAACTTAAAAATTTTGGCGGTCGCAGAAGGGGATGATTTTATATCTGTTAAATTGTGTAAGAAAGGCAAGGAAGAAGAAGGCGCAATTGTATTGTTATTTTCAAAGAAGGATATGGAATTGCTCGAATGGATGATATTTAAGGCGGCATCTGACGAAAATCCAAGAACGAGAATAGCTCTTTTAGAGCGCGTATATAAAGAAGACATATCAAATGATGTGTTTGATAGTTTTGATTGATTTTTGAGGTATACATTTTTTTGAAATAAAAATTCGAAAATTAAGTATTTCTTTGAATATTTGTGAGAAGGTATTAAATATAAAAATACTTACGGGGAGATTGTGATGGAAGAAGGAACTTTACGCTGTTCATTTTGTGGGAAAACCCAGCATGAAGTAAAGAAATTGATAGTAGGACCGACAGTATATATATGCGACGAGTGTATTGAATTATGTGCTGGTATTATTTCAGATGTTCAGCCAAGTACTAATTCCAAAGGAAGGCGAGAGCTTCCTTCTCCACAAGAAATCAGACAGACTTTGGATAGTTATATTATCGGTCAGGATAAAGCGAAAAAAGTTCTTTCTGTCGCAATATACAATCACTACAAAAGGTTAGCGCATGGTTCAAAAAGCACTGATGTAGAACTAGCAAAATCGAATATATTGCTTATAGGTCCAACTGGTACAGGAAAGACATTGCTTGCACAAACGCTGGCTAGAATAATCGATGTACCGTTCACAATGGCTGATGCGACAACATTAACTGAGGCAGGATATGTTGGAGAAGATGTCGAAAATATCATTCAAAAATTGTTGCAGGCGGCTGACTATAACGTCGAAAAAGCTCAAATGGGAATTGTTTATATCGATGAAATAGATAAGATTTCGAAAAAGTCAGATAACCCGTCAATTACAAGAGATGTTTCAGGTGAAGGAGTGCAACAGGCGTTATTAAAAATAATGGAAGGTACGGTTTCATCAGTTCCACCTCAAGGGGGAAGAAAGCATCCTCAGCAAGAGTTTTTGCATGTTGATACAACTAACATATTGTTTATTTGCGGAGGCGCATTTGCTGGGTTAGAGAAAATCATCGCGGCTCGCGGAGAGCAATCTTCTATCGGATTCGGAGCTGAAGTAAAAGGAAAAGATGACAGAAAGGTCGGCGAGTTATTCGAAAAAGTCGAACCGGAGGATTTGCTAAAATATGGTTTGATTCCGGAATTTGTCGGAAGATTGCCTGTTATTGCAACGCTAAATGATTTGGACGAGACAGCATTGGTGGCAATTCTTACAGAGCCGAAAAATGCTTTAGTTAAACAGTATCAAAAGTTGTTTGAGATGGAAGGTGTGACCTTAACTTTTGAAGATGAAGCTGTTCGCGGTATAGCGAAATTAGCTTTAGAAAGAAAAACAGGAGCAAGAGGATTGCGAGCGATAATGGAATCAATTTTGCTCGATATCATGTATAATCTGCCATCTTATAAGGACGTTGAAGAAGTTAAAATCACTAAAGATGTTGTTGAAGGAAAGTGTGAACCTATACTAAAATATAGCGAGAAAAAAAGTAACATAGCATAGGAGTTCATTTTGAAAAACATTTGTCCTGTCTTATCGATAAGAGATATCGTGATTTTTCCGAATGTGGTTGTGCCACTTTTCGTCGGTCGTTCACGTTCAATTAATGCTCTTGAGGCGGCGATGGAAGTAGATAAGAAAATCTTACTGCTTACTCAGAAAAATTTGCACAATGACGATCCGGCTTTTGATGATATGTATGATGTCGGCGTTTTGGGAAATATTCTTCAAATGCTCAAGCTGCCTGATGGTACAGTGAAAATTTTAGTGGAAGGTACCCGAAGGATTCGCGTTACGAAATGTGTAAGTGATGTGGATTATTATACGGCTGAGTATGAGTTCTTAGAGCCTGTAGAATGCGATAACAAATTAGAGATAGAAGCTTATCGCAGAACCGTCGCTGAGCAATTTGAGAACTATTCCAGATTAAATAAGCGTATATCCTTTGATACAGTCACTGCCGTAAAAAATCTTGAATCGTCAGATGATATGATAGATGTGGTTGCTGCACATTTGACACTGAAAATAGAGGACAAGCAGGCTCTGCTTTCTGAAGTCGATACGGCAAAAAGATTTGATATGCTTTTGAAGTTTATGGAGTCTGAAATCGACGTAATACATGTCGAAAAGAAAATCCGTAATCGCGTTAAAAAGCAAATGGAGAAAAGCCAGAAAGAATATTATCTAAACGAACAGATTAAGGCTATTCAAAAAGAGTTGGGCGATCCCGATAGTACGGTTGATGAAATAAAGGAATTCGAACAGAAAGCAAATAAGGTTCAACTGTCGAAGGAAGCCAGAGAAAAGTTCGATGCAGAGTTGCGGAAATTGCGCAATATGTCTCCGATGTCGCCGGAAGCTGTGGTTATCAGAAATTATTTGGATTGGCTGATAACTATTCCTTGGAAGAAAAAGACTAAGGCGAAGATTGATTTAGCTGAAGCAAAAAAGATACTTGATGAAGAACATTACGGATTGGAGAATGTAAAAGAGAGAATTTTGGAATTTCTTGCAGTTCAAAATCGAGTAGGAAAAATAAAAGGTTCAATTCTTTGTTTTATGGGGCCTCCGGGGGTTGGAAAGACATCATTAGCTCGGTCAATAGCAAAAGCGACGGGGCGCAATTATGTGAAAATTTCACTTGGTGGTGTAAAAGATGAATCCGAAATACGTGGACATCGTAGGACATATATCGGGGCGATGCCTGGGAAGATTATCTCCAGTATGAAAAAGGCAAAGTCTGCAAACCCTCTGTTTTTAATGGATGAGATTGATAAAATCGGTACAGATTGGAGAGGAGATCCAGCTAGTGCACTGTTGGAAGTTTTAGATCCTGAACAAAATAAAACGTTTAATGATCATTATTTGGAAGTCGATTATGATTTGTCAGATGTAATGTTTGTTACTACAGCAAACAGTTACAAGATGCCGACGCCTCTTCTCGATAGATTGGAGATTATAAAATTCGCTGGATATACGGAACAGGAAAAGTTAGCAATAGCGAAAGAACATTTGGTTCCGAAACAGAAAGAGGAAAACGGACTGAAAGAAGATGAATTTTATATCGATGATGAAACTTTGCTTTTGTTAATTCAAAATTACACAAGAGAAGCAGGAGTCAGAGGATTAGAAAGAGAAATCGCAAATTTGGCGAGAAAAGCGGTGAAGAAGCTTACTGAAAACAAAAGTGAAAGCGTAAAGATTACCAAAGATAATTTGGAAAAATATGCCGGTCCTGGAAAGTTTAAGCGTTTGGAAACGGAAAATAAAAATCTCGTTGGTATAGTAACGGGGTTAGCTTGGACGGAAGTCGGCGGTGAAATATTATCGATAGAATCTATTTGTGTTCCAGGAAAAGGAAAAATCACTCTTACCGGGAAATTAGGTGATGTTATGCAGGAGTCGATTCAGGCAGCAATAAGTTATGTCAGATCTCGAGCGTCATCTTTCGGAATTGATTCTAAGACTTTCGAAAATATGGATTTCCACGTGCATGTTCCAGAGGGAGCTACACCGAAAGACGGCCCTTCTGCCGGTATCGCAATGGTGACAAGTATTGTCTCTTCATTGACTTCGATTCCTATAAGAAAAGACGTTGCAATGACAGGAGAAATAACGTTACGTGGACGAGTACTTCCGATAGGCGGATTGAAGGAGAAGTTACTTGCAGCACATCGTAGCGGTATTAAGACAGTTATCATTCCATTGGCGAATGATGCTGATTTACAAGATATTCCTGAGAGTGTTTTAAAGAGCATGGAGATAGTTAAAGTTGAAACGGCAGATGAGGTTCTTGCTGTTGCTTTAACTAAAAATATTTGCGAAATATCGCCTCCGAGTGAATCAAAAACTTGTTAACTTCGACTGGAAACACTATCCTGATAAAAAGTTTTTAGGAGTTCATATGGTGGACATTAAGAAGCGTCATGCCGATTTGGTTAAGCGTTTGAAGACTTATTCTCGGCAGTATTATATTTTTGATGATCCGTCAGTTACCGATGCAGAATATGACGCTCTTTATAATGAACTTTTAGCGTTAGAAAAAGAATATCCTGAGCTTTGTTCCGATAATAGTCCTTCTCAAAAAGTCGGAGCTAAAGTTTCAAAAGAATTTAAAAAAGTCGAACATACTGAAAAAATGCTGTCGTTGGAAAATGCATATAATGAAGACGACATTGCAGCATTTATAGAACGCACCAAAAAATTATGTGGGATTGATAATATAGAACTGGTACTGGAACCAAAATTCGATGGGTTGTCAGCAGCAATAGTTTATAAAAATGGAATTCTGGTGCAGGCTTCCACACGAGGAGACGGTTCTATCGGTGAAGATATTACTGCGAATGTTATGACGATTAATAATGTTCCGAAAAAAATAGCAAATACATCGGAAAGATTTGAAGTTCGTGGCGAAGTCGTTATGCTGAAGGCGGATTTTCAGAAATTGAACGAAGAGAGAGCACAGACAGGAGAAAAATTATTTGCAAATCCTCGTAATGCGGCTGCAGGTTCTTTAAGACAGTTGGATGCCAATATTACGAAAAATAGAAATCTAACTTTCTTTGCATATGCTGTTTATTCCGATGATGTGAGTTTGTCTACGCAAATGGACGTACTTAATACGTTAAAGTCTCTGGGATTTGTCGTGTCTTCTCGTATTAAACTTTGCAAGAATCAAAATGAAGCTTATGTCTTCTATAAAGAGATGGAACGGAATCGCGCTTCATTGGAATATGATATTGATGGTGTTGTTTACAAAACAAATGATTTATCTTTGCAAAAGAAAATGGGATTTTCGGCTAAATTCCCGCGACATTCTATCGCTTACAAATTTCCTGCAGAAAAAGCTCAAACTACAGTTTTGGATATTGTTGTTCAAGTTGGAAGAACTGGAAATATTACTCCGGTTGCTGAGTTAATGCCTGTTACGGTAGGAGGTGTGGTCGTATCTCGTGCAACTTTGCATAACAAAGATGAATTGCAAAAACGCGATATAAGGGTAGGAGATAAAGTAATCATTCAGAGGGCAGGGGATGTTATACCTCAAGTTTTATATCCTATTGTTGAAGAGCGTAATGCTGATTCAAAGCCATTTGAGTTCCCGACTGTATGTCCATGTTGCGGTTCGAAATTAGTAAAAGAAGAAAAAGAGGTCGCTATAAAATGTATAAATTTGAATTGCCATGCTCAGTTAGTGGAAAGGTTAATACATTTTGCATCTAAGCCGGCTTTTAATATTGATGGCCTTGGCGATCAGAATATTCGTTTTTTGTTTGATAACGGAATAATTAAAAGTCCGACGGATTTGTTTTATTTAGAACAGAAAAATTCAGAAATTCATTTAGAAAACAACGATGGCTGGGGCAAACAGTCAGTGGAAAATTTGTTTAAATCCATAAATAATTCTCGCACGATTTCGTTAGACAGATTTATTTACGCGCTAGGGGTACCTCAAATAGGTAAAGCTGTTTCAAAGTTAGTTGCTAAATTTTTCGGAACATACAGCGCGTTCTTTGAATGTGTTAAAGAATTAAACGGCGCTATTTTGCTTGAAATAAACGGTATAGGACAGTCGATAGTTGATGATTTTAATAATTTTTTTGCGAACGAAACGAATATGGCCGTTGTAAAGGAATTGGCAGGGGACGGACATTCTCAGGGAATTATTCTGGTTACTGATGTCGAGCGACAAAAAAGCGATATTCTGTCAGGAAAAACAATTGTGTTTACCGGAAGTTTAAGTAATTTTTCTCGGGATGAAGCGAAAGAAATGGCAGAAAAATATGGAGCTAAAGTTGCTTCTTCGGTTTCTTCAAAAACTTCCATTGTCGTCGCTGGCGAAAATGCGGGAAGTAAATTATCTCAAGCTGAAAAATTGGGAATTTCTGTTATTTCAGAAGAAGAATTTTTGAATCTAATACGTAGCGCATAATTTTTTTTGGAAATTAACTATTTTTAAAACAGTTTTATTACAAAATCACGATTAAGTAGTAGGTTTTGTGATATGAGTTTTTTTAGTAGTGCTGTAAAATTAATCAGAGGAAACAAAAAAAATTCCAAAGATATTGATGTTCAAAATAATAATCCCATAGTGACGGAAGATTCGTTTGAGAGGGATTTTTCGCTGAGAGATTATGCGAAGGAATCATTCTCTGTTCTGATAGTTAGACCGTTATCGAGTTGTATAATGAAAATTATCAGAGTGACATCGTTGGGAATTACCGGAATAATAGCCGGGCTTATTATTGCGTTGCTGAGCATCGGAATATTTTTACAATTCGGTTCGGTAGAAAATACCGTTGTATCATCGATTGTTTTAAGTCAGTTCGAAAAATTCTTTCCGGATACCGATCTTTCTATGAAATCTGCTATGCTACGTTGGAATCCGGAAGAAAAAGCACTCGAAATCGATATGAGAAAAGTTCGTCTTGATGACTTAGCTTTTCCGAGAGTATCTATTTTGCCTGACTACGCGCAATCTTTTAAACAGCATAGATTCGTAACAAAAAGCGTTTCAATCGTAAATCCGAAAATAGATTTAGAAATTAACGATAAAAGTATTTCGTTCAATCCGAATTTGGAAAAGGGCGGAAGAGTAAAAGAGTTATTTGTTCCATTATCTTCTACAAATATATTGAAGGGGGTTTTTGATAATAAAGTCGTTATTAAATTAATAAATGCAGATGCGTTTGTTAAAGAAAACGGCGCCGACTGGACTTTAAAGAATGTGTATTGTGAACATGTTATTGGAGAAAAATATCCGAGAGCGTTTGAATGCAGCGCAGTTCTTCCTAATCAAAAATATACTTCTAATTTGAGTATAAGAAGAAATTATATCGGAAATGAAGTAAATTATGATGTAAAAGTAAACGAAGTAAATCCAACAGTCATAAT
>CAMNGH010000033.1 GCA_946538065.1 uncultured Holosporaceae bacterium
GGAACATAAAACTATCGGTTTGTTTACTTTATAATCTTTTAATTGTCGGCATACGCCTTCAACAGCCATAACTGGGACGACGATGAATACAATGTCGCAACTGCGAATTACGGAAAAATCATTAGTGCATTCGATGTTCGAACTGAGACCAACACCAGGCAGGGATTTAATGTTCATGTGCAACTTATTTATAGAAGTTGCGGTTGTTGCTGAATTGCTGATTAAAATTACTCGATCCGCTTTCAAACTGAAGCATTGTGCGATAGCTGTTCCATAACTTCCTGCTCCGATAATACCTATTTTCCGAAAAAGTTTCATGTCAACCTCAAAAATATGTATATAACTCTCATAAAAGATGTTTTATACTAGCCTCTATGAATATAGATAACAAAAAAATGATTAAACTTCTGTTAAAAAAAATTACCGATAACACATATTTCTCAAATTGTTCCGCTTTTGTATCCGGCATTTGTGAAAAGTTATCAGATAAAGTTAAATTGATTCCGAAAGAACAAGTATACCATTTCGAAAATATCGCAGTGTTGCTCGTGTCTTATACCATTGTGTCGCTTTTACTATATCCAGAGTTGAAAATAACGACATATCTTAAAGAGGTTTTTTCACTTTTATGTGCATATGGTGCGATTTTCTTATGGTTTATTAACAAATTGAATGAGCATTCTCAGTTTAAAATCGCTGTGGGAGTAACAGCGTGTGTGGCGCCCGTGTTGTTTATAGGAAACCCGTTTGTCGTAGCATGTGTTTGCCTGTTAATGATAATTGCGGTTGAGTTTATAATCTTCGAATATTTGCGAGGATGCCACTTGTTTGCTGAAACAACGCCTGTCTATGTAATTTGTGATGACGAGGATGCGGCAGAGGCATTTTCGGATTTTTCAGATAAATTTAAAGTGCTGGAGTTGATAGTTCTTTCAGGAGAAAAAAATCGCTTTAGTCGGTTGTGTTCAGTTGAAGATTTAAGAGAGTGGTTGCGGAAGATAAATCGTATTCCATTTTTCCCGTTTCCGAGAAGATTAATGTACTTTTCGAAAAAAATGAATGCGGATAATTTGGCGCAGTTGTTAGAGTTGTCATCTGAATTTTCGATTCCATTGTTTAAGGTTTCTCATGAGGTTTTTGATAATATTACATCTTCGAATTTATTGGGGGTGTCGCCTGCATCTTTTTTTGATTTTGATGCGACATCATTATCATCTCAGGATAAAAACAATCTAGCTTCTGCAATTAAAGGTAAAAAAGTCTGGATATATTATGACGGTAGGAGTTCTGTTTTAGATTTAATATACGCGATGTCATCTGTCGGCGCGATTTTGACCGTTTTATGTGAGACAGAAAATTTAGCGATTGACGTCGAGCAGGAATTGTCGGGAAAACGCCAGTGTAAGAATTTTAAAATCAAAATAGTGGATGTGAATGCCTTTGATTCAGAAGACATAAAACCTGATATTTTATTTTATAATATGCCGATAAAATCATTTAATTCAGGGGATAGTAATCTGAGAGACGCCGTCATTAAAAACGTGCTCGGAATGCACAACTTTGTGAAAGAAGTACAAGCAGCGCAAATACCGTACGTGTTCGTTCTTTCAGCTACAAATGCGTTCAACGCTGACAATTGGGTAGGAGCGACTCAAAGATTGGGAGAATTGTTTGCACAGTTTGCAGATACGCAAAGTAGGAAGACTCATTCTAAATTCAAGGTTATAAGAATTCCGGATACCGCAACAGATCAGCTGGGAATTTTGGGAAAAATTGTTTCTTCTATTCTTTCAAAGGGATGTGTAAATATAGATTTTCCTGAGTCAGAATTGCTTACTGTTTATCATCGTAAAGACGTATTGCCTCTATTGGCTCGTGCGGTAACGTTAGCTTTGAAAACGTATGATTCAAATTCTTGCGTTTATACAGTGGCTCCGAAAAACGGAATAGTGCTGGATGAATTAATAAAACATGTGTGTAATGTGTTCTGTTTGCAAAAAGATAAAGATGTTCGTGTCGTTTATAATAATAAGTCCGAGCCGATGGAGCTTGATAATTTCCCTAATATCGCAAAAGAAACCCCGGAAAAAACAAATGTCGCTAATGTGTTCAGCACAAAATTGATGAATGCAAATCCGGAAGATTATAACGATATTTGGAAAATTGAAGAAATACGGAAGATGAGTACACGGGATTTAATATCCGCAGTATATCAGAGCTTAAATCAAAAATTGAAGAGGTAATTAGTCTCTTCGATCTGTACAAACAATTCGGAAATCTTTTTCTTCGAGTATAATTGTTATGTTTTTCCATGATGGAGCAATTACAGCTCGGTGTTCTCCTGGCGAATCATATTTTATGAATACAATTGCGGCTATCGGTATCATATGGCCTACAGGATATTCTATTTTTATTTTAGGTGTTAATCGCTCTTTGGCTCCAAATTCCCAGGCTAATATTATCATTCTGTCCGGGTGATCATTTTTAAACTGATCAACGCGCTGAAAGTATTGATCCGCCGTCATTTCCATAAGTCTTTCGAAAATTTCTGGACGGTAAATTATGACAGTGTGAACTTTGACGGCTCCTTTTTGATTCATCGTTTCTTTTATATCAAACGTAATTGTTTCCAGGCTTACTCCACCTTTGGGGGCGAAAAAATTTCCGATAGTTGAGTTTTTTTCGCTGATGTTTTCCATTGAAGACATCGCGGACAAGCTTAGTGCGCCGGTCACTGCTGCATCGTAGGCATATCCTTTTATTGGAATGAGCAAAAGCAGAAAGACAATCAACAACCAAAACTTTTTCATGACATCATCCTTTCATGGTTTAATAGGAACACAACAAGAGTTAAACAATCGTAAACGTGATGAATTTATTTAGTTGTTTGAAATGGTAAGATGATTTCTAATATCGTATGATATGAGACTGTAGCGGTCGGAAGTGTTATGCATTATTTAAATCAGTTAAGCGGTTGGTTGTGTTTAGATAAACCTGAAGGGATTTCGTCGAATTTTGCGATGGTAAAAGTTCGTCGGATTCTGGGAGAAAAAACAGGCTATATCGGGACCTTAGATCCGTTTGCGTCAGGAGTGTTGCCGATAGCCGTAGGTGAGGCGCGCAAATTTATTCAATATACAAACGAAACTGAGAAAAAGTATATCTTTACTGTTGTATTCGGGAAAACTACCGACACTTTGGACAGAAACGGGCGAGTTACTGTAGAAACATCAGTGATTCCGACGGTTCAACAGGTAATGGAAGTAATTCCGTCTTTTTTGGGAAAGATTACGCAAGTTCCTCCGGCTTTTTCAGCGATAAAAATTAACGGTGTGCGTGCGTGTGATATGGTGCGTCGCGGGAAAAGTGTCGAATTAAAACCGCGTGAAATACAAATTTTTGATTTGAAAATTACAAATGATAATCTTCGGAATACAGAAATTACTTTGGAAGTTACATGTTCAAAGGGAACATACGTTCGTAGCTTAGCGCGAGACATTGCCGAAAAATTAGGCAGTTTGGGCTATGTAAAAGAATTGCGTCGCACAAAAGCCGGTTTTTTTTCAATAAACAACGCAATTGCTCTGGAAAAATTGATTGAAATGAAGGATACTAACAAACTGACTAGCGTCTTGTATCCTTTGGAAAGTCCGCTGGACGACATCCCGGCCTTATACGTTAAGGAAGAAGAGGCAGTCAAGTTGCAAAGAGGTCTTTGTACCTCTGTAGAGCGAGAGAGTTTGGCATCTTCTGTTGTGAAGATTTTCGGAAATCAAACTCGAAAGTTTTACGGGGTAGGGAGGTTATCTGAGCACGGTGTGGTAAACGCCGTAAGAATGTGTATTGACGAAGCAAGTAAGGGAGTAAAAGATGTCGATAGCAAATAAACAAGCAATTATAGAAAAGTTCGCAACTCATAAGGGGGATACAGGTTCACCTGAAGTGCAAGTTGCGATTTTAACTTTCAGAATCAACGCGTTAGGAGAACATATGAATGTCCATACAAAGGACTTTCACTCAAGACGTGGCTTATTAGCAATGGTCAGTAAAAGAAGAAAGTTGTTGGATTATTTGAAGAGAGTTAGCAACGAGAGATATGTAAATCTCGTAAAAGCTCTTGGATTGAGACGATAATTCAGCAATAACTTAGAGGGAAAATTTATGGTAGTAAAAAAAGAAATTGAATGGGGAGGAAGAACCCTCTCTATAGAAACAGGTCGCTATGCCAATCAGGCAGACGGTTCCGTTGTTATCAGGTACGGAGATACGATGGTACTTTGTACCGTTGTCGCGGATAAAAAGAGCAATTCTGATGCCGATTTTTTCCCTCTTACCGTGAATTATATCGAGAAATCGTATGCTGCGGGAAAAATCCCGGGTGGATATGTAAAAAGGGAAGGGCGACCGTCAGAAAGAGAGACTTTGGTTTCTCGCTTGATTGACAGGCCAATTCGTCCACTGTTTCATGAGAATTTCAAAAATGAAACACAGGTTATTTGTACGGTTTTAAGTTTTGACGGTGAAAATGACGCCGATATTATTTCCATCATCGGTGCATCGGCGGCCTTAACGCTTTCGGGTATTCCTTTCTTTGGGCCTATCGCCGCCGCGAAAATCGGATACGAAAACGGTGAGTTCATTCTGAATCCGAAAATCGGTCATGAATCGCAATTGGATTTGGTAATTGCCGGTTCCAAAGAAGGCGTGCTTATGGTTGAGTCAGGCGCAAAAGAATTGTCGGAAACCGAAATGCTTGCGGCATTGAAGTTCGGACATAACGCGTTCCAGCCTGTTATCGACATGGTTATCGAGATGGCAGAGGAAGCGGCGAAAGCTCCGTGGCCTGAGCCTGTCGCAAAGGACAATAGTGCGATTATCAACGAAATAACAGAAAAATTCCTTGAGGATATCAAGACGGCGTACACGGGAGCATGCAAGCACGACAGAAACGAAGCGCTCGCAAAAGTGTTCGAAAATATCGTAGAGCATTTCAAGGAAAATGAGGAAATAACGGAGCAAACTCTGAGCGAGTTGTTTACGGAGGTATGTTCCAGATATGTTCGAGAGAAAATTCTGACGACCAAAACTCGTATTGATAACAGAGGTACTGCTGACATAAGAAAAATCAGTGTGGATGTTTCGGTTTTGCCGAAAGTTCACGGTTCAGCGGTGTTTCAGCGAGGGGAGACTCAAGCGATGGTTATCGCTACTCTCGGAACGGCTCAGGACGAGCAAGTTGTTGACGGCCTATCGGGCGAGTATAAAGAACATTTCATGTTGCACTATAACTTCCCGCCGTTTTCAGTTGGTGAAATCGGTCGCTTAGGCAGTCCGGGAAGAAGAGAAATCGGACACGGAAAATTAGCGTGGCGCGCAATCAGTCAGGTGTTGCCGTCAAGAGAAGAATTTCCGTACGCAATGCGTGTTGTGTCGGAGGTTTTATCCTGTAACGGATCATCTTCCATGGCGACGGTTTGCGGTTCGTCATTGGCGTTAATGGATGCCGGTGTTCCTATGAAGAGCGCAGTTGCTGGAATCGCAATGGGATTAATTATCGAAAACGGTAAGTACGAAATCCTCAGCGATATTATGGGTGAAGAAGATCACCTCGGCGATATGGATTTCAAGGTTGCGGGAACGGAAAACGGTATTACCGCCTTGCAAATGGATATCAAGGTAACCAGCGTTACTTTCGAGATTTTGGAAAAGGCAATGAAGCAAGCGAAAACAGGACGTTTGCATATTCTCGGTGAAATGGCTAAGGGCTTGAGCGCACCAAGAGCTGAGCTGAACGAAAACGCGCCGAAAATGACTTCGCTTGTGATACCGAAAGATAAGATTCGCGAGGTTATCGGAACGGGCGGAAAAGTTATTCGTGAAATCATCGATAAGACAGGCGCGAAAATCGATATCGACGACGATGGAAACGTAACAGTTGCCGCTCAGAATACCGAGTCAATGAACAATGCGTTGAACATGATTAAAGAAATAGCGCTTGATCCGATAGACGGTGAAATCTACGTCGGTAAAGTCGTAAAAATCATGGATTTCGGAGCGTTCGTGAACTTCTACGGTTCAAGAGACGGACTTGTCCACGTCAGTGAAATGGCAGACAAGCGCGTTGAAAAAGTGACGGATGTCGTAAACGAAGGTGATGAAGTCAGAGTACGCTTTCTCGGATACGACAACAAAGGTCGCGCAAAATTAACAATGAAAATCAAAGAATAGTTTTTAAACAGAAACCGGTTTAATAAAAGCCGATTGTCAGAGATGATGGTCGGCTTTTGTGTTTTTATGTTCAAATGTTGACAAATTTTTGTTGTGTCTAACAAAATGTGACACCATATATATAGTGCATGAACTCAAATGGTTTTGAGTCGAATTATTAAAATTTAAAGATATAGAGGATAAAAATGAAGAAGTTATTATTAGGTTTGGCATTGGCCGTGTCAGTTAATACGTCCGGAGCGATGAGACCGGATAGTGACAGAGTAGGAGATATTGCAGGAATTCAAAGAACAGTAAATTTTCTCCAAAATGAAAAAGAATTAGAGAAATATGCTAATCCAATTGTTTTTCAGGGGCAATGTGAAGGTGATTGGTATATTCGCCTTAGTAATTTAGTAATGGGAGATGGTGAAGCAACGGAATTTTTTACGAGTATGACGCAATGCATGTATGAACAAAGTTCGGCGGAACTGGCTATGGCTAATTTAATGAAATTACAGTTGTGTCTAATTAATCGAGGATTGTTACCGTTTCACATAGAAAAGGCGACTCATTCTGATAAATCGAAAGTTAAAAAAGAAGTAACGACACCACATGCAATAGTAATAAGTGATTCAGATACCGAATCTGAACGAGAGAATATTTTAGGAACGGAACGATCTGATCCAGATACTGGAGTTGAAATATTAGGAACTGTACCTAATGTTGCGGAGACAGAGCAGCTTAATGGGAGTGAGCGTAGAGGAATAGTACGTATAAGACCGGATGGCGAATCTTTATCAGAAAGTGATCGGAGCTCTAGGAATTATGAGCGAAATAAAGAAGCTTTAGATGCAGATATCGATAGACTTGTTTTTTGCGGTCGAGGTACCGGTAATTTGGATGCACTTCTCAATATAGTAAGGTCAGTCCCTGAAGCTCAAAGGTCTGAAGCGGAAGAACTTTTTGACGCAATGATTCGTAATATGCATGAAGATAATAATTGGCATAGCGTTCGTAAATCTTTCGAAAATTTGTATAAGTTCTTATCTGATAAAAACTTACTACCGCGCACACAAGCTTTAGATGCAAAGATAGATGAGCGTATTTTTGAGTGTCGTGGTATCGGTAATTTGGCTGGACTTTTTGATGTAGTAAAGTCGGTTCCTGAGGCTCAAAGATCTGAAGCGGAAAGTATTTTTAGCACAATGCTTCATAATATGTATAGAGGAGATAGAAGTGTTTATGAATCTTTCGAAGATTTGTACAAGTTTCTATCTGGTATAAATTGGCTACCATATAAATCAGGGGACGCATGTTTTGCATGTGATGCTGTGGCTTATTATGTTTTTTCAGATGATGTATGTTCAGGAGAGCAGAAATCTAGGAATTATGAGCGAAATAAAGAAGCTTTAGATAGGGAGATAGATGAGCGTATTTTTGATGGTAGTGGTATCGGTAATTTGGCTAGACTTTTTGATTTAGTAAAGTCTATTCCTGATGCTCAACAAGCAGAAACTATGTTCAGCAGAATGCTTCATAATATGTATGTAGATGATAATTGGGGCGATGTTTGTAAATCTTTTGACGAGTTGTATGAGTTTCTATCTGACCGGTTACTGTGTAAATCAGTGGCGACATTAGAGGATAAAAGAGTCTTAAATGCGAAGATAGATAAGCATTTTAATGGCCTAGGTATCAGTAATGTGGAGGAACTTTTAAAGATAGTAATGTCAGTTTCTAATAAAGCTCAAAAGTCTAAAGCGAAAGAGCTTTTTAAGAAGACACTTGATAATTGTAAAAATGGAAATTGGGCAGAAGTTAACCGCTATCTTCCTAATTTAGAGAAGTGTTTATCGGAAGAAGCTCTAAATGTAGCAATAGGGAGGCGTTTTTTTAATGGCCTGGATATCAAGGAACTTTCAGAGATGTTTAAGGTAGCTTCTAGGGTTAAAAGTCCTGAGCCGCAAATGCTTTTTGATAAGATGCTTGATAATTATAACCGTAGAAATTGGGGTGAGGTTAATCGCTATCTTGAGCGTTTGTATAATTTTTTATTGGATAAAAATATACTGCCGAGTTGTCGGAATGGGCATCCAAGATCAGATGCCTCCGCTGTGGTGCAGAATTCAAGCAATCATGAAGCACAACAGGGGCAGAATACAGCATCTTCTAATCAAGGAGGAGGGGTTAGAGATGATGGTTGTTTTTCAGATTATGATGATTATGAACCATTGGGTGGTGAAGAGTCAGGAAGGAAAACAACGACAACATCTGCTGTGGCGCAAATACCAAGCGTACAGGTGCAGACGGCGGGGCTGATGGATTTGTCAGCTACGAGAGATAGACGAGGTGAAGCAAGACAGCGATCTGACGCTGGAATTGCGCAAACAGCTGTTGCCGGCAACGGAAATGAACAGCAATTAGATGTATCCTCTGAAACTTCGTGTATAGATATCCATATATCAGAGGATGAAATCATATACCCTAATTCAGATAAACCTGACGGGCAATCTGGAGAGATAAGACGCGCCAGATCTGCTGATGAACCGGAAATGCAACGTGAAAGGAACGTAATGGAAGGATCTACCTCAATTAGAAATGTTCCCGAACTTATGGCTTTGGTACATCCGAGGTATGTCAATATTGCTCAAAATTTGAGTACTGGAAGCGATAGGGAATTGTCGTGGTTGTGTTCTGTAATACTTCCTGACGGTACACGTAAGCATAAATCTCATAAAGCTAAAGTGTATAGCATGTCTGAAGCAATTAAAACTGAGACAAAAGGTTGTCCCTTCTGTAAAAACGAAGCACACTATCGACCGATTGATTTAGTTGATCAGGAGGGCAATATCATAAAACAGTATCCTTCTATTACTGATGCGGCTAAGAATCTATTTTTACCAACTAGTAAGAGAGAACTGTATAATGTAGTATCGGGTATAGGTCACGTTCTGAATGGTGACTTTACAGGTTATCGCGGAAAACGTTTTGTGTATACTGATGGTAAAGGCCCCTATCATAGAGCGCGTGTAAGTGATGCTGAAGATGAACAGTAGCAATAGAGCCACTAAGCAAGAGTAATTATTATCTCTTTTTACGATATACGAAAAGCCGATTGTCAGAGATGATGGTCGGCTTTTGTATTTTTATGTTCAAATGTTGACAATTTTTTGTTGTGTCTAACGGAATGTGACACCATATATATAATGCATAAACTTAAATAGTTTTGAGTTGAATTGTTAAATTTTAAAGATAGAGAGGACGAAGATGAAGAAATTGTTATTAGGTTTAGCGTTGGTGGTGTCAGTTAATACGTCCGGAGCGATGAGACCGCTGGGATTAGATGGTGAAAACATAATAGCAAGATGGATGGGGTGCAGTATTCGTTGTCCTGCGAAAGAAACGGTTTCTTGTGATGGCATTGAAAGACTGGCTAAGTTACCGACTACAGATGGTTGGGAAGCAAATGGTCGCGATGAAGAAACAGGAACGATAAAGCCTACTGTGGCACATAAGTTAAGCGGTGAAAAAGTAAAGCATCAAACATCTGCACAAAAAAAGAGAAAGTTAGCAAAATTGGTAGGTGAAAGATCGAGTAAACCTGTGAAGGCGATTCGTCGCGATGGAACGATAGAAAAATTCGCATCACAAAAAGAAGCATCAGAAGCATTAGAGATAAATCGAAAGACCATATGGCGAGCAATTAAGAGGACTAAAGTCTTTGACGACGATGGAACTCCCATAATAGATTGTCGCATGTGTGGACGACAAATAATAGGAAAATTGGCAGCTGAAAGATTGCGTAAACCTTTAAGGGTAATTTTCGATAATGGAAAGATAGAAGAATTCCCATCACAAGAAGAAGCATCAAAAGCATTACGGACATGTCCAAGGACCATAAGGCTACTTATTAATGGAAAAGGTAAACTTCCTAAAAAAAATTATCGAATTGAGTTGGTGAGGAAAAAATAACATACGATTATTTGAGACTCATGTGATACTGAAGATGAGGAAAGCGGTAGTACTACCGAGATTGAGTAATCGTTGCGATTTCTTACAATATAGAAAGGCCAATTGTCAGAGATGATGATTGGCTTTTGTATTTTTTGTCTAAACAATGGTGATTTCCTGTTGTCTTAAATAGTATATTGTGGTATAAGTGGCATATCAGTTATCGTGGTTTAAATAATAGAAGTTAGTTGTGAATAGTTCGCATGAGGCTTAATGCGCTCATTAATAGTAATTTTATAGATAGAGAGAACCAAAATGAAGAAAATATTATTATTAAGTTTAGTTTTAGCTGTGTCGGTTGATATGACTGAAGCTGTAAGACGTGATAGAACTGATGATGAGGACCTGATAGAAAAAGTTCAGCAACTTACGCCGAGCTCTAAAAGAAAACAGGCAATAAAAGCCGGGCAAATTCTGTCGAGGATAAATCCGAAAATAAAAAAGCTTCTCATGAAATGCGGTTGTAATCCACCTCCTGAAGGGTATAAGAATGAATTCTCTGCGTTGTATATGTTGTGTGACGTGGTAGAAACAGATCCTGAAATGGACGATATTTTAGGAAAAATGGTTTCCGAGATAATAGAATGTCATCAATATAATGTCTCAATATATTGGGAAAAACTAGAGGAGCTTTTGTTAAAAAGCAAACCAGATGTCGACGCTGGTAAACAACCAGCACGAAAGGTTGCCAAAAGATAGCTTTTAAAGACTGAAGAATTTATCAAAATTGAACATTTAAGTTTGGTAGCATAACTTCGCACTATCGTTCTTAATAGAGCTCTTGCGAAAGTCGAAAACAGGATTTTGGAGTTTCTGATTATCAGGGACTAAAAAATC
>CAMNGH010000034.1 GCA_946538065.1 uncultured Holosporaceae bacterium
CTCTTAAATTCTAAAATGACATTAGATTTTGCGTATACATTGTATTTGATATTGAGCGATTCAAAGAATATTGAAAAAACAGAAATTAAAAGGCTAGTGCAGAAATGGTTTATTCTATCTACTTTAACAAGCAGATACATTGGATCTCCAGAATCTCAAATGGATAAGGATTTGAGAAATATTAACTCAAAAGGTTTTAAAGCCTTTTTAAAAGAAATTGAAGAATCTAAATTATCCGATGTGTTTTGGAATGTCGGATTGGTTCAAGATTTAGAAACTTCTTCTATAAATAGTCCATACTTTAACGCTTATATTGCAGCTCAAATATGGAATGCCGAACTATCATTATTTTCTTCAACGACTAAGGTTTTAGATTTGGTTTCCGTTACAGGAGATATTCATCATATATTTCCAAAAGAATATCTGAAACATAGTGGCTACAACAATAAATCAAAATATAACCAAATCGCCAATTACACTTATTTAGATACAGCAATAAATATTTCTATTGGCAAGCAAGCTCCTTATGAATACTTTTCTAGAGCGCTCGAGCAATGTAAAAACGGTTATGGACCAATAATAGGTGAAGAAAATTTAAAAAACAATCTGAGGGCTAACTGTATTCCTGAAAGAATTTTCTCAATGCAAGCTAAAGATTACGATGAATTCTTATTAGAACGCAGAAAGCTAATGGCTGAAAAAATCAAGAAATTCTACTATTCGATATGAAGGTTAAGAGTGAATTTTAACTGAAAAATTAGTATTTTAAAGATGGCATTATTGATTCTCCAGGTTAGACTAATGGGAACAAATGAACAGAGGCCTTCTTTTGATATTGTTACGTAAAACGTGTATATCACATCCAACAGACTTGCTTAAAGGATTGCAATACCTGCGCCTCACTCCGCATCAACATAAAACCGACGGATTTTTCGCGGCGGTGATGAGAAGAGATTAAAAATAGCGTGATATCTTTCTTTTGTCGTAAAGTGATTTTTGCTACTATGCTTCGTCTTGGTGGTTTTTGTAAATGTTAAAAAATTTATGTGTTCTGGTTTTGTGTTTTGCGTGTATTGGTTGTGTTCAAGACAGACGAGAACAAGAGCTTGTACAACTTTCTGAAAAAACGCTCATCGACAATAAACAAGATAAAATAGCCAAAAGAATAGCCGCACTTAATATGACTGCGATTGCAGCAAGTGCCGGTGTTCAAGCAAAGTATCTACGAACTCTGCAACTTTTGAAAACAAAATATGGCGCAAATATTCCACCACAAGCTCTGATGAATAAGGCTGTATTATATTGCGCTGACTCTACTCAAAATCGACTTAAATTTATGCGACAAGCGGTAAATTCTAATCATTCGATTATATGGGCCGTACAAGGCGGATTTGGTGCGAATATGTTAATTGCAGAAATGAACAAATGGTCTACTCCAAAACACAAAAAAACTTTTATCGGGTTCAGTGATACGACCTCTCTACTGCTGTTTGTATCCCAAAAATGGGGATGGCGAGCTATTCACGCCCCTGTCCTTGCTCATTTATCTAAACCTGCGTTTGCAGAAAACAAATTTACGACTTTGCTCGATATTCTAGAAGGAAGAATTCAAAAGTACGATATAAGCGCAGTTTATCCGCTGAACGCAATTGCGCGCAAACAAAAATCTGTCAGCGGAAAATTAATCGGCGGAAATCTGACTCTAGTAGAAACAAGTATCGGCACATGCTGGGAAATCCAACCGAAAGAAAAAATTCTGTTTTTGGAAGATGTTAATTTAAACCCGTGGCGAATTTATCGTTCGCTATATCATTTGAAAGAAAGCGGAAGATTAAATGGCGTGAAAGCCATAGTTTTTGGTAGCTTCACAAAAGCATGGGCCCCGCAAAAAGAAGTCGTTGATACTTTACGAACTTTTGCGAGCTCCGTAGGCATACCTGTTTACATAACAGATCAGTTTGGCCACGGACGCAATAATATGCCGCTTGTATATAACGCAAAAGCCATCTTACAAGACAACAAAATGACAATAAATGTTGGAGACTAATTTACGCATTCCCTGCGTCTTCAGCAAAGACATTTGTTCGAGAACCGATTTTTAGCAGAGCTTTACTCCATTTGTCTGCACGGGGATCTCCAAAAATTAAAGCTTCATCGGCTTCTATTGGAACCCAATATCCGGAGGCAACTTCTTCTTCTAACTGTTCCGGCTCCCAAGTACAGCAGCCTATACACAGCATTTTTCTTTCGGGGCCTCCGTCAGATGTAATAACGCGTAGAATGTCGGGATTAATGGTAAGAGCTATATGCTCGCTGATTATCATACTGCCTTGAGACATATAGTCATCGGAGTGAAAGATGAAACATCTGTCTGTATCTTCCAACCCTCCAAAGTGGATATCGATATCTTGAACACCTTTTGCTCCAACTCGCAAGTTTTTTAAAATACTGCAGACACTCATATTCGGTATCATTTTATTTATAATAACGCCCATAGCTCCGTTTTTATCATGAGCACAAATATACACCATCGTTTTATTAAGATAGCTGTCGGATACAGTTGGAGTTGCGAGTAAAATCTTCCCGGTTAAATGTTGAATATCGCTATCTTTATTGCTCATTTCTCTCACCATGCTTATAATCGATATGTTACAGTAATTACATTAATTTTTTGCTAACATGAGAGCTACTTTAGATAAAATATTCGTTTTTTTATTTTTGTTTCTAGTATCGTTTGAAGTACTAGCAACTATCGAGCCTGATATACAATTGACAACGGTGGTGAACAAAACAGATGATACATCGCTTCGCTGTGAATTAACTATCAGAACACCGCAGGGATGGAAGTTATCTCAACCACCTGAAATTCAACTCCAAAATCCAACGAAAAACATTCGAGTAGAGTACGACAATAAGGTACAACAGCGCGGAGACAATCTATACGGATTAGCAGTTCATGTGCATGGTACGTCGGAAAGTATTAATAATAAAATTGATTTGAATATCGAATGTTTTTTGTGCGGTCAGGTTTGCACCATTGTTTCAAAAGATTTTTCTATTTCATTAAATCCTGTTGAAACGGTTAATTACGGATTCTGGATGTTTGTGCTATTCGGATTCATAGGAGGTTTGATTTTGAATTTTATGCCGTGCGTTTTGCCGGTAATTCTCATGAAATTACGCATGTTGAAAGGCGCTTCTAAAGTCGCTCTGTTCGGTTCTATTGCCGGAAATTACGCTACGTTCGGAGTATTAACGTTTGTTGTCGCGCTGTTGAAAATCAGTGGGGAAATCGTAGGATGGGGACTGCATTTTCAGAACGTGTTTTTTCTCGAAATCATTACGATAATTCTGTTTCTGTTGATGTTGTATTCGTTTGAAATAATAACGTTGTTTCCGTCATTTGAAGCGGATATTTCCGGCAAAGGATTGTTTTTCGGAAATTTTCTGTCGGCGGTTGTTTCGTCGATTATCGCTATTCCGTGTACTGCTCCGTTTTTGGGAACAGCGGCAGCGTTTGCGATACAGGGCTCATTAACTGAAATGATAACGGTGTTTTTCGCGATTGCGACTGGATTTACGTTTCCGTATTTTATCGCGCTCGCTGTACCTAAAGTTAAAACTTTCAATTTCGGACGGTTCAGCGAAGCATTTAAAAAAATTGTCAATTTCGGAGTTGCGATAACTTTCTGCTGGCTGTTCTGGCTGTTGTCTACTCGAATTGAAATGTGGTTTGCGGTAGTGCATTTGGTGTTTTTCATCGTTCTGACGCTATGCTTCAAAAAAGAATGGCATAAGACAGCGGTGGCGATTATCGCAGCGTTTGGTGTTCTTATTGGATTAGTGAATGTCGCGAAAAATGAAACGCAAAACGATGTATTGCAGCAGGTGCAAACAGCAGTTGACGCCAATCAAACTGTGCTGTTTAACATTTCCGCCGATTGGTGCTTAACATGTAAATACAATAAGATAAACGTGCTTTCGAGTGAAAAGGTAAAAACTGCGCTTCAGAAACATAATGTCGTTGTAATTGAAGGAGATTTAACTCGCAAAAATGATGAACTAATGCACTTTATTCACAAACATAACAGAGTTGGCATTCCGTTTACGATTATTTACGGTCGTAACGCAAGAAATGGAATAGTGCTTAATGAAATACCGTCAGCAGATGAAGTAGCGAAAGCAATAGAAAAAGCGGTGGGTGCAGTCGGATCATAACAGCATTCAACAGACCGCAGTATTAAACGCATTTAGCTAAATCTGTTTATTGCAGTGAGCGCTTTTACGTAAAATCGTGCAGTAATCAAGTTGGAAATGACGAAAATTATCGTCTCTCTGCATGCAATTGTCATCAAAAAACATGCAAATCGCTTGACAATTATCGCAAAATGATGCATAATATCAACATATAGCGATAACAAGGAGATAAAATGTCTACAACAAGTATACGTATATCAAAAGATTTATTGGCGGAATTGAAAGCGCTTGCCGATTCACAGTTTCGTACTGTTCCTAAAACTATCGAGTGGTTGCTTCACGAATACAAGACGCGCACAGAATCCGCACAGGAATACTGCGAAAGAGAACCGATGCGATCAGAAATATTACAAGCGATGGAAGATATGAAAGATAAGCAAAATTTTCAAGCTTATAATTCTGTGAAAGAGCTGTTCGATGATATTCATTAGAAAAAAATGCCAAGAAGATCTAGCTTATTGGAAGAAAAATAACCTTAAGACGTTTGAGAAAATAAGGAGATTAATTCAAGCCGTAGAAAAAACGCCATTTAACGGAGTGGGAAAGCCTGAACCACTAAAGCATCAATTCGCGGGCGTATGGTCAAGAAGAATAGATAGGAAAAACAGAATCATATATTGCGTAACGGAAGAAGGAATATGGCTCATCTTCTGTCGGGGACATTACGAATAAGTAGAATCTCGCCGCTTTCACTTTATATAGAAGAATAAATTACATTTGAAGGATGTCAGACGAGGCTATTTCATGGCGGAGCGTTGCATTTCTCGTGTGTTTACGACAATATGATTTGTGTACGCTGAGAAAGAATTATGGAAACGTTTAGTATCGTAACGAATGTGTTGTTTTTTGTGCAGATGTTACTTAGTCCGTTACACATAGGCTGCGTCGAAAATCTGGCATTTGACGTTATTGGGTATGCCGTTGGACATCCTTTGGTGTATCTGATGTGCGACGTCGGATTGCTGATAGCGATGTGCGTGTATTGTCGCAAGATTATCAAGCAGATTTGCGAAGAATTGATCGTTAAAATACGACAACCGAATTTAACGTTCGATACGTTAACAAACTTTTATGTTATGAGTATGCCTGCGTGTATCGTTCTCGGTGGAGGTTACATTTTTAATGCGCCATCGTTGAGTTCTCTAATCAGCGGTCCAAACAGAATGGTGGTAGCATCGATTATCACGGGTATAGTCGCGGTAATAATACTGATCTAGAGCCTTGGTTTTTGAAGAAGTTCTCACTGTTGGCTTTAGTACTGTACAGAATTTTTCTTGTTGTCTATTTCTTTATATATGCATATCCCGAAGTCACAAAACTTGCACAATCATCTGTAGCAATCGCGTCTTAAATCAAATATGAGAACTGAATTAGATATTCATTTTTGCGAACAAAACTGTCTTCAATTTTATTAAATTGTTAAGTTTTCTTTTTTTTGGTATACATATACAAAATTTTGGAGGGCATATGCGAAAGCTTATATCTGTCTTTAATTGTATGTTAATGATGGGAATATTTTTCAGTTGCACTGAAGCTAGTTTGAAGAGAAATAATAGTGATAAAGCTATAGATAGTTGTATGAGACCTGTGAAACCGAGTAGCAAAACGTCTATGAAAAGGCTTGCTGAAAAACCCTTGCGTAATAAAGACTATAATATCCCGGAATGGCAAGTTAGGGAGGTTGTTGGAAAAGCGTTGCGAAGTACTGGAAGTCTTAACCTTGCAGTTTCACCGGAAATTGAAAAACGAATCGAAAAATCCAGGCAAAAACGAGAATTACGACGTCAGAGAGTATTTATAGATGTCGTCCTCGGTTTAGGAAATCAAGAACGCCCTGCAATATATAGGTTGCGGCACCCTTATCTATAACCTTTTTTCGTTTTTTGCGTGAAATGTCGGCGTTAATCATAATGGATTCAACAGCTCTCGTCGAAAGTCGTTCGTCCCATTTTGCGTAATCATTTGGAAAGTATTCCGCAAACTCTTTTATAAAATTTAGAACTTTTTCGCATTGGCTACCAGGTTGTCCATTCATCTGTACCGGCCAGCCAAAAACTATTAAGCCGACTTTGTAGGGAGCAAGAATCTCTGCCAGTTTTTTAAAGTCCCCCACGTACCCTTTGCGTTCTAGCGTTGTTATACCTGTTGCAATATACAGACTCCTATCTGACACGGATACCCCAACGGTTTTATCTCCGACATCTAATCCCACGATTATTTGTCCTGAAGATACAAGCTCTGAAATTTGAATGTCTCTCAATTCTTTTATAAAAAAATCAACCATCTTAACCTTTTCTTAAAGCTACATTACATAAAATTTAGGTGTTTTGGTAGTAGAAGAGGGTAATCCGATGTTATCTAGGCAGTCTTTGGATATTTTAATCGATTTAATAGAAATCAAATTGAGCGCGATAATCGTTCAAGATAAAGATGATTTGAAAGAGGTTATGAAATTGCGCAAATGCCGGCGAGAACTCATTGAATCAAGAAAATTGTGCGGGCATAACCACCATATAGATGCTGCTGATGAATTGACAGAAGCGAAGAGTATTTTATCATCAGCATATTAACAGCGGAGATACTATGAAGTTGTTTCGGTATAGCTCTGCTATTTGTCTTGCCATTGTTTGCTTGTTAGGATGCACTAATCAGTCTGCAGATATAAATAATTTTAAATGGTATTCATATCAAGAATTGATGGAATTGCAGGAGCAGCATGCAGATGTCCGAACTATTCAACGATTAAGACTTTCGAATGTACGCGATAATGTTGATTTGAGCGAATTAACTGGATTGAAAGAGCTATATATATCGAATACAGATTGGAGTGAGATTAAAAATATTCCGACGAATATATCCGTTTTGGATATAGAAAATGTGACCGGTATTACATTAGGAAAAGAGCGTTACAAAAATTTAAAGAAACTTGCAATACATGATTGTTCGAATTTTGTTGCGAAGATACCTTCAACAGTCACAAATCTTTTTCTCGACTTCTGTTCTAATATATCTTTGCAAGATATACCAAAGGGCTTAACAGCACTGAAAATAATTGATACAGATATTTCTGCCTTAACTACAGTTGATTTAACCGATTTTTCAGAATTAAAAAGACTGATTCTACACGGCGGGAGTAATTTGCGTATAGGTGGAAAGTTGCCGTCTAGTTTAGTCGAGATAAGTATTTTTAATAACGGCATGCGATACAATACTTTTGATATATCAAAACTAGTTAATTTGCGAAAATTCGGCATTACAAATGTTGTTAATATATTGTTGGGAGACAATACTAACTTAAAGCAAATTCAAATTTTTGATAGCAAGAATGTCCATATTTCGGGAGCATTACCGCAATCTTTGGAATATGTCGAAGCTCGAGATACATCGTTTCGACATGGAGAAGTACTAAGAGTAAGCAAGGATACCGAAGTTAGCCTCGATGGATGCAAAAACGTTAAAGTCGAAAAAAACTACTAACTCTTTTTGCGAATAATAACTCTTTTAACACGGCGAGGATCAGCCTCAGCGATTTCGAACTCTATACCTGACGGGTGATAAAGCGTTTCACCACGGGTCGGCATTCTTCCGGCAATAAGCGTTGTTAATCCACCTAATGTCTCAATATCGGGCTCATCATCGTTTTCTTCCGTAAGCGGTTTGAGCAATTCTGTTTTCAACAGCTCTTCACATTCGCTCAATGGCATTTTTCCGTCAGCTATCCAAGAGCCATCCGGTCGTTTTACTATCTGTGGAAATAATCCCTGACTTTGTTGAATTTCTCCGACAATTTCCGAAACGACGTCTTGCAAGGTTACAAGTCCGTCTATTCCGCCGAATTCATCGACGACTAATGCCATATGGTTTGCAGATGCACGAATTTCAACCAATAATTCTACTAATTGAATACTCGGCACAACGTAAATTACTTTCTTTAAAAGGCGTTTAATATCAAATGACTTCGGGTCACGAATGTACGGCAAAAAATCTCTTACCCGTACTATACCGAGAATGTTATCTAACGTTTTTTCGTAAATAGGAATTTGCGAGAAGTTATTTTGCGAAAGAATATCGATGAACTCTTCTAAAGTTGAATCTACACTTGCCGCAACAATATCAGCGCGAGGAACCATAACGTCTTTAGCTGTTAAATCTTTCAGCCCGAGCACGTTTGAAACTAGCGTTAATTCTCCGGTTTCATCTGATTCTATACTTTGAGTAACTTCAGGATCCGACTCAATTAAATCTTCTAATCTATCGATAAGCGGAACTTCTTCTTCCTTTTTAAATAGTTTTGATAAGAAATTACGTATTCTTAATGTCATAAATTGTCCTTTTATTGATAGGGATCTGAAACGCCTAAACTTTTCAAAATTTTTATTTCCAACTCTTCCATTTCTTTCGCTTCATCGGCTTCGATATGGTCGTATCCCAACAAATGAAGCGTACTATGTATTATCAGATGTCGCAAATGATTTTCTAAAGTTTTACCTTGCTCCTCTGACTCTTTTTGCATTGTTTCATAAGCAATTGCGATACTTCCAAGGATAAGATCATGTTCGTGACAACCACAGTTGCATTCATCATCGCAACAGCAATCTTCCAGCGGAGTAGCCGGAAACGAAAGGACATTAGTTGCAGAATCTACTCCTCTAAATGTTTTATTTAATGTGCGAATTTCATCATCATCCGTAAACAGCATACAAATCTCGATGCATTCACCGTTTAACTTAAGCTCTGAGAAAATGGCCTCTACGCACTCATTTGCAATTGAACTTACGTTCAATTTGTTCCAAGAATCGTTTTCTATTGAAATTTCTATATTCATTCTGTTGTACCAATCAAACTGTGAGATACAGCTTCTGTTATCTTAACTCGAACTATATCTCCGATATTTATATTGTTATCACATACAGATACTGCTTGTGAATACTCACTTCTGCCGACTAATTGATTTTCATGTTTTCCAGGTTTTTCGAATAATACATTCAGATGCTTTCCGACAAAATTCTCGTTAAATTGCGTTTGCTGTTCGTTAAGCAAATCCTGCAAAATACTCAATCTTTCCGATTTTACTTTCTCATCAATTTGGTTATCCATTTTCGCCGCAACGGTATTCGGGCGAGGACTATATTTAAAAGAATAAGCTTGAGAGTATTTTACTCTCTCGACTAATTGTAGTGTTTTCTGAAAATCTTCATCGGTTTCTCCCGGAAATCCGACAATAAAATCTGAAGAAAACGCCATGTCAGGTCTGTACTCACGTAACATATCTATACATTCGAAATATTTTTCCGCAGTATACTTGCGATTCATTTTTTTCAAAATCGCATCAGAACCTGATTGCACCGGAAGATGCAAAAACGGCATAAGAACTTTTATATCTCTATGCGCTTTACCGATACTTTCGTTGATATCTTTCGGGTGAGATGTTGTGTAACGCAAACGCTTTAAACCGTTCAATTCCGCCAACGTAAACAACAAATCTGATAAATTATTATGCTGACCGTTTGCGTCTATTCCGTTATATGAGTTTACATTCTGACCGAGAAGAATAATTTCTTTCACGCCTGCTGTAATGAGTTTCTTTGCTTCCGCCACAATATCTGCGACGTTCCTGGAAAACTCACGCCCTCTGGTGTATGGCACAACGCAATATGTGCAGAAATTATCGCAACCTTCCTGAATCGTGAGAAATTCCGACACCTTTCTGTTATAAAAATCGGCAGTTAATCGATTGAACTTATCTTCTGCACCAAGCGAGGTCGAAACTAAAACATTTTCAGAATGAAGATGCTCATCGATTTTCTCAGCTATTACCTGAATATCTTGCGGACCAAGAATAATATCCACATATGGAGCTCGCTTCATAATATCTTGCACTCGCGTTTGTGCTACACATCCTGTAACAATGATAATAAAATTACCGTTGTGCGTATCTTTTAACGCTTTTACTCTACCTAAATCAGAAAACAGTTTTTCATCGGCTTTTTCCCTAATACTGCAGGTGTTGAAAATAACTATATCTGCTTCTTCTGGTTCTTCAACTGAATTGTGTCCATGTTCTGTTAACAAATCTGCCATACGTTGAGAATCGTAAGAGTTCATTTGGCAGCCGTAACTTTTTATAAAGAAATTCATAAATCCACCGACTAAATCACTTCACGAACAATATAAATAGGTCTATGTTTCGATTCTATGTAGATGCGACCGATATATTCTCCGATTAATCCAATACTGATTAACTGAACGCCACCTAAAAATAATATAGCGACCATAAGGGATGCATATCCGGGAACATCAATTCCGAAGAATACCGTTCTGAAAAATATCCATGCACCACGAACAAACGCAATTGCCGTTACTAATAATCCAAAATAAGTCGAAATTTTCAACGGAAAAGACGAAAAAGATGTTATACCGTCAATAGCATAATTCCATAATTTCCAGTACGACCACTTCGTATGCCCTTGTTGTCTTTCCGGACGTTTATATTCAACTA
>CAMNGH010000035.1 GCA_946538065.1 uncultured Holosporaceae bacterium
CCTGTTCCCTTGAATTCTTCGAAAATGACTTCATCCATACGCGAGCCTGTTTCGACAAGTGCCGTTCCGATGATTGTCAGAGACCCACCTTCTTCTATATTTCTGGCCGCGCCGAAAATTCTCTTCGGACGTTGTAACGCGTTTGCGTCAACACCACCTGTTAACACTTTCCCCGAGGACGGGCAAACAGTGTTATATGCTCGAGCCAAACGAGTAATGGAATCCAACAGAATAACTACATCTTTCTTATGCTCAACTAATCTCTTTGCTTTTTCAATTACCATTTCCGCAACTTGAACATGTCGTGTCGGAACTTCATCAAAAGTCGAACTGACAACTTCTCCGTCTACCGAACGACGCATATCCGTAACCTCTTCTGGACGTTCATCAATCAGCAACACAATCAAATAAATGTCAGGAGAATTGGTCGTAATGGCTCTTGCTATATTCTGCAACATAACCGTCTTACCTGTACGAGGAGGCGCGACAATCAAAGCACGCTGTCCCTTTCCGAGCGGAGATATTATTTCGATAACGCGTGTTGTCAGATCTTTCTCCGAAGGATTCAAAAATTCTAATTGCAACTTTGTGTCAGGATATAAAGGAGTTAAATCGTCGAAATTAATGCGATGTCGCACTTTCTCCAGTTCATCACCATTTACTAAATTTATACGTGATAATGCAAAATATCTTTCACCTTCTTTCGGGGCGCGAATAACACCTTCCAACGTATCCCCGGTTTTCAAGCTGTATTTTCTGATTTGAGACGGAGAAACATAAATATCATCTGAACCCGCCATATAGTTCGCTTCAGGAGATCTAAGGAAGCCGAAGCCATCTTGCAAAACTTCAAGAACGCCTTCACCTACTATCTCAACCTCATTTTCCGTCAATTTTTTCAAAATCGCGAACATCAAATCCTGGCGCTTTAACGCTGCAGCATTTTCCAACTCTAAGCTTTCGGCAAATTCCAACAACTCAGAAGGACTTTTGGTTTTTATTTCTTTCAGACGCATTTTATCACTGTTACTTTTAATACGATATCCAACAACAACTCTAGATGCCCTCTCATTCTTAACATTACTCTAATTCATATGCTGATTCTTCAACGTTATTAATGAAAAGAGAGCGATGGTGCCCAGAGCCGGAATCGAACCAGCGACACGAGGATTTTCAGTCCTCTGCTCTACCGACTGAGCTATCTGGGCATCCCTTTTCATATAAATGAATTTCAGCCGATTGTCCAGTGCTATTTTCATTATTTTTTTCATCATTGACTTTTTCAGGCACAAAATACACTTCTGAAAACCACCTATTTAAATCAACGTTTTTACAACGCATTGAGCAAAACGGATAATAATCCGATTTTTCAAATTCCTGACCGCAAATAACACATTTTTTCATTTTTCTTCTCCATAAATTTACGGAAAATCAATTCCGCCATCGGAAAACGGATTACATCTCAACAACCTATACGCTGTCTTAAATAATCCCTTCATTGTTCCGTATTTTTTTATTGCCATCATAGAATACTCCGAACATGTCGGATAAAACTTGCATTGAGTTTTCAAATGCGGTGAAATAGCCTTTTTGTAGAACTCCAACAAAGAAATTAAGATTGCACGCATTGAGCCGTCATTTTCTTATTTAAAAAATTCACTGCACGAACAGCTTCTTCTAACAAAGCCCCCCACTCTGCCAACGCAGTATCCCTTCTGGCTATAAACACATAATCCGTTCCTGCACATCCGATATCATTCAAAATAATATCTGCCAAAGCCCGCATTCTTCGCTTACACCTATTGCGTACGACAGCATTTCCAACTTTCTTAGAAGCCGTAAAGCCTGTCCTGATACTATCGAGTTGATTAACTTTAGACTGAACAACAAGAAGTCTGGATTTAAAATAAAACCCAGACTCCGCTATATCTACGAATTCTCTTCTTTTACGAATCCTGCAATTCTTTTTCACGAACAACTACGCTGACAAACGCGCGCGACCTTTTGCTCTTCTAGCCTTTAATACCTGACCACCTGCAGCGGTTCTTGCTCTGAATCCATGTCTGCGCTTACGAATTATTTTGCTCGGATTATAAGTAGGCTTAGCCATTTTTCCTCTGATTCTTTAAACAACACGGCTAGTTTACTCATTTGCGAACAAAAGTCAATTGCAGAATTAACTTATCTATAACAAAGTGCCGAATTAAAGAGCTCATTGCACAAAAAATTTGCAAAAATTTAAAAATATATTGATGTATAGAAATATTGCCCTTACATTAATTAGTAGATTTTTACAGTTAGCGTTGTATCGGTTGTGCTGGTTTTAACTTCTGAGTTTTAACTACAGAAAGTTTTGTGCAATAAATTTAATAAAGGGAGATAAAAATGCTTAAAAAAATCATACTAACAACAACTGTTATATCAACAATATTCGGAATCATGAAGGATTGTAACGCAATGAGACGCGCTCCATCTCCTATAGAAGATCCAGTTGAGAGAAAACGCAATGAACTAACTGCCGGGATTCAAAATTGCGAAACAGAAATTAAGCAAGCTTGCGAAAATCAAACTGGAGAATCTCTTGCTAATAGCATAAATGCTGTACTTGAATGTAATCCTGATATACGAAACAATTTATCAGCAACTACTCCTTCATCAGCAGAGATTGTCAAAATCATTATTAAGGCCATACTCGGCAATGATGCTACATCAAGTTTAAATAGAACGGCTATCGAGAACATAACCGTAACAGAACCCGAATCTGACAACGAATCTGAACCGGAAGTCATTATACAGAATCTCAATTAAAAATTACCTCTATCTTCCCCACGTTTCATTCAGTTGTGTGACGTGGGGGATTCGTTCAAATGAACAGCAATCCACTTATTAATTAAATCGCGGAAAAATGCCTCTTGTTCTGAAGATTGAGTTTCAATTAACGTGATTTTCGGAGTATGAAAAATTTGCAGACTTGCATATCCGCAAATATCAACGCCTTTATACAGAATAAAATGTTCGAAGTTCTCGTCTGAAAAATCTATTGGCGATAGACTTTTCTTTCCCAATTTTTCCAAATAAATTTCTCTGTATTTTTCAGCTGCACGTTGCTCGGCATCGGTAAGGCACTTAATTACTCTCAATCGATTAAAACCGATTTTTCTCAAAAAGTTATCTATAAAAGCTCTTTTTTGGAGAGTATAGAATGAAAACAATAGTGTTCCCACCTTTACTTGTTTAGTTGCGTTTTCTTCCACACTTAGGATTTTCTTTTTCAAATTACCATAGGCAATTTTTGCATCTTCATGAGCTCTTAGATAATCTCGAAACGCCAAATTCAATTCAATTTCAGGATGATTCTTTTCGAAAAACATGTGCAAATTAACGCAAGTACCTACCCTCTTCGTAAAACCACACTGTAAAGGAATATTCCACTCTCCGTCATATGAGTATCCAATCTTTTCCAAGGCCTCTATTGCCTTCGTTCGATTGAATGCGGAAGTGATAATATCAATTTTAGGCTTTGCCGGAAGCCCAAAAACCGATGTTGAACCAATATGATGTATTTCCATACAGTTATCTCCAAGAGCGTCGCAAATTTCAGCTTTTTCTTTTTCAAAAAATGCCGTCCATTCGGGATTATACTCTACTACTTCAACTTTTTTGTTTGTGCTCATAAAAACACCTCTCCGCCGTCTAAGTATATCATTCTTTAAAATTTTGTACTACGACATCGTCTTCTCTCACAAAATATCAGTGCCTACTTGACGCCTAGAGATAGAAAATTATACTGTCAGCAGTTTTGGCGCGTCGTGTAAATTCTGTGATTTCAATTTTTTAACGCGATGCAATAAATTAAGAGGTAGTGGTAGTATGATTAAGAAAAATATATTAGCAGTCATTGTAACGATACTCGCAGGTTGTGTCGCAACAAACACAAATGCAATGAAACGAAATTTTTCACACGATAAAAAAGCTATGCGTTATTCCCCTGTGTGCAAGCGTGTAGGAAGAGATTCCAATGCACGGCATAAGGTATCTCGACCGATATCTCTTAAATCCAGGAGAAAGGTGACTTGCGGAAAAGCCTTATTATCAAAATCATTATTATCATCTTTAGATAACAAAACTTTTGCTGATTTAAGAGGAAAAAAGATTAATAACACGACCGTAATGCGTGTATACAAACGCATAGCTAATATTCCCGACTTTTCAGAATTAGAACTGAGTGACAATAAAATAGGCGATATTGGAGCTAAATTCATAAGTAAATCATTAATGCCCCTTTCTTCTTTAAGTGTTCTGTTTCTGGCAAACAACCAGATAGGTGACATTGGAGCTAGATTCATAGGTGAAGCATTAAGCTCATCATCATCTCTAGTTGTTTTATCATTATCAGGAAATCGAATAGGCGATATTGGAGTAAAAGCTATCAGTAAGGGATTAGGAGTAAACTCTTCTTTGAATGCATTGGATTTGGCAGAAAATTATATTGATGACGCAGGAGCAGTGTTTATAAGCAATGCTATTGTAGAAAATTATTTTTTAATCGAATTAAATTTAAGAGAGAATCACATAACAAATTCAGGAGCGATGACCATAGTCATAGCGGCTCTTTTAAGACTTATTGAACTAGAATTACATTTGGAAGGTAATCCAATAACTGCGGAAGGGAAACAAGGTATTAGAAATTTAACAGAAGGTTCGCGAGTAAAAGTTTACCTCTAAAAGCCTGTAGCAAGTATTTGAAAAAACGTCACGTATAGACTAGCATAGAGTTTTGCGATGGATTTTCAGATGGAAATATGGGATTTGTACGACAGAAATGAGAATCTTACGGGACTAGAGTGGGAGCGGTCAAAAGTAGCGTTTATTCCCAATGGTTTTTATCATTTGATTTCTGAAATTTTGGTGAGGCACGTCGACGGTGATTTTCTGCTCATGCAACGGGATTATTCTAAAAAACTTTTTCCCGGATATTGGGAAGCGACAGCAAGTGGATCAGCATTAAAAGGAGAATCTCTATTAACTTGCGCCAAAAGGGAATTATTTGAGGAAACAGGAATTACATCTGACAATTTCAAAGAAATCGGACATTCAATTGAGGACGACAAACACAGTATTTATCATTCTTATCTTACGATAGTGAATTGCAAAAAAGATGACGTGAAATTGCAAATCGGCGAAACGATGAATTACAAATGGATATCGAAAGAAGAGTTCATTGAGTTCATGAAAACTAATCAAATGGGGGCGGATCAAATCGCTAGATATTCAGCATATGTAGAATCATTGAAGAAGGTGGCGTAATGTACAAAGATGATTTCTTTTCTGTTTTAGACGATTTAATTTTAGAGAACGGAATTACGATCGAACGTCAGAAAAATTCCGCACATCCTCGATTTCCCGACTTTATTTATCTGCTGGATTACGGATATATCAACGGAACCAAATCGCAAGATGGGTCGGGGATTGATGTTTTTCGCGGAGACAATCCGGAAGTTGGAATTGTTGGAATTATTTGCACAGTTGATTCGCTGAAAAAGGATTCTGAAATAAAGGTGTTGTATCAGTGTACAGAAGAAAATATTCAGACGGCGTTGGGTATGATGAATAAGAAATATTTACACGGAATCTTGGTGAGAAGATAGGAGGTAAACAATGATTGAAGTAGAGAAAAAATGTTTGGCGACGGCGTCGTTTTTGAATTTTTTGAACAAGCATGCCGAAAAGCTTGGCGAGCGGGTTTGCGAAGACATCTATTTTGATTTCGCGGATTTGCGCTTGATAACAAACGATATTTGGCTACGCAAACGCAATGGCAGATACGAGTTGAAATTTCCAATGACCGTTGAAGGTAAAAAGTCTGACGTTTATGAGGAAATAGAAGATGAGGCGCAAATTCTTGCGAAACTCGATTTAAAGGATTTTGACTGTCTTATGCAATTAGTTACGCTTATCACTAAACGTCAGAAATTTCAGATAGATGATTTTCACATTGATATAGACGCTATCACGTCGCCGAAAACTGATTTTTCGTATAATATGATGGAAGTTGAGTTGATGGTTGAGTCGGCGGAGCAATATGAAATAGCACAGAGGAGGATTCTCGAATTTATGCGTGAACATTCGCTGAAAGAACAGGTTGTAAACGGAAAAGTCTTTGAGTATTTCAGGCTTTATCGTCGCGATATTTTTAAGTCGCTTAAGACCAATCCGCATTATGCACATCGCACTATTGAGTAAGGATAGGGAATATTATGAACGCAGTTACTGAGGCAAGAGGTTAAAAAGGAACGAAAAGATGATTTTGAAAAACAAATTAGGCATTACCAACCAAGTAGAACTTCAGAAAGAAGAAGAAAGAATCAGTAAGCTTGCGGCTAAGCGTATGTATGACAGCGGATTAATCGATAAAATAGAAGTCGGAACTTTTGCGGGGCTCTGTCAGATACATAAGATATTATTTAATGAAATTTATGATTTTGCAGGGAAAATGCGTGATGTAAATCTTGCGAAAGGTAATTTCAGGTTTGCTCCGTTAATGTATCTCGAGCAATCACTAAAATACATCGATAACATGCCACAAAGGACCTTTGATGAAATTATTGAGAAATATGTCGAGATGAATATTGCGCATCCGTTTCGTGAGGGAAATGGGCGCTCCACAAGAATTTGGTTAGACTTAATTCTAAAAAAAGAACTGAAAAATGTCATAGATTGGAACAAAGTAGATAAGGCTGATTATTTATCGGCGATGGAGCGTAGCCCCGTCAAGGATACAGAAATAAATATACTGCTGAAGCAAGCTCTTACGGATGAAATAAACGAGCGCGGAATATTTATGAAAGGAATAGATGTAAGCTATTTCTACGAAGGATACGATAACTTCCGTACGGAAGAATTGTAATATATAGCCGAGTAGTTTTCTTCCCCTACTCTATCAAACCATGGATATTATCGGAGCTTGAGATTTATCTGATATTCCAAACAATTCTGTCATTGCCCATACCATCGCATCTAATCGATCTGGCGACTTATCTTTCGGAGTATAGGTTGTCATCTGCATTTCTAGTTCGTGTAATTGGCGAGCATGAAAAATTCGTCCTTTTTGATACAAAATAACTATTGGTTCAGCACGCGTTATTTTTGAAACATGAGCATAGGTCGTTTTTATTTTCATTGAGTCATCTACTGATTTCAGCAAATTCACCAACAATTCCCCGCCGGCATTACGTTCAACGACAACAAGACGCGCGGAATATTTCTTATAAGCATCCGCAACTTTAGTCGCCCAAATTTTCGGTTCAGCTTTCACGCTCAAATCATCCAACACATATGCTTTATTTGCACCATCCATACCTGCCACGATAATACCGGTTTCATCGCTATCATCTCCTGATGTAATGGCAGGATCCACCCCGATAACAATATTCTGCAAAAAGTGTGGTGGCGTTCGGTAACAATTTTCTATATCTGACCAAGCCCACAGTGTATTTTTATTATCCTCTACGATTTCGGCATATATCTCTTGAGCTTCCAATCGAGTTCCTTTCAGATATTCCAGCTGTCTGAGAAAAGTTGGCGACAAATTATCGATATTTTCCAACGATGTTCCGCGCACGGTAACGACATCGTCACGTTTCATAAGATCTTTAATAAACTGCAAAGGGCGGGGAGTTGTGGTAAGAATAGTGCGCGGATGTTCTCCCAAACGCAAAGAAAATGACAGTTGCTCAAATGTCTCACGGGGATATTGAAATTTCGCGAACTCATCTATCCAAGCGGCATCAAATTGCGGACCTCGTAGTTGTTCAAAATTTTCTGCTCCGTAAATCGTTGCAATCGCACCATTCCCCCATTTTAACAAACGTTTTGAAGTTAAAAACGTAATCTTTTCTGATTTTTCTGAAATTGACAGCAATCCACTTTCTCCTTCCACCATAACTTGTTTAGCTTCTTGTATAGTATTGGCAATAAGGGCTATACGCTTGTATTTTCCGCTGGAAACCAATTGACGAATAGCTTCTGCCGCCGCTCGTGTTTTTCCGAATCCACGTCCAGCAAGTAGCAACCAAATATTCCAATTTCCCTCAGGCATCAACTGATTAGGACGTGCGATTTCAGTCCACGGAATTTTTTCCTCTATATTTTTCATATTTTTTCCATTTTGTTTGCAAAAAATTAACTTTTTACTGTGATAATGATGTGTATTAAGTAAAGGGACTTATGACCATGGCTAATAAAGCAACAAAAAATGTTGAAACGGAGGATAGCAGCATGCAGTGTAAACCGGAAATAGAAAAAGCAATTACCAAGAATGACGAAGAGTGGCAGAAGAGAATGCTCCTCTTGGTTATGGTAATGATCATTGCTTTACTGGGATTAAATTAATCATTCAGAATGGTGGGCGCCGTAGGATTCGAACCTACGACCCACTGATTAAGAGTCAGTTGCTCTACCAACTGAGCTAGGCGCCCATCGTGCGTCTTTATACTATATTGCATTGTAAATGTCAAGCAGTTTTTGTGAATTGTGTGTTCCTACGAATTGCAAGGGACAACTGTAATTACATTCGTATCACGTATTTAAGCGTTAAAATAAACTATTTTTCACTAAGCCTCTTGTGAAAGTGAGGAATTAGGCTAGGAAATAGGGGAACCTGCATAAAGGAAGAGGATTAAGCGAAACGCAAATTATAGATACCGGCGATGATATTGAATCTGAGGTGGAGTTTTTTTCTGAAATTTCTATAAGTCGCCCCCAAAATTTTGAATTTTTTGAGCTGAGCGAATACGTGTTAGACGAGAATCCGTTTGGAGGAAAGAGATGTATTATGAGCTTTTTGCTCTGACGTAAGAGGGACTTTTCGTCGTCGTTTGTAAGGTAAAACTGTTTTCGTATGAAGTTTTTGCAGTCCCTGATACCCCGAATCGGCGAGCACAAAGACATCTCGTGGCACATGATCTGACATTTTTCGAATTTTAAAATCATGGGCCTTTCCGTTGTAACTCTTTGAAATATCGATAATTTTGCCTTTAATGTCGGTTTGAATTTCGAACTTCATTGTATGGCGTTTCTTCTTTCCGGAGCAGTATTTCCGCTGTTTCTTCAACGGTCTTTGAATCGGTATTTCTGTCGCATCAATTAAAATTGTTTCCAAATCAGACTGGGTTAACTCTCTGTTTTTATTGATCTTTATCGCGCTCGCTAAAATCGGCTCAGATTTTCTGAATGTGACGGCAAACATTCGATTCGTCGAGATCAAAAAGCATCTCTAAAAACTGAAAGCTCACATAAAATCGGTAGTAAATCAGAACTAACAGAACCTCGTCCTCCAGCGTTTTCAGCTTCGAACTTCGCCCGGAAACTTTCTTCTTCCTCTGAATTTCCTCCCATTTCGGCCTTACTTTGTGAATGATTTCGCGAAATTCATCTAACTTCGTCCCAGTTAGCCTTGAAAAATTCTTCTTTTGATTACACAATCTATCGAAACTCAGCATGGTTATTACTTTTTTTAGCTGAGTTTCCCTCTTTTCTTCCTTCTTTTTTACCCCCTCCTCACTTTCGCAAGAGGTCTATTATATTTGCGTAAGGAAATATTAAAAATCACTAACTTGAAGTAACTAAACTCATTCAATATTTAGGAGAAGTAATGTGAAAAATATTGATTTTTTCAGCGTTCACTATTTGCAATATCTTCTACTTGCAGATTTATGTATTTTTTGCTTTTCCAAGTCTGAGTTGTTAGCACACCAAGAATATCTGCTTCTCCTCGGAAATCCTGAAGAATATTTCCTAAAGGCGTTCCGACACATTTGAAGGCGATAGCTCGTATCATATTTCCACGCGCATCTTTTGCTATTATTGTCATATGTCGTTCTCCGACGATTTTGGCATCAATTACTGTTAAGCCACGTATTACAAAACGTGGTCGATTATTATCCATACCAAACGGCTCCAGCGCTGATATTTCTTCGATAACCGGCAATGTGATATTATCAGCCGTCAATATACAATCTGCCAGTAACGCATGTTTTATCGGGGAACTACTTACTTCAGATTTGAGGAATTCTATTAACTCTGGAATTTTCGATACATCAATTGAAAAACCTGCTGCGACAGCGTGACCTCCGCCCGATAAAATAATGCCTGCTGCAATTGCTTTGTTTATCAACGCCGAAATATCAACTCCGGCAATGGAACGGCAAGAGGCCTTCCCTACTCCATGTGAATCCTGTGAAATAATTATGCTCAGCTTGTTATATTTTTCCTTTAATCGTCCCGCTACTATTCCAATTACTCCAACATGCCAATCGGCAGAGTAACAGCAAATAAAGTTTAGCCTTTCATCGATTTTGTCCTGCACTTCATCAATTATGCTATTTTCAATCGACTGACGTTTTGCGTTCAGCTCGTCCAATTGTTTTGCTAATGTTTGCGTTTCAATCGGGTTTTGTGACGTCAGCAAATCGACACTGATTTTACCGTGCGCAATTCTTCCTGCCGCATTAAGTCTCGGGCCAAGAAAAAACGAAATCGTTTCTGCGTTAATATCCTCACTTTTACTCAGTGATAGAAGTGCATCTATTCCTAAATTTTTTCTCTTGCGAATGACTTTCAGTCCAGTTGAAACAAACGCCCTGTTTAGCCCCACTAACGGCACAACATCGCAAACCGTAGCTAGTGCGACCAAATCCAGCAATTGTATCAAATCAGGCGGAGTT
>CAMNGH010000036.1 GCA_946538065.1 uncultured Holosporaceae bacterium
GAATTCCGATAAACATCAGCCAAGCGAAAACGACAAAAGCCCATATCGGAGTGTGTACGAGGATTTTTAATATGTGTTCAATCAAGTTCTCTTCTCCTACTTACAACTCACTTTCCATAATCTTTATCGCGATGTTATCTCCCCCTTGCCAAATCTATCTCGATTGGTTCATTTGGGATATGTCCGTTTAATATTTCTTTCAAATAAGTCGGAAGAAGTCCGGGATAAATTATCTCTTTGCTTTCTTGTATCTCTTTCAAAGAAAACCATTTCAACTCAGTAACAGTTTCTTTCTCTTCCTGTGTTAAGTGAGTTAAATTCACGACACCATCGCCTTTTAACCGCGCGAGTATAAATTTTTGTTTTATCCTAGTCAGCTCGCCGTGCATTATCAAATCTAATTCGCCTTGCCAAATTATCGGTCCAAACTCAACATCTTCAGCGGTCAAAGCCGTTTCTTCAAATAGTTCGCGTTTTAAAGCATTTTTTAAAGTTTCTTCTTCTTCAATTTTCCCGCCAATCAATTGCCAGAAGCGCCCTTTGTAATTTCCATTGATATCCTTAATGTTTCTATCATCTGTACCGATTAATAAAAGTTCATTTTTATCGTTTAAAAGGACTATCTTGGCACTGTTTCTTATTTTATCTGTAGTTGCAGAAATAGAATTTTTGCGACATGTCTTTTCCATTTTTCCCCACCTTCTTATTTTTTCTTTATCTATAGCGGATATTTGATATGAATCAAATATTTTTCGTGTAGTTTTTGCGAGGATATCAACGTCTATTTTATGTGTTTTCAAAAATTCAAAAGTTTCATTTGGAAATTTTGCATAGCACATCGAAAGCAACCAAGCAACAGCCATTTGCGTATAGTATTTTTTGCAACGGACATTCATTATTTCGGTAAAAATTTGCGATAAGTATTCTTCGTTTATAAAGTATTTTAACATCATAATTAACGCGAATCGCGAAGAAAATTCTTCGTTCAAACGCACATAAGGCTGAATAAAATCCCATATAATTTTCGGATGCTTTCTCGTGATTTTTAAGTTACCACAAAAAACATCGCATATACTCCAGTTAGTAATTCTTGGAATAAAAATGCGTGTCCATTTTAAAATGTCAGGCAACTTAAATCGACCTATTATCATTCCTTGTAATAAGGCCTCTTCAATTACTGTTGGAGTCATTTGCAAAAAAATTTCTACGTCGTTACGTTGTGCAATAGTCTTTGCTATTTGACGCAAAACAGGAATACGTACCCCTAGAATATTAAGTTCGTTCGGAACGAGGGGAGTAACAAATTCTCGGTATTTAATATCGATATTTTTATCCAACAATTCGCGAATATCTAAACAAATATCATTCATATTAAAATCTTATGCACAAAAATTAAAAAATTTACTTAATCTTTACTTAATTGTGTAAAACTTCATTTAACATTATAGATTTGTAGAATAAGGATATCAAAATGTTTAATAGATATTTAGTCATACTTGCGTTCATTTTTACGACGATTACTCTTGTTGCCATGCCGAAAATAGAACAATCCGGAATTACTGAAGATGCGAGAAAAACGTGCGTAGTACAAGCAATAAGCCTTAATCAAATGCTAGATAATAAAGAAAGTTCATCTGATGAAATATACGATAAGTATCATAAATTGATAGAACAAATATGTAAATTTAGTAATGTTAACTCTGACTTTCCCTATAATTTTGCGGAATTGATGGGGTTTGTTCTACTAAGAATCACTAGCGATAATGCTGAAAGACTTATCCGCATATTAGAAGACAGAAAGTAACCTTTTCTTACCTCTCTCTTGAAATGATTTCTGGTATAACCTTTTGTTTTCGTCTATTATTAACAAGAGGTTAATTATGACTATAAGGCTGTTATCGCAAAATTTAATCAATCAGATTGCTGCGGGCGAGGTTGTTGAGCGTCCGTCGTCGGTTGTCAAGGAGCTGATGGAAAACGCTATTGATGCCGGTGCGACTGATGTTGTTGTGAAGGTTACAGATGCCGGAAAAAGCTCGATAATCATTAGCGATAATGGTTGCGGTATGGATGAGCAGTCGTTGGAAATGTGCGTGCTCAGTCATGCGACCTCAAAATTGTCGTCGGATAATTTGTTTGATATTCATACTTTCGGATTTCGTGGAGAAGCTCTGCCGTCTATTGCCTCGATAGCTCGTGTTTCAATTGCCACATGTGATGGCTCTGACGCGTGGAACCTGCAGTTGGAGGGCGGAAAAGTTACGGATTTGGCGCCTTGCAGTCGCAAACAGGGAACGACAATTGAGGTAAGGGATTTGTTTTTTGCTACTCCCGCGCGTTTGAAATTCTTAAAGTCAGATGCGACGGAATCGGAAAATTGTTTTGCGATGTTCAATCGTATCGCGTTGGCGTTTCCGCAAGTGACGTTTTCTTTTTATGATGCCGATAAATGCAAGGCTCGCTACGAAAAAACGGATGATATTAAAACTCGAGTGAACGACGTTTTCGGTAATCAGTTCGCCGAGAATTTGTTTGCGATTACCGCTCAGTCGGGCGATTTGAAACTGCGCGGGTTTGTCGGTGTTCCGACTTTCAATAAGGCGTCGGCGAATTATCAGTATTTTTTCGTGAATAATCGATGTGTGAAAGATAAGTTTTTCGCGTCGGCATTGAAGTCGGCGTATTCGGGGTTGGTGCCTCAGGGAAGGTATGCCGCGGCGGTCGTATATCTGGACATGCCATATAACGCTGTTGATGTAAATGCGCATCCCGCCAAAACCGAAATTCGTTTTAAAGATGCCGATAAAGTTAGATATTTTATTATGTCTGAGCTCAAAAAAGCGCTCTCTTCTTTCGGCGCTCTTAAGCCTACGACAGAAGCAGTAAACAGTTTTCGTCCGATAGAAACGGCGAGAGCTACGCCTTATGTCACGCCGCCTCGGGTGAAAAAAGATGTGTTTCAGGAGTATAAGTTTTTCTTGCCGAAGGACAATGTCGAGAAAGCAAATACGGGAAATCGGTTTGCTCAGGCTACTCCTGCAGTCCCGCCGATTGCAACTTCGCAAGTGACCATTCCCGAAACGGAAGCTCAAACAGATGGAACGGAAATTCATCTCGGAGACGCTCTGTATCAAATCAATAATACATATATTGTGTCGGCAACCGCTGAAAATTTGTTTATTACCGATCAGCATGCGGCGGCGGAAAGAATCACTCTGGAAAAACTAAAAAACAATGTGTTGGATTCGCAGGCTTTGTTATTGCCGGAAGTTTGTACTTTCTCAAAGTCTCAAGTGGAATTATTAGAAGCCAATTCAGAGTTGCTACTGAAATTCGGAATACACTTTGAAAAATTAGCTCCTGATTTGGTAAATGTCACGGCAATTCCCGCAATTTTAGGTTCTTGTGAAGTCAACGCATTAATTACAGACATAGTCGATGAACTGGAAAGCTTCGGCGATGCCTATACTATCAGTGACAAAATAAACCATATTGTCTCAACGATTTCATGTCATGGCAGTTTGCGCGCAGGAAAATCCTTAAGTATTGAGGAAATGAATTCTCTTCTGCGACAAATGGAAAACACCAGCAATATCGCGCAATGTTGTCACGGCAGACCGTCATATGTTTCGTTTTCCATAAAAGATTTAAATAAATTTTTCGAAAGAACTTGATTTTACTCATCCGAACCATATATTCTAAGAAAACGGACAGTAAAAATGGTTAATAATTTTAGGTTTCAACCTTTAGTTCGCCTGAGTAATCATAGTATTCTCGGCTATGAAGCTCTCTGCAAAAAAGCGAACGATGAGAAATTTCCGAGCGCCGCCGAAATATTGAAAGCGATATTTTCGGGAAAACTTGTTAGTAGCAAGTCTTTACTTTTCATTAATATGACACTTGATGATGTCGTTAGCACAAAGTTTTGTCGCGCATTTTTGAAGGTTATAGATGACATGAGCATAAATGCAAATAATATCGTTTTGGAAGTAAGCGAAGATACAAAACCTGAAATGCTGGAAGACGCCAAAAAAACCTTGAGTTTGTTGCGCTCTCATGGTGTAAAAATCGCATTAGATGATTTCGGCGTACAATATGCAGGAATTGAGCACATCAGTGAATTGCCACTGGATATTGTAAAAATAGATCAAAAATTTATACAAGCAGCCCCATCAAACAGAAAAATACGATCTGTTATGAAACATATTACTGCAATTGCGCATGATATAGGATGCTCTGTTGTCGCAGAAGGAATTGAAAACCGCGCGCAATTGGAGTGTGCACAAGATATGCAGGCCGACATTGGACAAGGATTCTTATTTTCCGCACCATTGTCTGGTATAGAGAGTAAGCGTTTTTTCAATTTAAGCGAACTGTATTTATACCTGCCAAGCGCACAAACAGCAGTTCAAGCGTTGGCGTATTAAGTAAGGAATAGAAAATCTGCTCATGTAATATCCTGTTTTATGAGTATATTAGAAGAAAAAGGCGTAAATCTGAAGTCGACTTATGAATTTACGCTTTTTCTTGATTTGTGCTGAGATTTCAGATAATATAAATCGTAATGGTGACGTTGGAGAGTTGATGAATGTCAGAGAAGCGGTATTTTGAAAGAACATTAGCCAAAGAAATTGATCGTATTTCGGAAAATTTTAAAGCAGTTCTTATAACTGGACCACGGCAAATAGGGAAAACTACCCTTTTAAGACATATTGCAGAGGATGGGAGAAAATACGTAACTCTTGATAATCGTCCCGACTTATTATTGGCGAAAAACGATCCCAAAGGCTTTTTGGATATGTATACTCCTCCTGTTATTATTGATGAAATACAATACGCTCCGGAACTGTTTCCTTATATAAAAATTTTTCTTGATAATTCAGATAAAAATGGTCTTATTTGGATGACGGGTTCACAACAATATGACATGATGAAAAATGTTACCGAATCTCTAGCTGGTCGTATCGCTATAATTGACATGCTTGGATTTTCAATATATGAGAGAGAAGGGGTAGGTAGCAAACAGCAACCGTTTTTTCCGAAATCAATGGTGGAAAATTTGCTGTCCAAGAAAGGAATTTCAGATACGTTTAGGATTATTTGGCAGGGGGCATTTCCTGATGTCATATCTAAAGATGAAAAAAATCGTACGGCTTTTTTCGATTCGTATATTCGAACATATCTTGAACGTGACGTGAGACAACTGATTAATTTGGGGAACGAAGTTTCATTTATTACGTTTCTTAAAGTCGTTGCTGCTCGAACAGGACAAGAATTAAATTTTGAGGATATAGCAAGGAACGTAGGAGTATCTTCAGCAACTGTGAAAAATTGGATTTCCGTGCTGAAAGCTTCCGGTATTATTTATTTGTTACAGCCATATTTTAAAAATGTAACGAAACGGTTGACGAAAACGCCGAAACTTTATTTTTTAGATACAGGATTAGCAGCATATTTAGCAGGTTGGACAACTGCTGAAGCTCTGCAATTTGGAACTTCTGCCGGTGCGTTTTTCGAGACTTTTGTTGTGAGTGAGATTTTGAAATCTTATTATCACAACGCGGAGAATCCTCCTGTTGCTTTCTTCCGCGATGAAAAAGGAAATGAAATAGATTTACTCATTCAACAGAATCAGAGTTTCTATCCTATAGAAATAAAAAAACATGCGACTCCAATGGCAAAAGATATTTCTGCATTTAAAATTTTTGAGAAGTTAGAACCTATTACACGTGGCTGTGAAATCTGTTTGACTCCTGAAATTCAACCACTATCAGCAAACGTAAACGCAATTTCTGTATGGGAGATATAGTTACACTACCCCCTTCTTCCGTGCACAACTCTCTCTATACCGGCGAGGTCTTTTGCGATTTGTATGGAATTGTATCCGTTAGAATGAAGGATTTCGCTGACGGCTTGCGATTGGTTGTATCCGACTTCGAAGATTATATGTCCGTTTGGTTTCAGCCAATGTGTCGCGAGTGCGGAGATTTCTTGATATGGTCTCAGACCTGTTTCGCCACCGTCCAGTGCCAACAGCGGGTCGTATTCTCGGACGTTTTTATCCAGAGACGCTATTTCGGAAGTTCTTATGTACGGCGGATTGCTGACGATGACATTAAATTGGCATGACGGAGAAAAATCGTTCCAACTTGCGTTTTCAAAATTAGCATTTTTGATATTCAATCGTTGTTGGTTTTGAAGTGCTACGGCGATTGCTTTTTCGCTTATGTCTATTCCGAGTCCGACGGAATTTTTGAATTCTCCCAGTAGGCTCAGTAGGATGCAACCGCTGCCCGTTCCTATGTCCAGAAAGTTTAACTTTTCGGAGGTGTTGAACAACTTGAGTACGGTTTCGATAATCAACTCGGTTTCGGGACGGGGATCGAGTACGTCTTCATTTACGAAAAAATCATATTTCCAAAATCCTCTGCTGTTGAGAATCTTAGAGATAGGTTCGTCGTTGCGATAGCGCGCCAACAGCTGTTGAAGTTGCTTTTGCTCCTCGGCGTTTAAAAACACGGAATCCGCATCGAACGCAACTTTTTCATACGAAATGTTTTTCACTCTCGCAATAAGTAACCGTATATCCTTTGCGGGGACGTCGGAATTCTCCGCTATTAAATTCCTAGCGGAAAGCACTACGCTTCCTCGTTGAAATTGGCAATTTGCTCTTCCTGATCATATTCGATGAGGGCTCTTATTATTTCGTCCAGTCCCGCACCTTCCATAATCTGCGGTAACTTGTAGAGCGTCAAGTTAATGCGGTGGTCAGATACTCTTCCCTGCGGATAGTTGTAGGTGCGAATACGTTCCGAACGATCTCCTGTACCGATTTGAGAACGGCGGTTATCTGCTCTTTCGTTGTGTAATTTTTGGCGTTCCAATTCATACAAACGTGCGCGCAAAATCTTCATGGCTTTCAAGCGATTCATGTGTTGAGACCGTTCTTCCTGTTGCACAACGACAATGCCCGTAGGAATGTGAGTAATACGAACGGCGCTTTCTGTCTTGTTAACGTGTTGTCCGCCCGCGCCTGACGCTCTCATAACGTCGATTTTCAATTCGGTTTCATCGATTTTTACGTCGACTTCCTCAGCTTCCGGCAGAACTGCGACGGTAGCAGTTGACGTATGTACACGACCGCTGGATTCAGTAACAGGGACACGTTGCACACGATGCACACCTGATTCAAACTTTAAATACGAGAACACTCCTTTTCCCGAAATTGACGCCGATGCTTCTTTTATGCTGCCGATACCCGATTCGTGAGCGTACAAAACTTCGAATTTCCAACCGCGGAATTCTGAATATTTCTGATACATTCTGAATAAATCTGCCGCAAATAATCCAGCTTCATCCCCGCCTGCTCCTGCGCGAATTTCGATGATAGCGTTTTTCTCGTCTGTAACATCTTTCGGAATGAGCATGATTTTGATTTCTTTTTCCAATTGCGGAATAGATGCTTTCAGCGATTCGGCTTCTGATATCGCCAATTCTTTAAACTCGGCGTCGGTATCTTCGGAATGTATAACTTCCTCTAATTCTGCTAATTCATTTTTCGCTTTCTTGTACTTGTTAATAACAGTCGCAAAATCCTCGAGATTCGCAAATTCTTTCGAGAGTTTTACAAAATTCTCCGAGTCATCTACGCATTCGAGCATTTGCTGTTTTAAATTTTCATATCGCTCTAAAATCTTATCTAAAGTCGTTTCAAAAGACATTTTAACCTTCCAAAGAATTTAATTTTTCTACTTCTGTTTTAAATACATTGTTCAGCTTTTCCATAAATTCGTCTTGCGAAAGTCCCGGCATAATCGGCTCCGAAAATCTGACAGTTATAGTTCCAGGATGCTTGATGAAACCACGTCTCGGCCAAAATCTTCCGGCGTTGTGTATAACGGGAACAATCGGGCAATTCAGCTTTTTATAAAAGAGAGAAATTCCTCTTTTTATCGGGACATGCTTTCCTGTCGGAACTCGTGTACCTTCAGGAAAAATAATAACAGATCTGCCAGCAGCAATCGCCTCTGACATTTTCTTCATAACTTCTGCTAAAGACTTTACGCCGTTTTCTCTATCGACGGCTATTGCGCCTGATTTTTTTGCCATAACACCAAACAAAGGCACATCAAGCAATTCTTTTTTCAAAACGAACACAGGATGCTTAAACTTGTAAATCAGCATCATTGTTTCCCACATAGACTCATGACGAAAAGCATAGACAGCCGGTTCATTCAGCAGATATTGCTCGTTTTCAAAACGACAGGAGATACCGCCAACAACGGAAGTAATGCCTTGCAAAAAACGAGAGAATTTATCCCAAAATATACAAGTATAGCGCCCATCAAAAAAACGCCAAGGTATTCCGACAATCAATCCGATTACCAATACCGAAAACAATACGATATTAAAAACCACTGAACGCAAAAACGTCATAATCATTCCTTTAAATTTTTAAAACATACGTATATCGTTTTGTAAAATTCTTTAGCGCAATTCTGTAAGAAATGCCAATTAAATTTCGATTTAACTGCACATGGGAAAATCTTTAAATTCGGACTTTGATGTTTTAATTCTAACATTCCCCTTTTCATATGATAGTCCGAGGTAATAAGAATTATCGACGTAATATTATTTAACTTTACCCATTCACTGATTTCTAAAGCATTACCTGTAGTGTTTCGAGCTTGTTTTCCCAAAATGATATGAATACCACTCACATCTACATTCCCAAAAATATTTTTCAATGTTGTTTTTTCGTAAACGCCTGAAATAAAAATATTAGCCGGTTTATAAGTATCCAACACATGCAACATGCGAGAAATTCTGTGTCGCCCTCCTGTCAGAACAACCATATTTTCGCAACTGTCAGCAGGGTATGTTTCATCATAAGTAACCACATCTGCAAGAAAAATGCAGAAAGCGAAGAACAAAACAGCAACAAAAATCGCGATAAACTCGCATATTCTTTTTACCATTAACTTAACCACTTATCGTTTTTTAAAAAGAATAGTACGGTTCTTTGTGACGTAATCATCACAACAATTGTTGTAATAATAGGAATAATTACAGCTCCGCCAATATACTCTAAAACCTCTAAATTCAGTAAACTCGCAGACGTTACATAATTAATTCCAAGGATTGTAAGCAAGCTCAAACAAATCGATAAAAACGATGCTTTGCATCCGATAGAAAAGTAATACTTCTTGAATTGTGAGGCGATATACGAATTATTTGCTCCTATCAATTGCAAAATTTTTACACTGTCACGATGCACGCTCAATGTTTTTTTTGTAATAAAAATAACCGTTGTGCAAACTGTAATACCAACAAGGATGCTCAATAAAATTGCAAAAATGAATAACCCATCACTGATTTTCATAATCGGCGCATACCAATTCGCATGATTATGGATTTTTACGCCGTGTGATATTTTTGATAATTGTTCCGATAAAACGAGCAAATCCGGACTCATTTCAGGATTTGTTTCGACGTCATATATTACAGGAAACGGAAAATCATCCGGAATCGCTGTTCCCGCCAACCACGGCTCCAGAATTTTCAAAATATCCGAATCTCTCAACTTTCTTACAGATCGTACCCCCGGAAGCGATTTTATGATTTCCGTATTTCTTCATGCTGCCTCGGTGTTAAAATTTCATCCGCCCCATCAACACGTGTCTGAAATTCGACTGTAAGGTGTCCATTTAACGCATCTTTCCATTCTTCGGTAAGGTTATTGGTAAAAAAGCTGCTCGCCAAAGCAATAGTCACCGAATACATCAAAAAAGCAAAGATAAACGAAACAAATCTGTCTGACTTATCTCCCTGAAAATTAAAGTCATAATCATGTTTCAAAGATAAGCTCATTACAGTCCTCCTTTAATACGAGGTTTTGTTACCAATCGCCCGCTGTCTATCGCAATCTCATTATAATGAAATTTATCTACGAATTGGCGATAGTGCGTTGCAACAACTACGCACGTTCCCATTCTGTGCATACCGTAAAACAACCCCATCAGTTTGTTCGCTATTTTTTCGTCTACATTCCCTGTCGGCTCGTCAGCAAGGAGAATGTCTGGACGCGCAATTACCGCACGAGCAATTGCTACACGTTGTTTTTGTCCGCCGGAAAGAGTGTCAGGAAGAGCGTTAAAACAATTTCCTAAACCAACCCAATCTAAAATTTCTTTTGCTTGATGTTCTCTGCGTCTTTTTGATTCTCCGATAACTTTTAAAGGA
>CAMNGH010000037.1 GCA_946538065.1 uncultured Holosporaceae bacterium
TTTTAAAGGAAGCGCAACATTATCCAAAACAGAAAGATGATTCAACAAATTAAAATCTTGGAATACAACTCCAATCCGCTGTCGCATTTTACATTGCTCATTACGGCTAATTTCCGATACATCTCTATCAAAAATTTTCAATTTTCCGGAGGATGGTTTAATCCCCATATACAGTAATCTTAATAACGATGTTTTTCCTGCCCCGCTTGGCCCTGTTAAAAAATGAAAAGATTTTTTTCTCAACTCAAGAGAAATATTCTTCAATACGGGCGCACCATCTCCATAACTTAAAGAGACGTTTTCTAATGAAATGACCAGATCTTCTTTTTGCATACTAAAACCAACATACACAACTCGAATAGTGTAACACAGAATACAAGTTCAATACAAAGTTCTTATTTAACGCTGTTTCAGTCGAACCAATACAACTTCAGGATGATTTCCAATACGAAAAGGAGGGCCCCAAAATCCCGCTCCCGGAGTGATATAGCAGTACGTGTCTTGCAATTTGCGCAATATTCCTGTCTTTATTTTATAGGTAAATTCAGTTACAAAATTCATCGGAAACATTTGGCCATCGTGAGTATGTCCCGACAGATGTAATATTGCATGTTGTTTAACAGATTCATTTATTTCTTTTGGCGCGTGATCAACTACTATTACATTTTTGCGATTTTTCGGCATAATTTGCACCAGAGAGGCCCTTTGTGGATAAGTAGAATCTATACGTCCAACAATGGTCAAATCCCCAATGTCTTCTACTTCATCCAATAATACGTGAATACCTGCTTGCTTCATGACTTCGACACTTTCCAAAGCGCCTGCATAAATTTCGTGATTTCCGATAACTGCAAACTTAGGCTTATTTATTTTCGCCATGCCCTGCAAAATTTCATCTTTATAATTAAGTAATGCGTTTAAGTCTAACGTATCGCCTCCGAAAATAACGAAATCTGCGTTAGTTTCATTAATTTTGTCTATTACGCGGTTTAATAGTTTTACAGTGCTAATCGAACCAACGTGAATATCGGAAACAAAGCAGATTTTTGCATCAACATTCGAAGGGATTTCGATAACTTTCAAACGAGGATTCATTGCGTTGAAATATCCGTAGCACAAAAGAACAGTCACACCAACTATTCCAATTGAGAAAGCTCGTTGCAGATTTAGTTTTTTCCAAAACAACCATACGGCAAGTGTACACAGACAGTACATTGAGAAGTACATAAAGAATCCGATGGAAATGTACCCAATGTAACACAATATATCAAGGAGCCAATTGTCCGGTATTCCAAAGTGTAAAAGGCGTCTCGCAAACGGAAAAGTTGTTGATAGCGACACAATTACAACGCCCAACCACATCTGTTTTGTAGCAATGCAAATGCACTTTGCGCTAATATACCCTGCAATTATATATAAAGCCAAGAAGAAAAGGAACAAGCTCATATTTTTCAAAACCTTGCCAAAACAATAACAAAACATCTGGCGGTTTGTCAATGATGAAATGTGTTTCAGTCTTCACAAAATCTATGTTCAGCGATGTTTTAGAAGCACAAGTACGACTTCAGGATGATTTCCAATACGGAAAGGAGGGCCCCAAAATCCCGCTCCCGGAGTGATATAGCAGTATGTGCCCTGCAATTTGCGCAATATTCCTGTCTTTATTTTATAAGTAAATTCAGTTACAAAGTTCATCGGAAACATTTGGCCATCGTGAGTATGTCCCGACAAATGTAATATTGCATGTTCTTTAACAGATTCATTTATTTCTTTTGGCGCGTGATCAACTACTATTACATTTTTGCGATTTTTCGGCATAATTTGCACCAGAGAGGCCCTTTGTGGATAAGTAGAATCTATACGTCCAACAATGGTCAAATCCCCAATGTCTTCTACTTCATCCAATAATACGTGAATACCTGCTTGCTTCATGACTTCGACACTTTCCAAAGCGCCTGCATAAATTTCGTGATTTCCGATAACTGCAAACTTAGGCTTATTTATTTTCGCCATGCCCTGCAAAATTTCATCTTTATAATTAAGTAATGCGTTTAAGTCTAACGTATCGCCTCCGAAAATAACGAAATCTGCGTTAGTTTCATTAATTTTGTCTATTACGCGGTTTAATAGTTTTACAGTGCTAATCGAACCAACGTGAATATCGGAAACAAAGCAGATTTTTGCATTGGTTTCGGCAGGAATTTCAATGACTTTCAGTCGTGGGTTTACCGCGTTGAAATACCCGTAGCATAAAAGGCATGCAACACCGGCTACTCCAAATAAAAATGCTTTTTGAAGGTTCAACTGTTTCCAAAATAACTTCACAGCGAATATGCACAGGCAGTACATAGAGAAGTACATAAAAAAGCCGATGGAGATATACCCAATGTAACACAATATATCGAGTAGCCAGTTACAGAGAATTCCCAAATGCATGAGGCTCATTGCAAAAGGGAAAGTCGTTGATAGCATCACCGTTACAACGCCCAGCCACATCCGTTTTGTTGCGATGAAAATGCATTTTGCGCTGAGGTATCCTGCAAGGACATACAAAACTGAAAAGAAAACGAAAATGAACAAGCTCATACTCTTAAAACTCCGATGGAATATAACAAAAATGTAATTGAAAAATCAATTGTGTCATACTGTTTGTATGTTGCTCGCAATTTGTTTAAAATTGCAGACAAATTAATGGAGGAGGAAAAATATGAAAAGAAAAATATCGGTATCGCTGATTATGCTTTATGCATTCTGTTGTTGCGGTATGCATCCTGAGCCTGAAATTATAAAACATGAATTTTCACAAATTTGCGCAAATATCAATTGCTTGTCACCGGCTTTGGTCGTAAATGATGAGGTAACCGAATTCCTTCAACAATATCACCCCGACGCAAATATCATACAAGCATTGGAGGAGATTACTAACGAACAATTTGGGAAAATTCCCGAATTCTTTGAGTTCCAATCGATTGTTTTAACGGCGCTTAGAGAACACAAGAAATAGTGGTGCGATCGAAGGGATTCGAACCCATGACCCCGAGATTAGGAATCTCGTGCTCTATCCAACTGAGCTACGACCGCATCATCAGAAAGTTACACAAAAAATCGCCTTGTCTCAAGATGTGAGCAAAATATTTCCGAAGAGTTAATTATATAGTAATAGTTTTCTGATATCATCTGTGGTATTGGTTATAGGTCGAGTTTTGTAAGGAGAGCTTATGAAAAGCAGTATTTCGGGATTTCCCGAGTTTTTACCGAATGAACAAATCGCCTTCAATAGAGCTGTATCAATAATTACGCATCATTTTGAAGAGCATGGTTTTGTTCCAATGGATACTGCTGCTGTTGAACGGGTTAGCACTCTTCTAGCAAAGGGAAACGACAATGAAATTTACGGCATATATCGATTGGCTGACGAAAACGCCGCAAAGAAAGATTTAGGGTTGCGTTTTGATTTGACTGTTCCATTGGCGAGATATGTGTCTGAAAATTCAGGGCAATTGATATTTCCTCACAAAAGATATCAGATATCTCCTGTATGGCGCGGAGAACGTCCTCAATACGGAAGATATCGGCAGTTTTACCAGTGCGATATTGACATTATTGGCGAAGGGGAGCTGTCAATTGAGCATGACGCTGAGGTTATTTCTATAATTATTGAAATTTTAAGAGCGTTAGGTGTTCCAAAATTTCATACAAAACTGAACAATCGCAAGATTCTGTCAGGCTTTTTGATTACACTGATGCCGGAAGATAAGATAACTGCGGTTATTCAGTTGATTGATAAGCTTGATAAAATCACTCCGGAGGATTTCGATAAAGCATTAGCAGAGTTGGATATAGCATCTGAAAATATTGCAAAAATCAAAAACTTTTTAGATGTTGAAAAAAGAGGCAATAACGACGAAATCTTACAGATTTTGAAAGGTTATGGTTTCAATGAAACCTTTAAAAAAGGCGTTGAAGAAATTGAGACGGTGTTAAAAATCCTAAAGAAAATCAATATAAATGACAATTTCGTAAAGTTATCTGTTAGATTAGCTCGAGGATTAACTTATTACACAGGCAATGTTTTTGAAACGGAATTTGATGATTTCAAAGATATTGGCAGTATTTCCGGTGGCGGAAGGTACGATAACCTAACGACAATGATATCAAACAAGAAGTTTCCGGGCGTTGGCGCGACAATTGGTATCTCTCGATTAATTCCGAAATTAATAGAGCAAGGGATATTCAAAGCAGATAAGTATTCAACTGCGGATATTTTAGTTACAACGCAAAACAGGGAATATATTGGAAGCTATATGTCTCTGGCGAAGAAACTGAGAAAGGCCGGATTGAAAACAGAAATTTATCTACAAGATAAAGGGTTAGGAGCACAACTCACTTATGCCAGTAAAAAAGGCATCAAACTGGTATTGATAGCGAATGAACTTGAATTACTGGATGAGCGTGCGATTATAAGAAATCTGCAAACAAAAGAGCAGAAGATTATTCGGACACAATTCATCGGACATGATGTTGCGGATATGTTAAAGTAATCAATATTCGGTAAGCCCTTCCATATAAAATGGGGGCAGGCCTCGAGTTGCGCGTTGTTTGTTCGCAAATAGCAACATTGCGTTCATGTTATAGACTTTATCGTTGATTACATACAAACCACTTGGTATACGCCTGATTTGTATGCCGATGCTCCTCAACCAATTAACAACTTTCTCTTCTGTCGTCCAAAATTGCTCAACTTTTCCGGATTTAACCTTAAATCTTTTTGATAAAAATTCACGATATTTAATATCTTGAGAGAAAAAAGACCCGAGTTCATTATCGCAAACGAATTTCAAACGATGTAATTTTACTTTCCTATTTTTTAGTGGATGATATGTTTTTATACAACTTTGCGATTTTAACACACACAGCTTTATTTTTCTTTGAGAAACATTTTTGTCATTGTGCGTTTTGCACAATTTGTTTTTTGCGCCAAATGATAAGTCTTTGTTTTTTAACAAAACACCGTCTCCACTGTTTTAGCAATACAACCACAGATGAAAAGCACAAAAACAACAAAGACTACTAACTTTTCAATCAATTAACACAAGACAGTATGAAGTGAAAACAGCTTTTTTGCAATACACAAGTTGTATTTTCAGAAAAACGAGAGAAAAATCTTTTTTTTCAAAGCAATAACCATATAAAAATTTAAAATAATTAATTTTTTCAAAAAAGGGTATAGACATCTTTTTGTCTTTAGGTGTACTATGAAAAGCAGTTTCAGTAGAGGTAAATATGGCAAGACAAAGTTTGAGCCCAATGAAAGACTTAGATATAAGTACTTTCGATATTAATAGAGAAAGAGTCGGCAGAAAAAGAAAAGATGCACCTATCACTCACCTTAAGTATCTGCGCAAAAAGAGCGGATATACTTTGGAGACGTTATCCGAAATAACCAGCATTTCAATCTCCTATTTATCACGTTTGGAGTCTGGTTCAAGAAGATTAAATACAGATTTGATTAAGAGATTGTCTCATGCCTTCGGCTGCGAACCGGCAGAATTATTGCAAGAGACATCTCATGAGAACAAGTTGATAACTCCTATAGAATTTAGCAGAAGGAGAAGAAGCGAAGCCGGAAGAGAGAGCAGTATGCCTCTTTATTGCGTTGCAGCCAATGAGAATGATAGCTCAAAATTGGAAATAAAGATTTGTTCTCCAGCCGAATGGAAATATCGCCCAATAGAACTGGTTGATAAAGCAGATGTGTTTGCCATTAAAGCTGACACTTACTTTAAACCTTATTTCAGCGAATCTTCCACGCTGTATGTAGAACCTGCGTCAAATTTGGTTCCGGAATCAACTGTTATTATTTTGAATCATGGAAATATCATGATAAAAAAAGTTTGGAGTGTAACTCCGACATCTTTGCAGTTGTGCAACATCGGAGATATTGAACTTTTGAAGAATGGCTCTTCTTCTAAAGATAAGCTTATGGAAATCGATCGCAATTCTCTTGATGCTACGTATAAAGTTGTGGGTTATTCCGATTTTGATTTAGCTTAATTAAGCTTTTATTGATATTCTTATTCTTTTAGACGGACGGTGAAAATCGTCCGTTTTTTGTGTTTTTTCGCATTTACTATTGACCTTTTCGCTATGAAATTGTAATCATGTTGTGTGCTGTGGCGAGTGTAGCTCAGTTGGTTAGAACGCCAGATTGTGGCTCTGGAGGTCGTCGGTTCGAATCCGATCACTCGCCCCACTTTACGCGTTGAGGGTATGTATGAGTGATTTCAGATATGATGAGTTAGTTCAAAAGGCTCTTATTTCGGTTGTCAGAGAAGTTCTTGCGGATGTCGCGAAGAACGGCTTGTCTGGTAATCATCATTTTTATATACGTTTTAGGACAGATCACCCAAAAACGAAGATTCCGTCGTATTTGAAGAAACAGTATCCAGAAGAAATAATGATAGTCATTCAGCATCAGTTCTGGAATTTGAAAACTTTTGAGGACAGATTCTCTGTTGATTTGAGCTTTAGCGGCTGTCAGGAAACTTTAGTCGTTCCGTTTTCTGCATTAACTGCGTTTGTCGATCCATCAGTAAAATTTGCGTTGCAGTTTACTCCTTCATTCGATGGAGAGAGTTCACCAACTTCACCAGATAGAGATGATGACAAACCGAAGACAGAATCCAGTAGCGATGACGGAAAAATTATCAGCTTCGAGAGCTTTCGCAAAAAATAATGTCGCAGTTTGCCTATACTTTCGTTTTGAACGTAATACCACTTGTCGTGGCGGTTATTTTGCATGAAATGTCACATGGCGCAATGGCTTATGTGTTAGGAGATGATACAGCAAAACGCGCCGGTCGTTTTAAACTTCATACTCATTTTGATTTGTACGGTTCGTTTTTAATCCCACTTGGATTGTATTTGATACGTTCTCCGTTTTTAATCGGATATGCAAAGCCTGTTCCCGTTGATCCTAGAAATTTTAAACATCCCCTGCAGGATATGGCTTTAGTTGCTATTGCCGGTCCACTTTGCAATTTGATATTGGCAGCAATTACAGCTATCGCGATAAAAGATTTTGCGACAGATGTAAATTACTTGTTCATAAAAATCGGTATGAATTTCATCATCGTAAATTTGGCGTTATTTTTCTTTAACCTTATTCCGATTCCACCGTTAGACGGTAGCAGAATTCTTGCAGTGATTATGCCTCTTAGATTCGTTCCAAAATTCTATGCGTTGGAGTCTTGGGGGTTTTTCATTATTATTGGAATAGAAGCGTTATGTCGGCAAATATCGAACATGACAGGAACGAATATAGGTATTTTTGATTCTCTTATTAAAACGCCATTGTTAGCGACATTGAATTTTTTGATGTCTTAGTTGATAATCTGATGTATGTAAGCGTAGGGTGAAGGAAATGAAAAGAAGTATGCTTGTCAGCGGTATGATTTTAGGATTGTTAACGGCGTGTCAGCCGATTATTCATTCACGCGGAAACGTTACAGTAGAAGATAATTTAAGTAAATTCATCGTCGGAAAAACCACAATGAGCGATGTAATCGGCATGTGTGGAACGCCATCACTACACAAAGATAATTTCACATGGATTTACATTGGAGCAAAATCCGAAGAAATCGCCTTCCATGAAGTTGCAATGACTAAGCGTTGTATTGTTAAAATGACTTTCGACTCCAATAAAGTTTTACGAGCCATTGATAGGATTCCATTGAGTGACGACAGCGCCATACTTACTGACGAAGAAATCACTAATTTAATAACGGAAAAGCAAGTAGAAGAACAGTTAAAAACCGCTTTCCGAAAGGTTAATTAATGGAAAAGCGCGAGCAATCGTATATTTACTTTATCCTTGCGTATCTATCGGCTTTCATTTTAATTCCGATGCTCATAAGAAATGAGCTTCCTTACGATATGATAGAAAATCTGTATTGGGGAAAAGAACTTCAGCTTGGCTACGATAAGCACCCTCCGCTGTTTGCATGGATTTCGTTTTTCTTTTATAAGACATGTTTTTCTTGGCCTGAGTCGCTTTATATTCTTACGCAATTGAATTTGTTAGTAGGCTTATTCTTCGTATTTAAAATCTCTGAATTGTTGTTTGATGACAGGCAAAAGTCGTGGGCTTCTGTATTAGTATTCATGACTTCCGTATGCGCGGTATTTGGTAACGAAAAATTCAATGCAAATACAATACTGATGTCTCTTTATCCGATGATGTTTTATCTGTTCATTCGTATGATAAAATTTCAAACAAAAGTCGATGCTTTTGCATTAGGAATCGTAGGAGCGTTAGCGATTATCGGCAAGTACATCGCACTCGGATATCTCGGTTGTATGGGATTGTTTCTGATTCTAGATAAAGATTGTCGTACGCTGTTTAAAACGTCTTTGCCCTACATAACAGTTGTAACTTTTTTGGTCGGAATTTCTTGGCATGTGGTCTGGATGTCCGAACATAATTTCGTCACTCTGCGTTACGCTTTAGATAAATCAACAGATGCACAGAAAGATTATTTCTCGAGTTTTAACTTTATCGGTATGCAGATTTTGTTTTACGCTACTGCATTTTGGGCGTTTGCTTATTCTTACACGAAAAAAATTGCATTACTTCCATCTTTGAAGGGAAACTACTCAACAGAAGAAAAATTCGTTCTGTTTATTTCCACTGTTCCGCAAGCATTGCTGTCTTTGGTGTCGTTATTTACAGGCATGAGAATCGGTAGTTTTTGGGGAACCAATATGTTTATGACGTTGGGAGCCTATCTTTTTATTTTGAACAAAGATTCATTTGATTACGATAAGTTGTTTAAATTTACAAAGATAATATCCATTGTATTTGCAATGGTACTTACCGCAAAATTAGGAATCGCAAGATTGTTTTTGAGAGAATATGATCCGACAAATGCAACAGATATGAGACAAATCGCGCTCTGTATAAATGAAGATTGGAACAAACAGTTCGGCGATGAAAAAATAAAATATGTACGAACAAACAAAGCTGTACGTTCGTTACACTTGTTTCTGAAAGATTCTCCGTCGGCGTATGACAGCGAGCATTGCGATTTATATCAAATTTATAATCCATATCCTTATGACAAGTCAGTTGTCGCTTTCATGTGTAAAAAAGATAGCGATGAAATAGAAACTTTCAGAAATTTTTATAAACAGGATATTTTATTCGAAAATATGATTCCAGTCATAAACGATTATGTCGTATATTATGCTTTTATAGATACTGCGGAAGACAATGAAGAAGATTAGTATTAGTTTAGTCGCTCCATTTTATAATGAAGAAGAATCTATCAGTGTTTTTTTTGATGCGGTTATGCCCGTGTTGAAAAAGACCAAAATGACTTTCGAAATTGTTTGCGTTAATGATGGCAGTTCGGATGCCACATTGGATCTGTTGCGAAAATATAAAGAGAAAATTCCACAGATAAAGATTATCGATTTTTCACGGAATTTTGGAAAAGATGCGGCTATGACTGCTGGCTTGGATTTTTCAGAAGGCGATTGCGTCATTCCAATCGACAGTGACCTGCAAGATCCGCCTGAACTGATTCTTGATATGGTAAAAAAATGGAAAGAAGGCTTTGATGTCGTGCTAGCTAAGCGAGCGGATAGGTCACAGGATTCCCCTGTGAAAAGATGCACTGCAAAACTTTTTTATAAAATTCATAATTGGTTAGCTGATCTTCGTATACCTGAAAATGTCGGAGATTACCGATTAATGGACAGAAAAGTCGTTGATGTAGTTAAAACTTTCGGTGAGAGAAAACGCTTTATGAAAGGACTATTTGCTTTTGCAGGATTTAA
>CAMNGH010000038.1 GCA_946538065.1 uncultured Holosporaceae bacterium
TGAAATAAGTGAAACAGAGATGTTGAAAAAGTTATCCACAGCCAAAAAATTTCTGTGGATAAAACGCAATCTCTCTCCGACACAGGAGCAAGAAGTACTTAATCAAGGAATACCGGGAATGCATTTTTTGAAGACGGAACGAAGAGTGTATCCTGATAAAAATTTGCTTGCACATATTATCGGTGGAACTGATATAGACAATATCGGCATAGCGGGATTGGAAAAAGTATTTGATAATGCCCTTCGAGAATCTTCTGAACCGATATGCTTGTCTGTCGATGTTAAGATTCAACATGCAGTGCATGATGAGCTGAAGAAGAGTATCGCAGAGTTTCATGCTTTAGGCGGAGCGGCAATAGTCATGGAAATATCGACAGGACGTATATTGTCATTGGTATCTTTGCCTGATTTTGATCCGAACAAAAACTCCGACCCAAATTCACCTGAACGTTTTAACATGGCTACTTCTTCGGCTATAGAGCCTGGTTCTACGGCAAAATTATTTAATACAACAATGGCGTTAGAATCGGGGCGCATTACTCCGTTTACGAGATTTGATGCGAGATTTCCGTTAAAAGTGGGACGCTTTACTGTCCACGATTTTAAAGGAAAGGCGACATTTTTAACTGTTGAGGAGATTTTGAAATATTCTTCCAACATAGGTTCCGCGCATATTGCTCTTGAGTTAGGTCGCGAACATCAAAAGAAGTTTTATAAAGATATCGGATTGCTAGATACAGTTTCTTGTGAATTGTCTGAAACTCAGCATACGTTATATCCGCGTTTTTGGTCTGACGCTGCTGCAGTTACGATTTCGTATGGACACGGTATTGCTTTGAGTCCTTTGCATATGATTACGACCATATCGGGGATTTTAAACGATGGCATTTTGAATGTGCCGACATTGTTGCAGCGTGAAGCAACAGGCGAGGGGAGAAAAATCGTTTCTAAGAAAACATCTGATCAGCTAAAGATTTTAATGCGTTTAAACGTTACCGAAGGTGCTAACAAATTTGCAGAAGTAAAGGGGTATTTTGTTGGAGGCAAATCGGGAACGGCAGAAAAACAAAAGAACGGAAGATATAGAAAAGATGCCAACTATGCTGGCTTTGTCGGAGCATTTCCAATGCCAAATCCAAAGTATGCCGTATACCTAGTTTTAAATGAGCCTAAAGCAACTGAAAAAACTCACGGATACAAAACTGCTGGATGGAATGCTGCGCCTACTGCTGCAGCGATTATAAAAAGAATCGGGCCGATGCTCGGAATAATGCCTTCCGAAAAAAAAGAACCTGATTGGAAAGAGGAGCTCAGAAAGATCAGATGAAGACACTTGGCGAATTATTGGATTTTACGGTAACTGATGAGTTTAAAAATCTCGAAGTAAACGGAATCAGTGACGATTCACGAACGGTAAATTCAGGTAATATGTTTATAGCGGTTAGCGGGAACGCAGCTGATGGAAAGACCTATATAAATGACGCGATATCAAAAGGTGCAAAATTTACGGTTGAGGAAAGTGAAAACGGTTCTGTAAATGTCGAATTAAAAGACGATGTGGTTAAAATTTGTGTGCCGAATATTCGCATGGAGTTGGCGCATATTGCATCGAAGTTTTTTGAAAGCAAATTTTCCGATGTGGTTGCAGTTACGGGTACTAACGGAAAAAGTTCCACGGTTGATATTATCAGGCAGATTTGGAATTTCGCGGGAAGAAACGCAGGTAGTATAGGAACTCTCGGAATAATAACAAAGTCTGAACATAAAAAATTATCGGGGAATTTAACTTCTCCGGGGGCAATTGAACTGCATAAAATTTTGCACGATTTATGTTCTCGTGGAGTCGACAGTGTGGCGATGGAAGCCTCCAGTCACGGAATTGAACAGCATCGTTTGGATAATGTTAAATTCAGTGTTTGTGCTTTTACGAATTTAACTCAAGACCATCTCGATTATCATAAAACAATGGAAAATTACTGGCTGGCGAAATCAAAATTATTCTCCGATTTAGCTGATGCCGATTCTCGTTTTGTCGTGAATGCCGATAGTGAATACTCTTCCGAAATTTATGAAATTGCGGATCGCAGAAAAATAAAATGCATTAATTACGGTTATAATGCTAATGACGTAAAAATACTATCGGTAGAAGCACGTGATACATATCAACAAGTAGAAGCGTTATTTTTCGGACGTAAAATTGGTTTTAAATTACCGTTGCAGGGAACGTTCCAAATTTATAATTCGCTGTGTGCGGCGACTTCATGCTATTTAACGGGAGTGGAGCAGGGGACGATTTTGAAGGCATTAGAAAATATGTCGCCGATAAGCGGAAGATTAGAGCTCGTTTCTTCATATAATGGAGCCAATATTTATATCGATTACGCCCACACGCCGGATGCATTAAAAAACGCGATTTTATCTTTAAGAAATCACACGCGAAACAAATTAGTGGTGTTGTTTGGTTGTGGCGGAAATCGCGACATGCAGAAAAGAGAAATAATGGGCAAAATAGCTTCAGAATTTGCAGATAAAACAATTGTGACTGACGACAATCCTCGCAATGAAGTTCCGTCTGAAATAAGAAAAATGATTCTTGCGGGTTGTCCTGATGCGCTGGAAATCGAAGGCAGAGAAAACGCGATAAAATCTGCGATAGACAATTTGCAGGAAGGAGACACGCTATTGATTGCCGGAAAAGGTCATGAGGATTATCAGCTAATAAATGGCGAGAAAATTCATTTCAGTGATAAAGAGGTTATACTAAACAAGGTTGGATTATGATTTTTTCAAAAGAAGAATTATCAGAAATTTTTAATCAACATGTATCGTGTGATATCAATGATATTTGTCTGAATTCGAAGGAAGCTAAACGCGGAGATTTGTTCATTGCGTTAAAAGGTGAAAAAGTCGATGGACATAATTTTGTGGAACAAGCTTTATCTAACGGTGCGTCATTAGCTTTAGTGGAGCAAGGTAATTTCGACAAATCAATTAAAGTCGAATCTTCCTATGAAGGCTTGGTGAAATTAGCTGAATATAACGTCAGCAAAACAAACGCGAAGTATGTCGGCGTTACCGGAAGTATCGGAAAGACGACCACGAAGAATATGATTCATCATATTCTGTCGGCACAGTTGGAAAAAGATGTGTACGTCACAAAAGGGAATTTTAACAGTCAGATAGGTTTACCTGTTTGTGCCGCGACGATGCAGCGCAATACCAAAATCGGTGTTTTCGAAATGGGTATGAGTTCGTTTGGGAACATCAAAAAACTAATACATATTATTCCGCCGAGAGTGTCCGTAATTACAAAAGTTTGTGAAGCTCATTTGGAATTTTTCAACTGTATTTGGGATATCGCGAAAGCTAAGTCAGAGATTTTTGAAACCGAAATTCCGCAAGAAGCGGCGATTATTCCGGCGGATTCTCCGTATGCGGATTTTTTGAAAAATAAAGCGATAAAAGACGATGTTAAAAAAGTTTACTCGTTTGGATTACCGAACACAGACGCGTTTATTACAAGCGATAATTGCAAAGATAATCATCACGAAATAATAGCGGAAATTCTCGGCGAGAAAATTCAATATTCGGTGTTTGGAAACGAAGCGTGCGTGCAAAACAGTCTACCGTCGTTGTTGGCTGCTCATTTTATTTCCGGAATATCTTTGCGACAACTTGCCGAGGCTGTTTCTTCCTTCAGGTCGATGGACAGGGGGAACGTTATTCGTTTGAAAAATCGAGATATTACGATTATTGATGATTCTTACAACGCCTGTCCGACTTCAATGCGCGCAGCGATAAAGTCTCTGTCAGAGTATGCCGGAGGGCGTAAAATTCTTGTAATCGGAGATATGCTGGAATTGGGCACGAATGCGGTGTATTATCATGAGAATTTATCAGCGACAATTGATAAGTTCGGAATAGATTTGGTGTTTGCTTGCGGAGAGTTATCTAAGCGTTTGTTCGATAATCTTCAGCAGAGTAGGCAAGGAGCTTGGTGTGAAGATTCGCGCGTTTTGGCGACTGTAGTGGCAGAAAACGTTCGTGATAGCGATTGCGTTTTGGTAAAGGGCTCGCATTCGATGAAGATGAATGTTGTAACGGATTTTTTGAAGAATAATATAGGTTGAGATGTTTTATAATTTTATATTTCCGTATTTTAATTTCGTGTCGGGAATGAATTTACTTCGGTATGTAACTTTCAGAACGATGTGTGCATTGCTAACGTCGTTGATTATAAGTTTTCTTTTGTATCCGACTTTCATTCGGCATTTTAAATATTCTCAGCCGATTCGTGATGATGGTCCCGCCTCTCATATTTTGCAAAAGCAAGGAACACCGACCATGGGCGGAGCGGTTATTATCGCCGGAACGATAGTTTCCTCTTTGCTTTGGGGGGATGTTTATAACGGTTATTTGCTTCTGTTGCTCGCTTTGACGTTTGCGTATTCTATGCTCGGTTTTTGCGATGATTTCAAAAAGATAAGATATAAAAATTCAAAAGGAATTTCAGGAAAACAGAAACTGTTTTTTCAGATTATTTTTGCGTTGATTTTTTCGTACGCAGTTGAGACTTTGCGCGCGCCGAATATCGTTGGTTGTTTGACATTTCCTTTCTTCAAAAATTTTGTAATAAACAACACACCGTTTTTGTTGGCGTTTACTACATTGGTTATAGTTGGCAGTTCAAATGCCGTAAATCTGACTGACGGTTTGGACGGACTAGCGACTTTTCCATCGATGCTTGCGGTGTTGTGTTTCGGTATTATCAGTTATATTGTCGGACACATTGTTTTCGCGAATTATTTGCAGATTGCTTACATTCCGACGGTTGGGGAATTGAGCGTATTTTGTGGTGCTTTGATTGGTGCGTGTCTCGGATTTTTGTGGTACAACGCACCTCCTGCAAAGATATTTATGGGAGATACCGGTTCATTGGCGATAGGCGGAGCGCTCGGCGGTTTGAGTGTTATCGTGAAACACGAATTTGTGCTCGCGATTATCGGTGGTTTATTCGTGATAGAAGCGTGTTCCGTTATGATTCAAGTTGCATATTTTCGTATGACGGGTAAGAGGATTTTCTTAATGGCTCCGATTCATCATCATTTTGAAAAGAAAGGTTGGGCAGAGTCGACGGTTGTCATTAGATTTTGGATTATTTCTTTTGTTTTTGCTTTAATCGGATTAGCGACGTTAAAAATAAGATGATTAGATTAGACTTTTATAAAAACAAGCGTGTTGGTGTTTTAGGACTCGGAAAAACGGGAAAGTCCGCAGTTGATGCTTTAAAATTCAGTGGTGCTGAAGTTTCAGTTTACGATGATAAGCTAGATAACGATATCGAAAGTGTGAAGAAACTTGATGCATTGGTTGTAAGCCCGGGAATACATTTGCAGTGGCCGCATAAACATCCGATAGTGGATATCGCTCAACAGTTCGCTGTTCCTGTTCTGAGTGATTTGGATTTGTTTCTTCAGCATGTCCATCAAAAAAATATATGCATTACGGGGACAAACGGAAAATCGACAACGACGGCTCTCGTCGGGCATATTTTTGGTGCGGTTGGTGACACTGCAGTTGGCGGAAATATCGGTTGTCCGATTTTGTCTTTATCTGAGAACAGTAAATGTTATGTGTTTGAGCTGTCGTCTTATCAATTGGAAGCAAGCAGTATTTTAGGATTGGATACAGCAATTCTATTAAATATTACACCGGACCATTTGACGCGTCATGGCGGAATGACTGGATATATAACCGCAAAGCAAAAGATTTTTATGAATTTCACAGAGAAGTCTCACGCGGTAATCGGTGTTGATGACGGCCATTGCGAAAAGATATGTGAATTTTTGAAAGGTATAGGTCATCCGGATGTTATTCCGATTTCGGGAAACATAGTTCCGAAAGGCGGAATAGGTTGGGAAAACGATAAATTAATCGATAATCGATTCGGACAACGAGAAGTAATTTGCGAAAAGATAGAATCCTTCTCCGGTAATCATAATTACCAAAATATCGCGGCGGCTTATGCTACGTGTGCTGTAAACGGTGTTTCGAAAGATGTATTTCTTTCACAACTGCATACGTTTAAAGGGCTTGCACATCGTCAGGAATTAATTGCCGAAATCGGCGGAGTCAAATATGTTAACGACAGCAAAGCAACAAATGCGGATTCGGTTGAGCAAGCGTTGAAACGTTTCGATAACGTAATTTGGATTTTGGGCGGACGTCCGAAGGAAGACGGCATTGAAAGCCTGATAAAGTATTTTACGAAAATTCGTTTTGCGTATTTGATAGGAGAGGCGGCAGAAGATTGGTCTCAATTGCTGACAGCAAACGGTCTTGCTAATGAGATTTCGGGAACGTTGGATAAAGCGGTTTTAGCGTCTTCGAAAAAAGCGACGGAATTAAACGCTGATGTTGTGCTATTGTCGCCGGCCTGCGCGAGTTTCGATCAGTTTAAAGATTTCGAAGAGCGCGGAGACAAATTCCGTCAATTAGTAATGAATTTGAAAAGTTGAAATATGGTAAGTTTTTCTCGTGCTGATAGTGGCACTTTCAGTCAGTGGTGGTGGACAGTAGACAGAGCGTTACTGTTTGCTTTTCTCACGATGATAGCGTTTGGAATTTTAATGGCAATGGCAGCAACTCCAATGGTCGCTGACAGAATTGGAATAGAAAAGTTCTATTTTTTGAAGAGACACTTACTTTATATTTTGCCGTCGTTACTCGTTATCTTTTCGGTCTCGACATTAAGTCAGCGAAATTTAAAATGGTTTGCTTTGATATTGTTCGGAATATCAGTTTTACTTTCGTTTCTAACAATATTTTTCGGCGCGGAAATAAAAGGAGCGAGGCGATGGATTTCGTTCTTCGGATTTTCGATTCAGCCTTCTGAGTTTGCAAAACCAGCCCTTGCTGTTTTAACCGCATGGATGTTTGCAGAACAACAAAAATATGCAGAATTTAAAGGTAAATATATTGCGACCTTTTTCTTGCTTATTTTTGATGGAATTTTAGTTTTACAACCTGATATTGGAATGGCAGTTGTTACTACTGCTGTTTGGTTCGGACAATTATTTTTAAATGGTCTGCCAATAATTTTTGTGATTGTAGCAATTATCGCAGGTGTTAGTGGATTGTTGCTTGCGTATATGTTTCTGCCTCACGTTACGGCAAGAATGGATAAATTTTTAGATCCATCAGTTGGAGATCATTATCAAATTAATCGTTCTTTAGAAGCTTTTACAAACGGTGGTTTGTTTGGGGTTGGACCTGGAGAAGGAATTATAAAAAAACATCTTCCTGATGCACATGCGGATTTCGTATTTGCTGTTCTCGGTGAAGAGTTCGGCTTTTTCGTTTGCGTGATAGTCGTCGCTTTAATCGCTTTTGTAGTTATATACGGCATGTTGAAACTACTCAAAGAACATAATTTGTTTAAGATAATTGCTTCCGCGGGACTGCTCGCTCAATTCGGCTTGCAGTCCTTTATAAATATGGCCTCGGCATTGTGCATTATTCCGACAAAGGGAATGACACTGCCGTTTATAAGTTATGGTGGCTCATCGATGCTTGCAATAAGCGTGGCGGTTGGTATGATATTGGCGCTCAGTAAGAAAAAAACGGTGAATGATGAATAGAATTTTGAATAATAAATGGTTTTGTTGGACGCTGGTGTTTTTATGGTTAGCTGTTTGTTGTTTTTGCATAATGTATGACGCCAGTTGGTCGTTAAATAATTGGGCTGATGATTATCAATTTGTGCAACAGAGCTCTGTAGGAAGAATACCTCATGGAGGTACATGGAGCGGAAGATTTTTTCCGTTTGCGTTCGCCGATTATGGTATATTGTTATTATTCTTTCCACACGGAATTCCTGCTTCAGCACATTTTGTGTTTAATTGCATAACACTGATAGCCTCGATAATTTTGATGTTTGAGTTGTTACGGCGCATTTCATCTTATAAAGATGCTTTATTCGGTATTGCATTGTTGGGATGTGCGGCAGGATTCATGCAAATCCAAATGTATTGTATATATTCCGAAAGATTAGAGCTTCTTACAATCGCATTATTTTTGTTCGGATATCGACACATAAAGAAAACCGATTCCTTATTGGGTTATGTATTAATGTTTCTGATAATTGCGTTCACGACTTATACTAAAGAAACGTTCTTTATAATTCCTACCGTTATCGCTTTAACGGAGTTGATATTTGATAGCAATCTGAAACAAAAGAGAGAAAGAGTGTTTCTCTATGCGCTTCTAGTTAACACTTTTATATTTTTGAGTATATATTCGGTCCGGCGTTTTTATAGAAACCCAACAGATGATCCTTATGCTAGTGTACAAATCAATTTTGAAAGTATTTCGGCATTTTTTACTAATGAACCGATTATGATTTTGATTCTGATTCTTGGGGCAGTGCGAGCGTATCAATTTATAATTCGTAAAGACAGGTCACAAATTCTTTGGGACGGCGCTTTGTTCGCTGCTTGCGCTCATATGTGGGTGTTCCCGTTAATGAGACTAACGGGTGCGTATTATGGATTCCCATCTATTGTTTTATGTATACCAGCTTTTGTGTTGTTCATTAGAGATAAAACAATATGGTTGCCATTGGTTATTCTTGCTGCTATCGCTTGGCATAACATTCCGGCACAAATCGCTGATACGAATTTTGCTCTGATAGGACGCCCAAGAACAGTTAAACTGTGCAATGCAGTCAGGGATTATGCAAATAAAAACAGCAAAATATATTGGTTGTTCGATGATGACACGCCTCCAGATAGACATATCTATAGACTTGTAAAAAAATTCGTCAACCATTATGCAGGGTATCCTATCGATATTATCAGAGTAAAAGAGCATTTAATAAAAGATGATGAAGTAATCCTGTGTGATAGAAAAACCTCTCCGATGAGAATACCATTGTTAGAAAATAGTAACTTAACTAAACTTACGGAAGTTCACGGTATTTGTATCTTTGTTTCTAAGAGTCGGTAACCAGTAAGAAAGAACAGTAAATGATAAATAGAGTTTTGAATAGTAAATGGTTTTGTTGGACATTGATATTCCTGTGGCTAGCCGTTTGCTGTTTTTATATTATGAATAATCCTAATTGGACGCTGTGTAATTCTCTTGATGATGACCAACTTTTTCAGAAAACAGGATTGGGAACTTTTGCACATGGTGGAGCATGGGGGGGACGTTTTTATCCTTTAGCCTTTGCAGATTATTCGATAATATTACTACCTATATTCCCGCATGGAGTTCCTGTTTCGGCGCACTTTGCTCTTAATTGCGTAACTTTGATAATTGCTGTAGCCGTAATGTTTGAATTATTGAGACGCATTTCATCCTACAGAGATGCTTTATTCGGTATTGCTTTACTTGGATGCGCTGCGGGATTTATGCAAATCCAAATGTATTGCATATATTCGGAAAGATTAGAATTTTTCATAATCACGCTGTTTTTATTTGGATATTACAATCTGAAAAAGACAGATTCTTCATTTGGTTATGTATCAATATTTCTTATGTTAGTGTTAGCGACTTATATCAAGGAAACGTTTTTCATAATTACAACGGTTATTGCTTTAATCGAATTGATTTTCAATAATCAATTAAACAAGAAAGAAAAGACATTTCATTATGCTCTATTGTTCAACACATTTGTTTTCCTTTGCATATATTTTATCCGTCGCTTTTGTGTGAAGCATATTAATAATCCTTACGCTAGCGTACAATTTGATTTCGAAAGTATTTTAGCGTTTTTCACTA
>CAMNGH010000039.1 GCA_946538065.1 uncultured Holosporaceae bacterium
TTAACACCAGCCGTTAATTTGTTAAAACTTTCCTCTGCAATTTCTTCTTTATGTGTTTTTGTTTCAAAATCTCTACCAGAAAGCAAACTGACCAAATCGCCAAGCTTACCTCTGTTAAATTTGTGCATTAAGCATACTCGTAACATATCATTGTAATCCGGATCATAAATCGCCTCTTTATCGTTTTTTAGCCATTCCAATATTTTAACGAAATCAGATTCCATAAATTTCTTATCCGTAGCAGAAAGTTTCGTGAAAAAATCCGGGGCAACAGCTAAATGACAAAAATAATCAATAGCCTTTCTTAGAAGGTTGCCTCCATATTTTGCATCAGCTGCAATTTTAGACATCGCAAAATCTGCTTCATTAAGACGTTTTCCTTGAGAATTAATTCTCACAAAAATCTCAGTAACTTCATTTATGTCCAAGTTCGGAACAAGTATTATAGTTCCTATTTGACATGTCTTAATATCCAACAATTTTTGAACAGCTCTATTAATTACAGCTGTTGATACTTCAGGATTATTCCGCATATATTCATTTATAAAATTAAAGGCATTAAAATCAGGCTCAAATACTCTTGAAATATCAGATATCCAGTTTTGACTTTTCACGTGAATAGGCGTTTGCACGGCAAATCGTTCTTCATCATCTTGAGCTAATGGATTAAAAGCTATTTTGTAAGTTTTTTGCTCATAGTCTTCCGTTAAGATACTCTGTCCAGCTAACGCGGTCATTAAAGCCGTTACTCGTTGTTGCCCATCTATCAGAATCTTTGTCCCGCCAGCTTCTCGGCCGTCCTTTAATTTTATAGTAGGATTTTGCCAAATTATTAAATATCCTGTAGGATAACCACTGTAAAGCGAATCGATTAAATCTCTTACATCCGTGGGCTTCCAAACAAAGGGACGTTGTATTTCAGGAACCGATATTTCTCCGCTGTTTATAAATCCTAAAATATTATCGACTGTATATTGCGTCACGGAATATTTGTTAGTCATTTTCTAGTTCCTTTTTTTAAAAGCAATTACAAAAACAACTTCAATACATTTGACAAAAACATATGTATCCTAACAGAAAAGGATTAATTATCCGTTAATTTATAATTCTGTTCATTCTCTCTTCATCACCGCCGCGAAAAATCCGTCGGTTTTATGTTGATGCGGAGTGAGGCGTAAATATTGTCCTGAGTAGTTTTTCAAACAGATTGGTTCTGCGTGAAAATCAGGGAATTTCGAGAGGAATTTTTCAACTTGATTTTCGTCTTCTTCTCTTAAAATTGAGCAGGTAGCATAGATAAGCTTTCCATCTTTTTTTACCAGAGACGCCGCTGTTGTTAAAATGCCTTCTTGTGCCGCAAGTAATTCTTCTAAATCTTGCGGTTGGAATTTCGCTCGCATATCAGGATTCCTGCGCCATGTTCCCGTGCCTGAGCAAGGTGCGTCAACAAGTACTACATCAGCGCATTCGACGTGACGTTTCAGCCATTTTCCCGTAATTTCCTGACAGAAAACGTTGTTCACGTCCGCTCTTCGAAAACGAATCTTGGCGTTTTCCAAGCGTTCTACATATTTATCCAGCGCGAAAATCCGTCCTTTGTTCTGCATTTTTGCCGCTATCGCCAAAGTTTTACCGCCTGCTCCGGCACAAAAGTCGACCACCGTATCTCCGGCTTTCGCTCCGCAAATTTCAGCGATTAATTGAGAACCTTCATCTTGAATTTCCGCCAAACCGTTTTGCAGTACAGGGTGATTACGACCGATTCTGCCGTCCAAAACTCGTAGGCATGTTTCAGATAATTCAGTGTCTGCTACTTTAAATTCCGCAGACAGTAACTTGCGAACGTCTTCCTTTGTCGCTTTCAGTGTATTAACTCTCAAATCCACAGCTGCTTTTTCATTCATTGCCATCATTTCCGCCACGACATTTTCCGCACCAAACGCTCGCTCCAAATATGGCGTCATCCAAGCCGGATAATTGCAGGTGACATAATTCGGCACATCGTGAGGCAATTCGCAAGACGCCAGAAATTTCTCCTCAAATGTTGATAATTTCGGCGGACAGTACATCTTTCCACTGAAAATTTTCTGAATTTCCTCAAGCGATAACTTCTTTTCGGTTTTCAAAAACGCCAGCACAAAAAAACGTCCGAAATTTTGCGTAATGCGCTCGGTTAAGAATTTAAGCTTCTCGAAATTTCTGAAAACAGCATACACAAATTCCGCAATTTCACGCCTGTCGTGTCCGCCTATCCATTTGTGATTCTTGAAAAATTTCGCCATGATAATGTCAAATGGCGCATGCGTTTCGAAAAATATATCGAGCAGTTCGATGGCCGTTTGAATGTGTGCGTTCATTTGCATTTTTTGTATCCCATAGCGACTACGTATATTTCGACAGACAAACTGCGACTGGCTTTCGGCTTGAAAAACATTGCCTTATCGAAATCCTTTTTCAATTGCTCCAAAAACGCTTTCTCCTGACCGCCCTGAAAAATCTTAGCGACGAAACAGCCTCCCTCTCGCAAAACATTCTCCGTAAATGTATACGCACTCCGAACGAGACGCATCATACGCAAATGATCAGTCTGAGCGTGTCCCATTGTCGACGGAGCTATGTCCGATACGATTAAATCCGCTTTCTGTCCGAGATATTTAATAATCGCCTGCTGATTTTTTTCGTCCTCAAAATCTCCGAAAAATTGCTTAACCTTATCTAGAGGAGAAAACTGCAACAAGTCAATTGCAGCAATACGAGCATCATCGGAAGAACGCTGCGACAACAGTTGACTCCAGCCCCCTGGAGCCGCGCCTATGTCCACGATGCACTTCGCATTTTTTATCAGATGAAATTTATCGTCGATTTCAATAAGCTTAAAAGCCGCTCGAGAACGGTAGCCGTCCTTATGTGCCTGCTTCACAAACGGATCGCGCATTTGCCTGTCCAGCCATAAACGAGATGATAAACTTTTGTTACCTGTAATGTGCATTATTAACCTCTTCCTGAAAAATATAGGAATCTTTGCAGAAAGTATAGAAAAATCGATATGTTTGTGTTATTTATTACGAGTCACCGTTGGGGAATAGTTTAGCGGTAGAACTCTCGGCTCTGGACCGAGCAACCTTGGTTCGAATCCAGGTTCCCCAGCCAAAGTTGACTAGCCCTTTCAAGTTTTAATTTGTTCCTTCTTCACGTGTTTTATAATAGTGTTTTTCCGATAAGATTGTTTATTCTTTTCTGTCATTGTTATCGCTTTTTTATGACAGGCGGCTTCGCATATTCCGCAAAAGCAACATTTTCCGTAATCGATAGAAAAAGCATCAAGAACTTTTTTGTCGCCTGCGCAGTGATTTTTTATTGATATAGCTTTGGCCGGACAAGCTTTGGCGCATGTACCGCAAGCCACGCATTTTTTTAAATCTACAGCGTGTGATTGTCGCGCTTTATCGGATCGTTTTTCTTGTTCATTCGGATAATCCAAAGTTACTTTTGGTGAAGCTATCAATCGCAAAGATGTACCGAAAGCTCGAAGAATATTCCTAAAAAAATCAAACATCTTTATATCCTAAAAAACATTTCTGCAACCAAAAACAACATTGCACACGGAGATAGTATTAACCAGAAAATTTGCATAATCTGTCGGAAAGTATACCTCGGCAAGGTCGCACGAGTTAAAAACACCAACGACGCGACAAGTAAAATTTTTATCGCAAGCCAAATGACGGAATCAGATAAAAACAGAAAGTGATATCCTCCTAAAAATAACAAGGAAATCATCACTGATGAACATAAGATATTTAAATACTCGCTAATATAAAAAAATCCGAAAAGTATAGATGAATATTCCGTATGATATCCTGCAACCAGCTCTTGTTCTGCCTCCAATGTATCAAAAGGTGTGCGATTATCTTCAGCAAGACAGCAACAAAAATATATGTAGGCAATTGGAAGAAGCCATGCTGAAAAATGATTATCCGCGATTTTCGCAATATCAAATGAATTATTGAACAATCCAACGCAAATTGCGCATAGTAAAGAACAAATTTTTACCGACATCGTTTGCGCAATATTCCTCAATGCACCTAATTTTGAAAAATACGTTTGAGAAATTAATCCCGCTATACACGTTCCAAAGGCGGCGAGAGCTTGCAGACCTATAATAATCAAAAGGGAAAAATCATGTTGCATTAACGGTTCGACTATATGTAACGGAATAAACAGCCAGATTGTTAAAGAACATGTAAGAGTCCAAATAGGAGCGGCAATAAATAAAATTTTGTTTACACGCTTCGGAAACAAAATTTGTTTGCACAATAGCTTTATACCGTCAGCAAATGGTTGCAGAATTCCGTGATATCCAACGACATTTGGCCCTAATCGTAGCTGTACAGACGCCAGAATTTTTCGTTCCAAATACGTAAACATTGCGGTAATAAGCATTAATATTCCAAGGAGAATTATAAGTTTAAGAAAAATCATTTCTCCTCCGTTAAATTTAAAAACAGAGCGCCTGTCGGACAAATATTAACGATTTCAGTATCGAAACATTCGCTACAATTTCGAATGGCCCCATCACGAAATTCTAAAATTTTCTTTTCATATTTTTTATTTAGAAAATTTATGCAACGCATACATAAGACACACTTTCGATAATCGTAATTTACACCGTGAACAATTTCGGTAATTTCTTCAGAAGGTTGTAAAGAGTAAACGTCTGTTAGTTTTAAGTTAAATTTAGTCGCACATTTTTGTAATTCGCAAGTGTCACATTTTACACACTCAGGGCAATTGGTAAAATGCTCTTTAAATATCATTTCCAAAATTGCTTTTCGAATATTTTGTATTTCTTCGGAATCCGTTGTAACTACCATACCGTCCTCCGCCTGTATCGAACAAGCGGGCAAAAACTTGCCGTTTATTTCTACCGTACACAATCGGCAATACCCGCGATTTTCTATCTCCGGAAGATTGCACAATGTCGGAATAAAAACACCGATATCACGCGCAACTTCCAACACCGTTTTGTTTTCTGACACTTCTACAGGGGAACCGTTGATTGTTATCTTCATGAGTTTCTCCCGAAATTTGCGACAACTCCGAGAAAGCAATTCGCCATTGCCGCGGCAAATGAACATTTCGTGGCTTTATACATTTGTTTTGCGTAAAACAAAACTTCGTCTTCAATAGTCTTCGTCTCATAAAATTTTCTGAATGCAATCGGCAGGATTTTGCTTCCCAAACGACACGGACAGCATTGCGCGCAAGTTTCCTTTTCCAAAAAATCCAACAGAAAAAACAAATGCTTAAATAACGATTCTTCCGAATTAAACACTCGTATATTTCCCGTTCCCAAATGCGCATTTGCCGCACGCAAATTTTCGATACTCAGCATAAGATTTTCACTTTGGATTTTGTTGAGCGGCGCATCTATTCCGAACATAACCGCGTACGGTGTTTCCGAAAATCCGGCAGAGGATAAAACTTTTTTCAACGATATCCCAAACGGAAATTCTCCGACGAACACGCTCGGCACATCTCCTGAAACGCAAAATAATTTTGTGCCGATGCTTTGCTCAGTTCCGGCTTTGGTGAAATCTTTGTCGGTAATAAACGCCGGTAACATCGCAACAGTTTCTAAATTATGCACCAACGTCGGACGATTAAAAATTCCCTTTTCCGTCGGATAAGGCGGACGCTGATACGGTCGAGGTGGATTTCCTTCAATATCGTTAATCAATGCTGTTTCTTCTCCTGCGATATAACGCTCGCTCGTTTCATGAATCGTGATTTTCGGTAATTTTTTACCCAGCTTCTTCGTGATTTTTGAAGCCACTTCAATTTCTTTTTTGTACTTTTGATTAATCGCGAGAAACACTTCCGAAATTTCCAACGTATGTGCTATCAAATAAATTCCCGCAAAAACACGAGCCGTTTCATATCGCAATAATGCCCTATCTTTTTCGCAAAATGGTTCACCTTCATGCGCGTTTACTACCAAATATTTCGGTGATTCAAACTGCAAAAAATGATTCCATTTCGTACCGATTAAAGTTGAAGATCCCCCTCGCCCCACAAGTTTAGATGTCAGAATTTTTTCTTTTATCGTTTCGCGATTGTACATTTTTATCGTAGCAACGGAGGTTAAAATATCATCGACAATTTCATCTTCGGACGGCAGTTTCTGATTGGCAATATTTTCAAATACAATCATGTGTCACCTATCGATTTCACTCGGCATTAAATCCAAAGACGCAAGAACAACCGGCAGCTCAGATACATTTTTTATGATTGAAGAAAGCAACTGAAGAACAGAAAATCCCGCCGAACGAATACGACATCTGTAAGGTTTCTCAGTTCCATCGGAAAACAGATGTATCGCAAATTCTCCTTTCGGAGATTCTACTGTTTGACGCGCGTCACCTTTCGGAACGACAAATCCATGTCGATAATAATTTGTGTGATAAATAATGTTAGCATCATCGGTTTTCTGAGGCGGATAAAAACGCAAATCCTGAACGCAAATATCTCCGCTCGGCATATCTAAACACTGCTGAATTATTTTCAAACTCTGTCGCATCTCAAAAACTTTTATCAGATAGCGAGAATACGTATCACCGATTTTCATCACTGGAATTTCAAAATCGAAATCCGCATAATTTTCGTAAGGCTCATTCTTTCGCAAATCCCATTTCAAACCCGAAGCACGCAAATTCGGCCCGCTTAATCCAAATTCCAACGCTTGATTTAACGTGATAATACCAACACCTACTGTTCGACTTTTAAAAATATTATTATTCGTCAGAAACGATTCGATATCATCTAAACGAACAGAAAATTTGGTCATCCAATCTGATATTTTTTTCAACACTTCATTTGGAATGTCACTCGCCACACCGCCAACTCTGAAATAATTCAACAGCATGCGCGCACCACTTATCGCCTCGAAAATCTCCATTAATTTCTCTCGTTCTTCCATTGCCAACAGAAATGGAGAAAGAGAACCTGAATCAAGCGCGAGCATAGTTAAATGAATAAGATGACTCGAAATACGAGACAACTCGCAAACCAAAACACGAATGAACTGCGCTCGCTTCGGCGGAACGATATTCAGTAATTTTTCAACAGCCAACACATAAGCGTGCTCTTGCGTACCGGCAGAAACATAATCCGTTCTGTCCATATACGGAATAGCCTGAGAATACGTTTTCGTCTCGATTATTTTTTCAATCCCCCTGTGCAAAAATCCAATGTGAGGTGTAATCGAAACGATATTTTCGTTCTGACATTCCAAAACCAATCTGAGACAACCGTGTACGGACGGATGCTGCGGACCGTAGTTGATAAATTGCGTAAGCGGATTGAAAAAAGTCATGATTTCCTCATTGGTGCGACGCAATCTACCGTTAGAATTTTTCTTGAATCCGGATGATTGAAAAACATAACGCCGAACATATCGAAAATTTCTCGCTCATAAAAATCAGCGTTTTTGAATATACCGGAAATACTGGAAATCGCCTCTTCATCTTCGAGAAATGTTTTTATCGTAATTCTGCTGTTCGCATCGTGATTCAGCAAGCAATAGAAAAGCGCAAATCGTTGTTCAGAAGTGTTCAAATCAACCGCAAACAAATCCGTCAGCTGATAAAACTCCTTTTCATTCTTCAAAAATTGAATCGCACGAACGATATTATTTTTGTTAATGACGACAGAGCCATTATCCAACGTTACATCGTTAATTGATAAAAACTGCTGCAGTTCTGAAACAATATCATTAAGCACGTTGAATTTTCTCCCGCAATTTTTGTATTGCTTCCAATAAATCTTCCGGATGCGGTGGACAGCCCGTTACGAAAACATCAACCGGAATAATTTTATCGCAACCTTGCACAACGGATTCCGATTCGTGAAAACAACCGCCGTTTATCGCACAACTTCCCATCGCAATCACGTACTTCGGATTCGGCATTTGGTTATATGTTTCCAACAAAACAGGTGCCATTTTTTTTGTAACTGTCCCGGAAACTATCAACAAATCCGCCTGCCTTGGACTACACCTGAAAACAACACCAAACCTGTCCAAATCGTAACGACTCGCCGCAGTCTGCATCATTTCAATCGCACAACATGAAATACCGAAAGTTAACGGCCACAAGGAATTTGCGTTCGCCCATTTTATGATTTTTTCCGTTGTTGTCGTAATGAAATTCGTCGGAATCATTTTATTCTCCCAACGTAAATTATACCAATTGAAATCGGAACCAATATAGCAATTGCCGGAATTGCTTCAAAGTTTTTTCCAAAAGAAAGACAAATCAAAATCAGCAACACACAAACGGCTTCAGCCATCGGAAACAAAAATGCGATTTTGTACGCAGGCGATGAAACTTTTTCGTTACGGAATGGCTTCATACCACACGAAAAATGCTCAACTTCGTCAGTCGGGCGTAACCGCGCTTGAATAAAAATCAACGCACTGGCCGTAATCACAACTGCAAACAACAAACAAAAAAATACCACCAAGCAACTTTCGATGACTAACTACAATTTATAATTAAAATCATAAAAATAAAAGACTTTTACGCCCTACCTGCTGATTCTAAAAACAATGCTCCTATCGCAAAATCAGGTAAGTCTTTGTTCTTTATAATCATCTCGAAATAATGATGGAAGCGTTTGCATTCATCGGTAATTAACCGCACCGTTGATTCAATAATGTCTTCTTCAACAGAAAACGAAGAAATAAACGGAATCGTTAAACTATAAACGATATGCCCTCCATTTGACATAATATCGAAGTGGCCAACCCAAAGCATTTCATTCGCTTTTATAACTGCATTGGCAACTTTATTATGCTTTTTTTGAGGTACGAACAAATTCATATCACAAGAAAAGCAAAGCATTTCGCTGTCTTGTCTTAGCGAGACGAACAAATTGTATTCCGATTCATCATTCTGCAATTGAACAGAAATTTCGTTGTCATCGATTCGATTGAAGCTCAAATCCTTTTTCGTCGCGAACATTTCCGCCATATCTATAAGGTTAGTATCCAAAGCCACCTCTTATCGTACACTCATAGATTAGCACAAAATGCTTTATTAAAAAATCCGTTTGTTTTAGTCCCCTAACTAAATCAGACAATCCGATTAAATAATTTAACGAGTTCTAACCTGTCTTGATTTTGCGTACCTTCCGTCCAAATTAAACATAACACAGCTTTCACAAACGTCCATTGTTTCAATCGAAGAGGGTCAATATCCGCGATTTTTGAAAATTTTTGGAGGCGGTTTTCGATAATCGATAGAGCATTGTCGCACTTCCAAAGTTTATCGATTGGATTAATCATAAACGATGTATATTCATAAACCGGATCTCCGATAACTCCCGATGGATCTATGATTTTCCAACTCTGATCCGAACCGTCATATATGATATTGTCGTGATGCAAATCGCCGTGCATGATTATATTTTCAGTAGTTGTCTCCAACAGAAATTCAGCGAATTGTCGTGCTTTATCGAGATAATCTTTCGCAATTTTCGACGGCAAATATAACTCATTGAGTAACTCTTTCAATGAAATAATCTCGCGCAAATTTTTCTGTTCCTGTGAAGACGAATGCAGTCTCTTTATGACATTCGCAGTTATTTC
>CAMNGH010000040.1 GCA_946538065.1 uncultured Holosporaceae bacterium
AAAAACTTCTGAGTTTTTATGGAATAAACACGAAATTAGTGGCCTGTCACGAATATAACGAGATTGATGATTCTGTAACATCCTTGATTCAACAAGATGAAATATATGCATTAATTTCTGATGCTGGAACTCCGACAATTTCAGATCCCGGATACCGCATTGTTAATTGGTGTATTGAAAATTCAATAGACGTTTTTCCGATTCCCGGGGCAAGCGCATTTGTTGCAGGGCTCAGCGTATCAGGATTGCCGACAGACAACTTTGCATTTCATGGATTTTTGCCACCAAAATTACAAGCCAGAAAGTCTGCGTTAGAAAATCTAAAATCGGAAAAAATGACAATGATATTTTTGGAATCGCCGAAAAGAATCGTTGCGACATTATCGGAAATGCTGAATGTTTTTGGAAATAGAAACTGTTGCGTTTGCAGAGAAATTACAAAAATTTTTGAAGAATATAAAAGGGGAACTCTGTCGGAATTAGTGGATTATTTTTCAGAAAATACGCCTGTTGGGGAATTCGTGATAATCGTGTCTGGAGCGGTAGAAGAAACACTGACAGAAAAGGATTTTCTCAAGGAGCTTGAAGAACTTTTGCAAAAAGAATCATTGAAAAAGGCGGTTCAATTAATCCATGAAAAGTATCATGTTTCTAAAAAGACAGTTTATAAAAATGCGCTGGAAATTCAGCAGAGGCTATCGTGAATCGAACAGAGTGTAAGGGCTATTTCGGAGAGCTCATTGCGACGTTATGGCTTTTTTGTAAAGGATATAGAATTCTTGCAAGGCGATTTAAAACGCCGTACGGGGAGATAGATATTATTGCGAAGAAAAGAAATATCGTTGTCTTTGTGGAAGTTAAAGCCAGAAATAGCATGGATAAGTGTTTTATCGCAATAACGCCAAAGCAACTGCACAGAATCCAAAATGCTTCTGAAATATTTATGTCGATAAAAAAACAATTCGCCAATTGCGACAGAAGGTACGACGTAATCCTTATCGCCAACGCTTCTCTTCCAATGCACATAGAAAACGTTACAAATTGAAGGCAAAAAGCTATTTTGCGAGTTCTTTAAGCTCACACAATATGTTCAGCGCTTCTATCGGCGTTAGATTGTTCGGATCTATTGCTGCTAATTTCTGTTTGATAGGAGAATCGGAGTTGTAAGATAATAAATCCATTTGTTCCGAAGTCTCCTGTGCAAAATCCATTGAAATATCTTTTTGCGATTCGAAATTTTTTAAGAGTTCTGTCGCTCTTTTTATAACGCCGGTTGGAACGCCTGCAATACTTGCAACGTGTATACCGTATGATTTATCTGCTATACCATCGACTATTTTGTGATAGAAAATGACATCGCTATTCCATTCTTGCACTTTCAACGTTTTACATTTTATATTCGGCATTGCGTTTTGTAATTTCGTAAGTTCTCTGTAGTGCGTAGCGAACAAAACACGACACTTGTTTTTCTTGTTCAGGCTTTCGATAACAGCCCACGCAATAGACAAGCCATCATAAGTTGAAGTTCCCCTTCCGACTTCGTCTAAAATCACAAATGAATTTGACGTCGCTTGATTTAAGATAGTTGCAGTTTCTATCATTTCAACCATAAAAGTCGACCGTCCTCTTGCTAAGTCATCTGATGCTCCGACACGGGAAAACAATCTATCGACTATTCCGATAATGGCTTTTTTCGCCGGAACATAACACCCTATCTGAGCCAGTATTACGATAAGCGCATTTTGTCGAAGATATGTGCTTTTTCCGGCCATATTCGGACCTGTTAAAAGACATATGCGATTTTCCTCATCCAAATCACAATCATTTTCAGTAAAATCTTTTTCATGCAGAGATAAAACAGGGTGTTTCCCTCCCTCTATCTTCAAAACATGTTCCGTTCTCATCTCCGGACGAACATAGCCACGTTCTCTCGCGATGTGCGCAAAATTAGTATAGATATCTAAGCGTGAAAATAATTTAATGGCGTAAGAAATATCTTCATAATTCTTTAAAATTTCTTCGACAATCTGCGCATAAATCTTTTGTTCTAACTCGCGCCAATCATCAAATGCCTGAATAAGTTTCATCTGCAGAGAGACGAGCTCAGCTGTTGTGTATCGAATAGAACTGATTAAAGTCTGTTTGTGTATGAAATCTGCCGTGATTTTATGTTTTTGTGTTAACGGAATTTCTATATACCAGCCGATTAACGCATTACTGCGAATTTTCAATGTGTTAATTCCGGTTTTGTTTATATATTTCGCCTGCAAATCTGCGATTAAATCTTCACTGTGATTTTTAACATATTTGAGCTTATCTAACTCTTCGGAATATCCGTCAGCAATAACGTTTTCTCTGCTCATGGACAACGTTTCAGCGAGTGCACTCTTTAATGTATTGTACAGTTCCGAAAAATCTCTCAATTTATCGAATTTATACTTTCCTTCAGTCGGCATTTTAAACTCGCGGGAAACGGATTGTATTTCCAAAATAATTCTCAGTGATTCCCGAATGTCTCCCAAATCACGAGGCGAAAACTTATTGAATCTGATTCTGTTAATTGCGCGTTCCAAATCGGGACACCCGGTAAGTAAACTACGGATGGAATCCGTTAATTTCTCATGTTGCATAAAAAAATCAACGCAATTTAATCTCGCATTGAGCAAATCTATGTCAATAACAGGCATTGAAACACGAGCTGCCAGCAAGCGCGCACCAAACGAAGTTTTCGTTTTATCAATTGCACCAAGCAAACTATACTCATAATTGCCGTGACCTGACGTTACAATATCCAAGCTTTTGCTTGTGGCAGGATCGACAACGAGATAGTTACTAAATGACGCTTTGCGTGGCGGAGGTAAAACAGAAAGATTATCACGTTGGGTTATTAATAAGTACTCGAGAACCGCACCGCAAGCAGATAATTCTCCGCTTAATTCAATACCAAAACTATCCAGTGTTTTGACTTTGAAATACTTTTCTAATCTGTCTTTTTCTACAATCGGATTGAATTTTGAGTCAGGTAACGACGTAATGACAGAATCGCAAATTGATGCTATAGATTTCGCGAATTCTGTTTTTTCGCAACAACTCGGAATTAAAATTTCTTTCGGGCGATATACATTCAAAAGGGCTGTAAACTCTTTTTGCATATCGGTATTTACAATGAAATCTCCCGTCGAAATATCAATGGCTGCAAAGCTTACTTTTTTAACTTCCTGCGTTTTTTTCGATATATCCGGAACGACAGCCATAAGATAATTATTCTGATGAGAATCAAGCAGATAGTCTTCCGTAACAGTTCCGGCTGTGATAATTCTGGAGATATCCCTTCTGACTAAAGCCTTATAACCTCTTTTCTTGGCTTCTTCCGGAGTTTCCATTTGCTCACAAATTGCAACTTTATAACCGGCTTTAACTAACCTTGCGACATAATTATCCATAGTCGCAACGGGAACTCCGCACATAGGGACATCCTCGTTTAAGTGTTTTCCGCGATGAGTTAAGGCAATACTCAGAACAGAGGAAGCCAATTTCGCATCATCGAAAAACAGTTCATAGAAATCTCCCATGCGAAATAACAACAGACAGTCGGGATATTGAGCCTTCGCTGAAAGATACTGAGCCATCATTGGAGTAGCTTCTTTTGCGCTGTTAAATAAATTATCTTCCATAACTCCATCTCACCGAACACACATTCGGTACTATAACATATTTGCTTGATTATGAAACGTTTTGAAACAGAATAGAGAATAAAAATTAAGATTTGAATAAAAATTTTGCACGGAAGTTTAACTTTTTGATTTTTTGTGCTAGTATCCAGCCGTTTTTGTTTTAGATAGTGTTACAAAAGGAAAGAACAATGAAAAAGTTAATATTATTGGCAGGTTGCCTATCGTTCGGATTATCCGAAGCCACAGATACTACAAATGCCAACAAAGAAGCATTAGAAGGATTTTTTATTGGTATTGGTGTCAACTATACCCACACTGAAAATAAAATTGACGGGCATGGACAATATGACCCCAATAGTGAATTGGCTGTTCCAGGTAATTATGTGATTTCTCACACAAAAACCGATAAAATCGGAGGAACCATTGTCGCAGGATACGGCGTTTTTGTTGCTAATAACTATTATATTGGCGCTGAATTTGCGTTAGATATGAATAAGCATAGAAAAATAAGCTCTAAATATGACATGCCTGAATCTAATGGAAATACATATAATTCCAAAATAAAAGGAATAATTCCTTCTTTTTCCTTGAGAATAGGAAAATATGCACAGTGCTGTGATAGTTTAATTTACGCGAAATTAGGAGTAGCTAAAATATCTTCTGAATTTCAAGATACAGCTAGACGTGATGGTATGTACTATGCGGACAATGTGAGGAGGTTGTCTAAGTTCACTCCATTGATAGGATTGGGAATTGAGAAGCAAATTGGTGAAATTAGTTTGCGTGTTGAGGGAGAATACAAATTGCCTATTAACAAATCTGACAGAAACGTTGTAAAATCTGACGATGTTGACTATAACGGTATCTATTCCCCTGTAAAAAACAGATTGTCAGTTGCAAGTATTCGAGTTATTGCTTCTTACAATTTCTAATTTTAGTTAAAAGATGGCTTTGAGTCTCCGAAGGATTTATGCCTTCGGAGATAATGAGCGTTTTAAAATATTCAAAAGGAAATAGATATGTTTTTATTATTAATTGTTTGTGTCTTGGTTTCTAATGCTGATGCCTATGGCATGGGGCTTGCTGGTTTAAAGCAACAAATAAGTGAGACACGTGCGCAAGTTGCGACGTTGGAAGCGCAATTGGGGCAAACTCAACACGAATTAAATGAAGCAAAAAGAAAGCGAGAAGAAGATGTCGATGAAGGCGTTAGAGTTTTGGGAGAAGCTGGAGTAGCGTTTATACCAGATCCTAACCTTGGAGTCAGTGATCGAGCTGGAAAAGCACGCGAGGCATTTAGGGCAGTTGTAAAAGGTAAAGAAGATGCAGAAGCAAGAGTCAATGGGTTTGTAGCTAAGCAAAAAAAATATGATAGACTACTTAGTGAAATTATTACTTCTGAAGGAGGTGAAGTCAAATCTGAATCAGAAGAGGATTCGTTAGAATCTGACGTCTCCGAGAAAAATCCACTTGGCACAACCAGGCGCATTCACGCAATTGGTGACCGCGATAAACAACAACGCAAAAAAATTGACGAACTTTCATCTCAAGTGACTAAAGCAACAGAAGCGTTAAGAACAAGTGTAGATGTAGCTGATGGTGATGATTTGGGCGTTCTTGTGGGAGTCGCTACTGCACAAATCGTAACCCTAAAAGCACAAGCCACTCGACTTGAAACAGAGAAAAAGGCGGCAGAAGAAAGCGCTTCCCAGCTTGAAGCAGGAAAAAAGGCAGCAGAAGCAAGAGCTGCCCAACTTGAATCCGAAAAAGCACGCCTTGAAGATAGTAGACGCCAAGCTATGAAGACAATGAAAGAAAAGTTAGGGAAAGAACCGAAATCTTTATCAGAAGGGACAGAAGCACTCGTAGCGAAAGTCAGCGAGGCAGAAGCAGAAGCCAAAAAAGCGCAAGATGAAGCAGAAGCAAGAGCTACTGAGGCAGAAGAAAGAGCTACCAAGGCAGAAACAGAAAGAACAAGTTTGCTTGAACAAAGTCAAGCACAATATAACACTTTGCTGGAACAAAAAACGCAATTAGAACAACGACTGAAAGAAGCCGATGAACAAAAAACGCAATTAGAACAAGAACTGGAAGCAGCCCAACAAGGCTGTTGTTGTGTAATAATGTAATTCTGCGTTCACTACAAGCTTCTTTTCTTACGGCGCAAGAAACAGTCCCAGTGACGAAATTCATTGCGCCGTTTTTGTATTTTTCCTCATAACTTTTCTTATCTGCTGACGATTGGAAAAGATAACATCGTAACTTTTCTCATTTCTTGAACATTGGAAAAGATAATGCTATAATTTTTCTTATCCGTATAAGATTGGAAAAGATATGAGGATTGGAAATTATAAAGTTCATAAAACAGGTTCGGAATCATATAAGTCGTATATTCCAATAAAATTGCCTATAGAAGTGCAGATTGATTCGCGACTGATGGAGAAAACCTCTTCAGTTTTAACTGAGTTAGGAAACCTGTCAGTACCGAGTTTGGATTTATTTTTATATATGTATGTTCGCAAAGAAGCAGTGTTATCCTCTCAGATTGAAGGAACGCAAAGTTCATTAAACGATCTTATTTTATTTGAAAACAATCAAAAACCAAGTACTCAAATATCTGACGTTACCGAAGTTTCAAGATATGTTGAGGCTCTTAATTACGGAATAGAAAGAATAAATTCCGGTTTTCCGCTTTGTTTGAGATTGTTGAGAGAAATTCATGCTATACTATTACATGACACAAGGGGACAGGAATATTTACCAGGGGAATTTCGTACTTCTCAGAATTGGATTGGCGGTACTCGTCCCGGAAATGCTGCTTTTGTCCCGCCTGAACCGCAAATTCTAGATGAATATCTGTCTAATTTAGAAAATTATATTAATAATGATGAAATACCGGTTCTTTCCAGAGCGGCAGTGGCACATGTGCAGTTTGAAACGATTCATCCGTTTCTCGATGGAAACGGACGTATCGGGCGTTTGCTAATAATTTTAATACTTTTCAATTCAGGAATGCTGAAAACTCCGCTGTTGTACATCAGCTTATATTTTAAAGAACATAGATTTGAATATTATAGACAACTCAACGATGTACGTGAAAAAGGTACTTGGGAAGATTGGATAGATTTCTTTTTGAAAGGAGTGATGTCAGTAGCGCAACAAGCGATTTCAGTAATCAAAAAGACGACACTTTTTTTCGAAACATGCTATGAAGATATCTCTAAAATCGGACGGCAACGCTTTTCTATAGAACAGGTTCTTGAGTATCTAAAAAAACATCCGATTACTTTTGCGAAAAACGTTGCAAGCGATTTGAAATTATCCATACCAACAGCTCGTGCTGCTCTTGAAACTTTAGCGAAACACAAAATTGTTTCTGTAACGCACGTTGATCGCAAGCAAAAAACATATACTTTTCAAAAATATTTGAACTTACTAAACGAAGTGGATTGAGGAAATTTACTCAATCCACTTATCTGTACTTTTAATCGTGTGTGAAGCCTGCGCGGACAACTAGTCGAACTCTTTTCTTTAAGCTGGTTTTTTCTTTGGTTTCCCAACTGCCGACATCTTCAAATTCATTCTCTGCTCGAATGGTTACTTCTCCTTGTTTCAGGTAAGCAACGTCTTTTATATGTTTACCGTATGGACTGATAAACGACATAGCACTTTCTTTTGCGTTTTTAGATGCTTCATTTATCATATCCAACTTCAATGCCTGAAAATTCGTGAATTTGTAGCTGCAATCGCAGGTAACGAGAACATTTTCAGAACTCAAATTAACTATATCTGATTTCAGCTCATTAACTTGTTCAAGATTCGTTGTTTTGATGAAAATAGTATCGATTGCCTTAAAATATTTTTCTGTATTCTTTTTCTCGTAATCGGAAAATCTTTCTTCATTTGTTTCCGTATTAATACTCGCGATATCTGCCTCTGTAATGTCGAATTTTTTCAGGAATTCCATGACCTTAGCTTTATCTGCTGTTCTTTTTTCATACAGTGCGGTCAAATCCTGATTTTTGTTTTCTATTTTTATCGAAATTTCAGCTATATCTGATTTTACAACTCTTTCAGACAAACCCTTAACCTCGATTAAATCCTTACTTAAACTAAACCGAGAAATAGAAAAATTGCCGAACCAAAGCAATCCGCCGGCGATTACAAAAGCGATGATAAGTGATACAACCACTTGAAATTTAGATGTTTTCTCCATTTTGTTCTCCTTAGCTGTTTATTATTGTAGCATTGATTGTGTTAATAATTTATTAATTTTTACTTTACCTCAGATAACTTCTTTTTTCTTATGCGAGCGATATGACGTTTATGTTCATCATATGTTTTTGAGAACACATGATGCGAAACGGAGTTATCATACACGAAAAACAATTTATCCGTTTCTTCAGGATGCAATACAGCAAGAATACTGGCTCTTCCTGCGTTGGCTATTGGAGTCGGAGGCAATCCCTCATAAAGATATGTGTTATACGGACTGTCTATTTTTAAATCAGCATATTTCAACGTACGTCCCAACTTATCACCTTTTTTAAGAGCATAAATAACAGTCGGACAAGCTTGTAAGCGCATTCCTATTTTCAAACGATGAGTGTAAAGACCAGCTATCATTTTATGTTCAGAAGCGGTTTCTTTTTCAACAATAGATGCCAATATGAGCGCCTCATAAGGCGTTTTCGCAATACAATTTGACGCTCGCTTCGGCCACTCTCGCTCTAAAAATTCCGTCATCGCACGCTTACTGCGTTGAATAATACTCTGCCTCGTCTCAGGATATTTGAAAACGTACGTATCCGGCATCATCAATCCTTCTTTCGGAACTTCGACGATATCGCCTTTCAAATGCTCGTTCTTTTCTATCCGATGCATGGCCATTATTACAGAAAATCCCTCGGGAATAGTAATTTTATGAATTACGTTGCGGCCGCTATCTAATATGCGTAAAGCTTCAATGAGTGAGACTTTATCAGGTAAATCGAATTCTCCAAATTTTGCATGAATATCAAACCACTTAAGAATCTTAATTGCAATTTTTGTAAGGGGGCGACTATCGGAAATTCCATTGTCACACAAAATTTTTGTTACATAGGTATCATTTTCCGGATAATCGACAATAAAACTTTTACGCCCTATATAATCAGACGGCTTATATATAAAGTAAAGGAAAAAAGAGACAATACATACTAAAATTGAGATAAATCCGAGAGAAAAATATAAATACTTCCTATCCGTTTTTCCCATCAATACCACAAATTATTTAAAAGACTTGAATATCAAGCTCGCGTTTGTGCCACCAAATCCAAATGAGTTGGACATAGCAATGTTCACTTTCTTCTCACGAGGCTGTAACGGTACTAAATCAACAAAAGTCTCTTCAGCATCGTGTAAATTCAAAGTCGCCGGAACAACGCCATCTCTTATGGCCAGTAAAGAGAAAATTGCCTCAACAGCTCCCGCTGCGCCAAGCAAATGTCCTATAGCTGACTTTGTCGAGGACATCGACGTACCACGATACCCGTTCAATATGCGCTCAACAGCCATCAGTTCTCCTTTATCACCTGCAGGCGTAGATGTGCCATGCGCATTGATATAATCGATATCTTCAGCATTTATGCCTGCGGAATTGATTGCGTTTTTCATAGCTCTATACGCGCCATCGCCATCTGCACAAGGTGCTGTAATGTGATAAGCATCACCGGACATACCGTATCCGATAACTTCACCATAGATTTTCGCGCCACGCTTCTTTGCATGCTCTAATTCCTCAAGAATCAGCATGCCGGAACCTTCGGCAATAACGAACCCATCTCTGGATTTGTCCCACGGTCTGGAAGCTTCCTCAGGTGTATCGTTACGAGATGTAGACAGCGCGCGAGCCGCGGCAAATCCCGA
>CAMNGH010000041.1 GCA_946538065.1 uncultured Holosporaceae bacterium
TGAGTGGACCGTCTTCTCGAAACGAAAAGCCCCGTTCTGCATCAGATAATTGAAAATTCGAAACGCCTAAATCCAAAACAGCCCCGTCTACTTTTTGCGTGCCACATTGTTTTAATATCGAACGAACTTCACTGAATTTTGAAGTTACAAAATCAAAACGTTTGCCATATGTTTTTTTTAAACTCTCTGCGATTGCAGCGACAAACTCATCTCTATCACTGGCGATTACACGACAATCCGCAGAATCTAAAATTGCTTTTGTATATCCGCCACCACCGAAAGTGCCGTCAAAATACACTTTCCCATCTTGCGGAGCAAGCATATCTACAACTTCATTCAACATAACAGAAATATGTTCCGACATTCGTCCCTCAAATTACAAAAAGTATGAAATTATGAAAAATATCGGCAACAAAATCGCCAAGGACCACACCATATACCCAAGAAAAGATGGAGGCTTTATTCCGTAATGCGCAGATACGGACTTTACCATCAAATTAGGCGCATTACCTATGTATGTAAGTGCCCCCATGAAAACTGTCGATATCGAAAACGCTTTCAGAATATAAGACTTTATTGTCATCAGTGTTTCCGCGTCACCTGAAGTTAAATGGAAGAAAATCAAAAAAGTCGGAGCGTTATCCAAAATAGAAGACAGCAAACCACTTACCCAAAAACATCTAGAAGCGATGAAATTTCCTGCCGGTGCTACCCAATCGAAAATCGACCTAAATTCTCCATCCACACCTTGATGCAATATAGCGATAATCGGAGTAACTGTAATAAAAATTCCTGCGAACAATTCGGCTATCTCTCTAATCGGAAGGAACGTAAAATTGTTTTTCTGCCTAATGGTTGGCGCCGTCACTTTTATTGATATCAATGATATCGTAATGAGTAATAAATTCCGCAACATGGAAGCGTAGTTAAACGTCTCACCGAAAATCGTTATACCTCCTTCGAAATTGCAAAGAACAACAACTGCAGAAACAGACGCAATTAAACACAAATTCGTTTTTCCGCGTAAAACGAAACGCGAAGTATCCTTTCCAGCTTCAAAAAATGCTTCCTTATCGATACGAAACAAAATCGCATCAACGACGAAAAACAGCAAGCACAAACCAGTTATTGTAGCGAAAAGCACCGGATATAAATTTTGAATAAACCAAAAGAAATCTATACCTTTGAGAAAACCTATAAATAAAGGAGGATCTCCCAATGGGGTCGCTGCTCCGCCTATATTAGCAACCAGAAATATAAAAAATATCATTAAGTGAGTTTTATACTTCCTATTGGCGTTAGCACGCAAAAACGGTCGGATTAGCAACATAGCCGCTCCGGTAGTTCCTATCCATCCGGCGATAACACTTCCGAAAAACAAAAACAGTGTGTTGAAAACGGGGCCATATCCTCGCGGAAAATCAACGAAAATTCCACCGGAAACTATATATAACGTGGAAATTAAAATAATAAACGGAATATAATCCGTCACTATCGGCTCAACTACAGTTTCAACAACGGCATTCAATCCGAAATTTCCTCCGACAAGTAAAAGATAAGCGAATACCCAAAAAAACGGCACTTTTCCCGCGTGTTTGTTCCAAAACGTCGGAGCTAACAAAGGCAAAAAAGACATTGATAAAATAATGCCGAGAAAAGGTATTGCCCACAGCGGAGAAGTGAATTCCATTTTCGTTCCCATAAAAACATGCAAATAATACCATTTATGAGTGGAATATAAAATAGAAATACCCGCCGTTACCGACGGGTATTGCTTTCAGTTTAGGGATGAAAAACAGAAACTCTTAAAAATTCACCTGGACAGCGAATACGATTCTCTGTAACGTACCAGCCAATCCTGTTTCAGCTTTACGCTTGCCGAGTACATATTCAATACCGGCTTGCAAATTCGGAGCAATATTTCCGATAAAGTTTGCATGAACTGACATCACGTATTTATTAATCGCGTTAGCGTTATTCCAAGTTATGTTTTCATTTCTTATGTTATTAACAAGGGCATTGCAGTTCAAATTTCTCAGCCATCCCCAAGAAATCGTTGACCTTATGTTATACTCTTCCTGCCACTGATGCCTATAACAGAAACTGAAGTGATACGCCGACTGATTATGTAATTTATCGCCATCGTAATATGTAGCAGCCTTCATGGAATCCATGAAATAACGTCCGCCACCGGCGCCGTATCCTATATGAATAACAGCTTCATCGTGACCGAATAATTTGCAAAGGAATGATGTCCCGAAAAATGCACCTACGGCTCGAGATCTCTTGTAATCAACTCGCCTCATTACGCTGTTTTCTCTAAGAACACCCGCTAACTTTATACTTCCCCACGGTCGTTCATAGGCCATTGCCGCAACGAAATCAGGCAGTCTGTTTTCGCCCTTTATTCCGTCTACGTATTCGCGATTATTACCGGTAATAGAACTGTCGGCACTTGCAAGACTTCCGTTCTGCGTAACAAATTCGCTTTCCGGATTTTCAACAGAAAAACTGAATTTGAAATTGTTGTACGAATCAGTTGTGTATCTGATTAACGGCTGTCTCACCTGACTGTTTCCGACAGGACCATTTCTTTCAACTGTTTCTCCGAAGGTCGATATATCGGAGTACGTCGACCAATCTTGTCCGACCAAAAAATGTCCGTACTGTCCGTAAGCTCTTCTCAAACGAAGGTTATAACCGTTAGCAACCAATGCATTGCTGGCAGGATCTCCCAAGAAATCCATTTCCACACATGTTGCTAAATCCTTCCCTTCTACCGGCGTTAATGTTTTTAAGATAAAACGTGATTCTCTGGCATGCATATAGAAATCTCTGGAAGGTACGTTATTCATTCCGTCCAGGCCTATAGATCTTGCGACCAAGAAATTGCGTCCGGCTCCGGGAGCATCTCCAGCCAAACCGGTTGATCCTTTCACATCCTTCGAACACGTAAGCTTAACAAATCCTTCGATGGCCATTTCAGTAGAAGTTCCCGGAATTGTCCAATACTTTTTATGAGTTTTGGATTCAGGAGCGACGATCTCTGCTGTCTTAACTTCCTGCTCAGCTTGCGCCTTCTTTTGATTTGTTGAAGACGAATGTTCTTCTTCAAATTTTTTTATTTGCTGTTCTAATTTCAATATTTGATTTTTTAAATTTGCTAATTCTTTAGTTGATGACTCATCTGCTGCAGAATACGCATTTCCAATCATAGTCAGTGATACAAAACCTACAATAACCTTTTTCACTGTTCTTCTCCATTTATAAAATCAGAGTACGTATCAAAAGGTAAATAAAAAGTTAACGTTTTTCAGTTTTATTGAAATATAATTCACAAATCGAATTATTAACGTGATACATCTGAGCGATATTCGAAAAACCTTCGAAAAGTTCAGCATCTGTCCCTGTTAGAAAAGTCTGAACATCTATTGAAATAAGTTCATCTATTAAATCTTGACGACGCGTTTTATCTAAGTGCACCATTAAATCATCGAGTAACAAAATTGGAATTCCGGTACGCATATTTTTGTAAATTCTTAAAGACGCTAATACTAACGATATTAAAAATGCTTTCTGCTCTCCTGTCGAACAATTAGCTGCTTCAAAATTGGTTTTTTCGTGAAAAACTTCCCAAAAGGTCTTTTGCGCTCCTATTGACGTTGTTTGCTTTTCTGCATCTTCGTATCGGCTTTTCTTCAAAGCTGCAGCGATTTCCAACACCGCGTTTTCTTCACTGTTGTTTTCATAAATTTGCTCTATTGCTCCAGAAATTTTCAGTTTAGATCTTAAAAAATTTGATGGATAATTTTCAAATGTGTCTTCCAATAATCTGATAAAATCCAAACGATGCTTTGTGATTTCAATATTTTCTTCTGCAATTTTTTTCTCAACAGCATCCAGCCAATTTTCGTCCTGTCTATTGAAAATAATATGCAAACGTTCTTTCTGAAGCATATTTAGTTTTTTTAAGCAATGCTTATGTCGTTTTTCATATCCACTGACTAAATGATCGAAAAAACTTCTGCGCTCTGACATCGCATCTATAAAAATATTATCCATTGCCGGAATTATCCAAAGCAACCAAACCTCATCCTCAAACTTGTTCAATGAACCTACAACTGCATTATCAATCTTTGCTATACGGCGACCAAGCGGAGCATAAGTCGACAGAAAAGAACGATACACGCCTTTTTTAACGACCATTTCTAAATTCCAAGAGCCACTTTGAGTATTTATTGTATTTAAATCCGCAATTGGTGCTTTTCGCAATCCTCTATCAGATGAAAACAAAGAAATCGCCTCTAATATGTTAGTCTTCCCTGCTCCATTTTGTCCGAAAAATACGACAAACTTTGAAGAAAAACTCAAAGTTAATCTTCTATATGAACGAAAATTTCTGCAGTCTAAACTGAGTATATCAGAGCTCAACGCCTTAAATTCTCATCGGCATAACGACAAACAAAGATTCAGGTTCGGATTCATCGACGATAAGAATCGGTGATAGTGATTCCTTAACATATATTCTCAACGTCTCTCCTTGCAGCGCTTGTGCAACATCGAGCAGGTAGTTTGCATTAAACCCGGCATTCCATCCTTGCCCTGAATAAACAACTTCAACTTCATCTCGTCCTGTTCCGATTTTGCTGTTAGCGACGTAACATGCGAGATTGTTTTTACTTAATTCGAGTTTAACCGAACGCACTTTATCATCTGAAATTACAGCAATACGGTCTATTATTTCCATGAAATCGCTTCTTTTCACTGTAAAATATTCATTCGTCATTTCAGGAATAACGCGTTTATAATCAGGAAACGTTCCATCAACCAATTTAGAAATGAAAATTATATTTCCCAACTCAAATTGAATTTGATTAGCACTGAAAGTAACAGAGATTTCTCCTTGGAAAACATCCAACAATTTTTTAATTTCCAAAACAGTTTTCTTCGAAATAATGACACCCTGAATGCTTTCCTTGGTATTTATAGGCATTTCTGAAACAGAAAGTCTGTGCCCATCTGTAGAGGCCGCCTTCAATTTATCATCTTCTTTATGCAGGTAAATACCATTTAGATTGTGTCTGTTTTCTTCCGGAGATATAGAAAATTTCGTTCTGCTTATTAATTTATTCAACTCCGCAACCTGCATATTAAATGTGCAAGAATTCTTTATCAGCGCAATTTCAGGAAAATCTGCCGCATCCAACGTCGATAACTCAAATTTAGATTTTCCGGCTGTAACAATGAGTTTGCTTCCTTTATCAGCTAAAGAAAACTCTAAAATCGAACTATCAGAAGATTTTCTGACTATGTCTCCCAGTATACCTGCCGGAACAGCCACGACTCCAAATGTGTCCACTTCTGCCGGCACTTCCTCTATAATCGAATGATCGAGGTCTGTCGCTTTTAATTTCAATCCTGACGCATTAAAATCCAATAACACATGTGACAATATCGGAACAACCGACTTTCTATCTGCAATACTGACCGTCCGCATTATTGCTGGTAAAATATCTTTTTTTGCGACTTTTGCTCTCATTTTCAATCTCCGCCAATGCTTTATGTAATTTAATTACCGAAAAAACGATGTGCCTATATTCCTTGTAACTGATATCCTGAATGCAATTCGACTAGGTTTTGCATCAAATTTCCAGGTCGAATTGTTCACACGTACGTACTTATTATCATCCTTTGAAGTAATAGAAAAACGAAAATCTCCACGCACATTCCAGTTGTGATTTACTTTATACTCAAGCCCTACGCCAAAAGTCGGATAAAAAGAGCCATGAGAAACTTCTATTGTTTTATGTTTACGATTATTTGTTGTAACAGCAAACGCAGTTTTACCCAAAACTCGAGCGAACCCAGCAGTTAAATAAACCAAACTACCATTTTCCGGTAACTGATAACCAAAACGTACATCCATATTCATTCCGATTGTAGAAGGGAAAACAACAGTTAGTTCATCATTGCCTGAGTTGCTTCCTTTAAATCTTTTGAACATTTCAAGTTCAATACCGGCATAATATCTTTTATAAAACGCTGAGCCGAATCCTGCGATAAGAGACAAATCATACTGATTGCTACTCTTACTCATTGAAACCTTACCGACGTTATTCTTTAGGGCATTAACTTTATGAGAAATATGGGATACCCCTAATCCTAATCCATAATAAGCACCGCTAACATACTTACACGGCTCCCCCAATTCGATAAATTCATTATCGTCTTTCGCTGTATTTTCTGTACTTTCCGCATTTACTGAATAAAACGCAACAGTCAGCAAAGCGATTACAATCTTTTGCATAAAACACCCCTACTGTAATAATCAGCAGTATAAATTAAAAGATTGTCGATAGCAAAAAAAAACAGCGACTTTTCAAAAAAAATCGCTGTCTAAACAAAAAGAAAAAATAAATTCTTAGTTTACAGAATCTTTCAAATTCTTGCCTGGCTTAAATCTGACAGACTTTCTTGGTGGAATTTCGATAGTCGCACCGGTCTTAAAGTTTCTGCCACTTCTTCCAGCTGTCTTTTTAACTGAGAAGCTACCAAATCCTACTAAGGTAACATCATCGCCCTTCTTCAAGGTTTTTTCCATGATTTTAATGAAGGAATTGATTGCTTTCTCTGAATCTAACTTTGTTAATCCACTGTCTTTTGATAATGCATCTACCAATTCTGATTTATTCATCATATTCTCCAATAAACAATTACAACTCAGAGTCTGAAGTGTTTTCTAAAAAAAAGCAATAGCTATTTTGCTGTTTTTTCATTTTTTTACTCAAAAATCGCACTTTTTCACTTGTTTTTCGTTAAAATAGTTAATGCCTATAGCGTTTTTTACTTCAATTAACGTTTCATTTGCTACTTCTTTAGCCTTAAGTGAACCGGCCCAGCATACATCAAGCAAATATTTTTTTGTCAGTGATTTTCTTTTTTCACGTATAGGCTGTAGCATTTTTTGCAATGTATCATTTAGAAGTGATTTCAAAACCATATCACCTAAACCACCTTTTTTATACTGTTCTTTTAATGAAGCAATTTCTTCTTTATCATTGTAAAAGGCGTCTAGATACATGAACACAACATTTCCTTCCACCTTTCCCGGATCAGAAACTTTTAAATGATCAGGATCAGTAAACATAGAATACACCTTTTGTTTTATTACATCAGGCTCATCGCATAGGAATATTGCGTTATTCAAGGATTTACTGGCCTTAGCTTTTCCGTCAATTCCCGCCAAACGTCCGGTATTACTCAAATAAGGCTTCATCTCCTTCAGACAGTTTGTATCGTAAAGCTTATTAAACTTTCTTACGACCTCATTCGCTTGCTCAATCATCGGCAATTGATCATCTCCGACAGGAATAACCTCCGCCTTAAATGCCGTCATATCCGCCACTTGGCTTATCGGATAGCAAACAAATCCAGTAGGAACGGAATCTTCAAACTTCCTCAAGGCAATTTCCGCTTTTACTGTCGGATTTCTCTCAAGTCGCGCAATTGAAACCAAATTCATATAATAAGTCATCAGTTCAGGTAACGCAGGAATTTGAGACTGTATGAATATAGTAGTTATGTTCGGATCAATACCCACTGCGATATAATCAGAAACCACCTCCAGTACGTTATCCACAACACGCGTCGGATTAGCAAAATAGTCAGTTAACGCCTGAACGTCCGCAACCATAACATATTGCTTGTAAGTATGCTGTAACTCTACTCTGTTTTTTAACGATCCTATAAAATGACCTAAATGAAGACATCCAGTCGGACGATCCCCTGTTAATACAACTTTTTGAGACATGATGCCACTCGAATAAAAATTGGTGCCCCTGGCCGGAATCGAACCAGCACGCCCTTGCAGGCAACAGATTTTGAGTCTGTCGCGTCTACCAGTTCCGCCACAGAGGCAATCCGTACACATAAGTACATTAATTTAATTTCATAATCAAGATACTTTATAAAAAAAAGCACTTCACTATTGAATTTCACTTATATCAAACCCTTCCGGCAATTCGTAGTTTGAAAACACATTTTGCACGTCGTCGTTATCCTCAAGCAAATCTATCAACTTGAATAGACTCTTGGCGACATCGACACTCACCGGAACGGTATTTTTCGGACGCCATATAATTTTAGCTTCCTGCGGGTCTCCGAACTTTTTAATTAACGCGTCACGCAATGCGGCTAAATTCTCTATTGAACTGTAGATTTCATACACATCATCTGTGACCAAATCATCTGCTCCGGCCTCGATAGCCGCCTCAAACATTGCATCTTCTCCTGCAACGTCTTTTGCATAAGCAATATATCCGACATGATCAAATTGAAAACTGACGCTGTTCGTTTCGCCGAGACTTCCGCTGAATTTTGTAAACGCCGATCTGACATCAGGCGCAGTACGATTTTTGTTGTCTGTCAGACCTTCAACGATAATAGCAACACCGCCAGGACCGTATCCCTCATAGCGAACGCTCTGATAATCAGCACCGGCATCGTTTCCCGCCGCTTTTTTTATTGCTCTGTCGACGTTGTCCTTCGGCATGTTCTCAGCTCTTGCGTTCAGCAAAGCTGCTCTTAATCTGCTGTTACTCTCCGGATCTGAACCGCCTTCTTTAACAGCAACTGTAATTTCTCTTGAGATTTTCGAAAAGATTTTCGCTCTCTTTGCGTCCTGAGCGCCTTTTCTGTACATAATGTTCTTAAATTGGGAATGTCCTGACATAACTACCTCTAAATAACGTTATAAGTATATACAATACTATTCAATTATCAATCGGAAAGACGCATTTTAAAAACAGAAACCGAACGAATTAGGAGGAAAAGAGTCGAGTAACCTGCTAAGTTAATCGAACAAATTTATATTAAAAAGAAGATTACTCGATGAATGAAGAATACACTGAAAAAGCGAATAAGTACAAGCAATTATCGCCGGAAGAACGCGGGAAAATTGAGGCATGTTGTGCGCCGAAATAATCGATTTCGAAGATTGCTTGCTTGATAAAATGCTCGAAATTAACGGTTTGCGAATAATATATTGAATTGTAAGAGTTTTTTCTGCAACGCGCACCACAGTTGGGAAAAAGGTTCGATCGAAAATCGCAATAAAATTCTGAGTCGATGTCAAATCTGCACAAAATAATCGCAATACTTGACGAAATTTGTTCTCTGAAATGTGCGTATGTTTTATATATCTGTTTTTCATTG
>CAMNGH010000042.1 GCA_946538065.1 uncultured Holosporaceae bacterium
GTAACCGTTCCGGCAGATTTAATCGGTAACAAATTTGCGGTAATGATAGCGACAGATGATTCCGCAGTAGAAGCTTTATCAAGTGGAATGAATCGCATCTCCATAGTTATGTCGATTCTCATAGCAGTATGGCTCATTTTGTGTATATTTATCTCCAGATTTTATAATAAAACAAAAGACCAGTTAGAAATTGCTGAAACCATAACTGATTCCACCCCGCTAGCTGTCGCGATATTTAAAGCAGAAGACGGCAAATTGATGCAGGTCAACCTGTCAGGTACAAGTCTCCTTCGTATAGCAAAAGAAGACATGCAAACTCTCAATATGTGGGAAATTTTCATTTCCAAAGACGATAGGGAATATATGAAAAATGCCTCTGCATCAGGAATAAATGTTCTCAACTACGAAGTACTTATACAGAGCTTCGGTGGTGGTTCTTTCTGGTCAATTTGTTCTGCAAGCCCGATAAAAATCAACGGTGAAACTTTCGTTGTTTTGGCAGTGTTGGATATTAACAGCAGAAAAGAAATTGAAAAGAAACTCGCAAATAACGCAGAACTTCTCGAAAAACAAGTCGCTGACAGAACAGCGGATTTAGAAGAAAAAGCAAAAGAACTAGAGCAATCAAATGCCTTACTCGAAAAAGCGAAATCCGTTGCAGATGAAGCGAATGCCGCAAAGAGTAAGTTCTTAACCAATATGAGTAATGAATTTAAGACTCCGGTTAACGCTATTATCGGATATAGTGAAATTTTAAGAGAAGAAGCTCTCGATAGAAAAGATAACGTCTCCGCTGATGATTTACAGAAAATCCTCGGTTCAGCAAAACACTTACTGTCTTTAATCGATGAAATTCTCGACTTATCCAAAATTGAAGCCGGCAAGACTCAATTCTCATTCGAAAACATTGATATTTCCGATATTATCAAAGAAGTTGAAGGAGTTGCTATGCCGTTAATTACGGAAAATGACAACTCCCTCTTCCTGGAATTTCCTAAGGATATCGGCTCAATGTACACTGATGCTACTAAGTTGCGTCAATGCCTTTTGAACTTATTGAGCAATGCGGCTAAATTCACAGAATTCGGTAAAGTCACACTGCGTGCAGCACCTGTAGTTCAGGATGGAATAGACTACATTGAATTCGCTGTTATCGACACAGGTTCAGGTATTCCTGCGGATAAACTTGGAACAATTTTTGAATCATTCCAAGACAGCAGCACGAAAAATTCCGGAACAGGATTGGGCTTATCAATAACCAAAAAGTATGTTGAATATATGGGCGGTTCGATTTCCGTTGACAGCGATGTCGGTGTAGGCTCTAAATTTACAATCAGAGTTCCGAGAATTTGTACGGTAACATCCAATGACACGATTATTGTAAAAAATGAATCGGAAGAAGAAATCCTTGAAGAAGAAGTTGCAAAAGCTGAAGAAGAAATTTCAACGGCGGAAACAATGGAGGCTAAAACTTTCTCTCGCAAATCTGACAGTAGCAACTGATTCAACAATAAAAATTAAAAAACTCGGCAGTTCCATTTGAGAGCTGCCTTTTTTGTTAGCTTTTGCAACACCTTCGGCACCTTTACATACTCCACAAGTGTTTATAAAATCTAACAGTGATTTTTGTGATAAAATATGGACGATAAAGGTATTAATCAAATTCTGAATTGGCTTGCCTGCGCAGGAGTTTCAGACGTTATTCACGATAACGAAGCTGTCGCGCAGCGCGAAAAAGAAGAGATTACGTCCTTAGAACAATTAAGAAAAGTTATTGAACATATCGATTCCCCGCTTAAAGATTGTGCTTTGAATATGGTTTTCGGCACGGGAAATACAAAAGCTGATATTCTGCTTCTCGGAGAAGCTCCGGGAGCTGAGGAAGATAAGCAAGGAATTCCTTTTGTGGGACAAAGCGGTCAATTGCTGGATAAAATGTTAGCAGCAGTCGGTTTAGATAGAAGCCTGGTATATATAACGAACATTTTACCGTGGCGTCCGCCGGGAAACAGAACACCGTCTAATCAGGAAATAGATATTTTCCGTCCATATGTATTGAAGCACATATCGCTGATTAATCCGAAGGTAATAGTATGCCTCGGCGGAACGGCGACAAAAGCTTTGTTACAAACAACGCAAGGAATTATGCAACTGCGAGGAAAACCTACTCATATATCAGCAATTGATGCTGTAATAATCCCAACATTTCATCCTGCATATTTATTACGCTCTCCGTCTCAGAAGCGCGAAGCTTGGTGCGATTTTCTAAAAATAAAGCAACTTTCGTTACCAAAATAGTTAAAATTGTCCATAAAAAAAGTTCTTGCCTTTTGTAAAAGTTACCACTATATTGTGCTTGTAGATTTCGAGTAACGTTGGAGATATTCATATTTATTTTCTTTCTCCTTAGTTGTACATAAAATGTGATGTTGTTTTCTGACGGTGCTCGTAAATCTTTATTGTCTGTTTTTGTTCCTACGTCGCGTTTTTGTTGTACTGTTGTCTTTTGAGCTCTCCTTTCTCTCAATCAAGACAATGGGTTATTAGTTTAGGTTGTACGTGGCGTTTATATCAGTGCGAAATCTTTTACAATTTTACACCATTGTTTTGCAATGAACTAGCACTCCACCACCGTACAACAGCTGATTTTCAAGTTATATGAAAAAGCCTTCAAGTGTTATTATTCAGAAAGCGGTATTTTCTTGGATTGTTTACTCTGCAGGTATTTGCGATCCTCTTCGACAGCCGACCCGTAGTACATATCTGATATCCAATAGAGCATCTCTGCCTCAGGAGTTAGCTCTAGTCTTATAGCAGATAGCCGTAGAAAAACAGGAGAAAGTGTTACGCTTATTAAATCCCCTTTTTTCAACATAGTGGTTATATTCGAAAGTGGCTCATCACGCAATTGGCAATATGAAACCATAGTTGTAAACACCGGTAGCCAATTTCCAAATTCATCCTGACGATATAAATTAAATTTCCAGTATCTATTACAATTATTCGATAGTGAAATTTTACATGCAATAACATTCCTAATATTCCAAGTGCGGTCACTGTTTATGAACTCATAAGTCGTTGTTATTAAGTCGGTAGAAGGATTGATTCCCTCAGGCCAAGTGAAATTTATTTTATACGGTAAAAACATAGTCATTTGATAAATGTTCGTTACCATATCTTGCGTTAGGCCGAAGCATCCCGATAGGTTTATCTCCATATTATTTCGCGCAATTGTACACAGTGTGCAAATAGCTAAAGCCGTTCTTTTCCCCAACCCGGGATTATTACTAAAATCTATAAGCTTAATAAGTCTACCTTCACGTATTGATCTCGCGATATCAAAAATCATCTTAGGTCCTACGCTATCGTCTAATTCACGTCCTGCGTAATTTACACTTTCTTCGGGAATTCGTTTTTTCATAACCAATGGTTGAATGATAGGGGCTGTTATTCCTGGATTTTGTTTCTCTTCCAGTCTTGCTAATTTACAAGGTGGTTCACATTCTACCTCTTTAGAACTGCCTTTTACCTCAGATTTAGAATGCTCTTCTTCTTCGCACTGATTAATAACAAACTCCAAAAAATTTACGACACTTAAGGCGGTATATCCTGGCTGTTTTTCTCTGATTGTGATTCCCTTTCGAATCAAATGATAAAAAAAACTGAATATTGTGCTAAATTGTCTCATTAATTGAGATCCGAGCACTTGACGCAACACTTCAGGATCTCGCAATTGTTCTAACTTCTGATGTTGACGCGGATTTAAAGGTACCAACTTATTAATAGTTATCATTTTATCTGAAGTAAACGGTTGTAGGAGATCAGTTGTGTCTTCGGGCATCTGTTTGAGAATCTCCCACGGAATCTTAACTGCTGTAGCAGAAGGGCTTATCGGCGTTACAAAAGGCTCATCATCACTTACTTTTCGTACATTTGGTTTTTGTGAACACTCAGCATTATTAATGATATTAGCACTCAACATAATAGCTACTGATACATATAATATTTTCCTCATGTTCTTCCTCTTAAAAAACATCTTCTATTTTATATGAAAAATGCTGACTTTCATAAAAGCCCTCCCCTTCCACCACAGCACAACAGCTGATTTTCAAGTTACGAAAAACGCGAAACCTCTTGAGTCTCGCGTTTTGATAAAAAATGAATTTTACAAAAAAACTATGCTGCAGGCGCGGCTACAGGTGATGCAGGAGCGGTAACAGGCGTTCCATCTTCATTGAACTTCTCAACATTTGCTTGTTTGTTGAGGCGTTCCATCAGTTTCACCATTTCTTCTTGCATTATTACTTGCTTTAGCATGTTTTTAGCTTCTTCATACTTCAAAGGAGACGTATCCCTGATATCCTCAACTTTAAAGATATGGAATCCGTTATCTGTCTTTATTGCTTCTTTGTTGTATTCGCCTTTCTTAAGAGCAACTATAGGCTTCTTCACAAAATCAGGCATTGCATTGGAAGGAATATATCCTTCATCTCCGTCTTTCTCTCTTGAAGGAGCAAAGCTCTTTTCTTTTGCTAACTTTGCGAAATCCTCTCCCTTAGCAAGAGACGCCAATATTGTCTTAGCCTCATCTTCTGTCTTTATAGCGATATGGCGCAAGGAGTATTCCTTATCCTTCTTAAACTCAACAACATACTTCGCATAACGTGCTTTCAAGGCAGATTCGTTCTCCGCTTTCGGTGCCAATTCTTTCATTAAGAACATTCTTCCAAGCAAATCTTCTTTCATTTGCTCAACTCTCTCCAAAAACTCCTTGGAACGATCAAGGCCGGCCTTCTTTGCCTGCTCAATCATAAGATATGTACTGACTTTTTGGTCTCTCAGCATCTCAAACAATTTTTCCGGAGAAATTCCCTGAATTAACTGTGGCGGAATATTCTTCATCTCTGCAAGAATTTGGCTACGACGAAACTCCTTCTTACCAATTCTTGCAACGACTGGATCTCCTACAATTTTCTTCCTTTCTGCAGGTTTAGTTGTCTCTTTCGCTTCGGTAGCAGGAGTAGCTTCTTTTGTCTGCGTTGTAGTTGTCTCAGTTGTAGAAGTACTAGCTTCTGTCGACGTCGTCTCTTCAGCGGCTTTCTGTTCTTCGGCATCCGCCTTAGTTTCGATATCCGTGCTCTGATTCTTCATAAAAAATTTCTTTAATGCACCGCAATTAGCTTCGTCGAAGCACAAAAATGCTAACACCGCTAATGCACATCCTGTTTTTATTCTCATCTAATTCTCCATTAATCAATTGCCGTTATTATATTATTACAAAGATAATCTTGCAACAAATTCTGTGCCAAATGAAACCGAAAATTCGTAAATAGATGCTACTCTGCATCAACCATATGCACTACGCCGAATTTGAGATATCTTGCCCCTGTAAATACAGTCATAACAACTGCGAACCAGAGCAGAATCAATCCGGCCGTTTTTAATACATATATGTATGGAAACATCGCAGAGCAAAGCAGACACGATACCGACATCATTTGCATTGCCGTTTTCCACTTCGCGAATTTGGTTACAGGAACTCGCAAACGCATTTCCGACATAAACTGTCTTAATCCAGACACGATAATTTCTCTCGCGAGAATAATAGTCGCGGCAACAAGATGCACTCCGGAAATCACTCCTGTTCCCGACAACATCAGCAAAATCGTAGAAATCAGAAGTTTATCAGCGACAGGATCGAGAAATCTTCCAAAAGCAGAAACTTGTTTCCACTGTCTCGCAAAATATCCATCAAAAAAATCCGTTAAACACGCAACGACAAACAAAATCGTCGCGATAAGGTGAGCGCTGAAGCTATTAATATAAAAACACCCGATAATAAACGGAATAGAAAAAATCCTGGACAACGTCAACACATTTGGCAGCACGATAAAACTCTCATTACGGCTCAGCTAACGTATAGCACAAAAATATACCAATTGAAATTAAACGTTCATGACTTTTCATATAGATTGGTGTATATTTGTCACGTTATTGCAATTTTGCCGATGGATATTGTCGAGGATATTCGTTTTTATCGTTTGACTGTAGTTCGCATCTCCTTCCGCAGGCGACAATGACAAGACAAATTATTGTAAGAAAAAGGGTTCTCTTCATGAATATTCTCAAATCTAAACTGTTCCACTATATAAGATATTGGCTGTTACCGATAGTCTTTGTTTTCGGATTTTCAAATGATGTTCACGCCTACGAATGGTTTCTCAGTAAATTTTCGGAATTAACCGAAAAAACAAAGTATCCTTACGAAGATGATTGGGGCTATATAAAAGGTGGACTTCCGTTCAACGAGATTATTTTCGATGAAAAAGGTAAAGGTCATTTAATGTCGGATTTTCAAGGCAGTATCGTTGTAATACTCTTTTCCACAACATGGTGTCCAAATTGCCCAAATGTTTTGCAGTCGTTAGATAAATTAGCTGATAAATTAACCGAGTTGAAAGTAAGAAACGTAAAAGTACTTGCGCTGAATATCGGTAATGACTCATTGAACGCAATTCGCGTACATTACAAGGCTAACGACATACAGACGCTGGATGTATATCAATCTGTACCTTCAAGAAAAGTAAAAAATATTCGTAGTGTTCCTACTTGTTTAGTATTTGATAAAGAAGGCAAACCAATATGGGGCTGCTCTGGTGGAAATGTCGATTGCAATTCCGCTGAATTTGTTGAATTTATTATAAAGTTATCAAAGAAGGTGTAGTCATGGTATGGATGGGAACGACTATTTTATCAGTAAGAAAAGGTAATCAAGTTGTAATCGCCGGAGACGGTCAGGTTACGATGGGTAATACTGTTGTAAAAGCCAACGCTCGTAAAGTTCGTTTTTTATCTTCGGGAGATGTTCTTGTTGGATTCGCCGGAGCTACAGCTGATGCTTTCACTTTATTCGAAAGACTTGAAGCAAAATTGGATCAGTATCCGGGCCAATTGCAAAGAGCTTGTGTCGAACTCGCAAAAGATTGGCGGACTGACAAATATCTCCGAAAATTAGAAGCCATGATGGCAGTTGTCGATAAAAACGTATCACTCATTCTTACCGGAATCGGAGATGTGCTTGAACCACAAGACGGTATTATCGGAATAGGTTCAGGCGGGAATTTCGCGCTAGCAGCAGCCCGAGCTTTAATAGATCAAGATTTATCTGCAGAAGAAATCGCCAGAAAATCCATGAAAATCGCTGCAGATTTATGTATTTATACTAACCATTCGGTTATTCTTGAAAAAATAAACATTGAGGACAAGAAATGACATCACTGACCCCAAGCCAAATAGTTTCTGAACTGGACCGTTTTATCATAGGGCATGAAAACGCAAAGAAAGCTGTCGCAATTGCATTGCGCAACAGATGGAGAAGGCAGCAAGTTCCAAGCCCATTGAAGGAAGAAATCTTACCGAAAAATATTTTGATGATAGGACCAACAGGTGTAGGAAAAACGGAAATAGCACGCAGACTCGCGCGTTTAGCAGATGCTCCGTTTATCAAAGTAGAAGCGACAAAATTTACTGAAGTAGGATATGTCGGTCGAGATGTAGAACAAATCATTAGAGATTTAGTTGAAATATCCGTTTCCAGCGTAAAAGAAAAATATCGAATAGCTTGCATAGAGCAAGCGAAAAAGAAATCTGAAGACAGGATTTTGGATGCGTTGGTAGGAGATAAAGCCAGCCAGGAAACTCGCGACAAATTTCGAGAAATGTTGAATTCCGGTCAGTTGGAAGATAAAGAAATCGAAATTAATATTATCGATAACTGTTCAGGGCAATCATTTGATATTCCGGGTATGCCCGGCGCACAAATCGGTATGTTAAATCTGTCTGATATGATGAACAATGCCCTTGGAATCTGCAAAACGAAATTAAGAAAAGTAAAAGTACGTGAGGCGCGCGCTCTTATTCTTAATGAAGAAAGCGAAAAATTAGTGGATACGGAGAAAGCCGTAAGAGAAGCAATTTTTGCAGTAGAACAAAACGGTATTGTATTCATAGATGAAATCGACAAGATATGTGCAAAACAAACCTCTGGAGCAGATGTCAGTCGTGAAGGCGTACAACGCGATTTACTTCCGTTAATTGAAGGATGTTCAGTCACAACAAAATACGGCACTGTAAAAACAGATTACATATTGTTCATCGCATCAGGCGCGTTTCATTTGTCGAAGCCATCTGATTTACTCCCTGAATTGCAGGGACGCCTTCCTATTCGTGTTGAATTAAGCAATTTAACGCAAGAAGATTTTATCAGGATTTTGAAAGAAACAGAAAGCAGCTTGATAAAGCAGTATTACGAATTATTGAAGGTTGAAGGTGTTCATGTTGATTTTTCTGACAGTGGAATCGAAAAAATCGCAGAATTAGCGGCTGTTGTAAATAAAAATGTAGAAAATATCGGGGCACGTCGTCTACATACAATTATCGAGAAACTACTGGAAGATATAAGCTTTTATGCCGATCAAAAACGTGGTGATACTATAGTCATTGACGCAGCTTACGTTGAAAAGACCGTCGGACATTTAGCTGAGCACAGAGATTTGTCGAGATTTATTCTTTAGTTTCGGGAAGTACAAGTGTCCAGAATTTTAGGAATAGATCCGGGGTTACATATTACAGGATGGGGCATCATCGATTTTGATGGCTATCATTTAAGGCATATTGCTCACGGAAGTGTAGTAACAAATGTTGCTGACGGCATATCAGTCCGTCTGAGCAATATATACAAAGGCATATCCGATGTTATAGAAGAATACGCGCCTGATGAAGTCAGCATAGAACAAGTATTTGTAAATATGAATCCGATATCTTCTCTGAAATTGGGAATGGCACGAGGAGCAGCAATTTGTTGTGTCGGCGTTTGTGGTTTAAATATCTTCGAGTATACTCCAAATGAAGTAAAAAAAACCGTTGTGGGAGTTGGTCATGCGACTAAAGATCAAATCTCCGTAATGATTCAAAAATTATTGAATTGTGGTAATGTAAAGTTGGATATGGCAGATGCGCTTGCTATTGCCGT
>CAMNGH010000043.1 GCA_946538065.1 uncultured Holosporaceae bacterium
ACTTGCAATTGGCACTATTTTCTGTCAACAAAGTTCTCGCTAGACACAATACCTTATCTTCTTTTCCAATAAACGGTAGCGATAATAAAAATTCGACTTTGTCCGTCTGATCCTCCTTTTCTCTCAAATCAAACTCGATACCAATCTCAAATGCCCCTTTACCATGCAAGTCCCATGTGCAGATATGCAAACGATCAATATCTATCGGTTGGTCTGTTAATATAAAAATTGCGTTATTCATGTCATTACATATTTAGGTTATTGCAAATATCGATATGACTGCGGAGCTACAAAATTACTATCCAACACTTTGGGATCTAATGGGGCCTGGTATCTCTTATAATTAGCGATAGCCAATGCATAGGCGGTATCCGTCCCTTGAAAATACTGGTCGTATAGTTCTTGTGATATTCCTCCAAATCGATTCGTCTGATCCCATAGCGACTTCGGAGTATCTTCTAACACCCGATCTATTTCAAATTCACCCACAATCTTACATATCGGGCTGGTCGCATATACCAGCACCGACTCTACGGATTGTTTGAATATCTTGCGTCGATATTCGAATCGTTTCTCTCCTGCAAAGATTTCTTCGCAATATTGCGGTTTAATCGATAAAATAATTTTCATTGCACTCTCCTAACCTTATAATATCGCCAAATTGTTGGTCTGTTAACTTAAAAAATCCCCAGTAGACGCCATATGGTATATGAACATCTTGAACTAGCGTCCCCATATTGATTCGCTTAGCCAAAGCCAAGTTATATGTCATTTTTATTATCACAAAATGAGGATTAACGAAACAATGTCTTAGTTCGGATTCCGTAAACACTGAATAACCTTTGACATATTTCAGATATTCATCTACATTATCGAAATCGCTTCGGGTCTTAATTTCTTCTACCACACATACAGACGTCACAACGCTTCTGAACCATGCACGATTCTCTTCATCTGTCGTTCGATATATAAGTAGGACATCTCCTTTTTTTAAGTAACGTGTGCCTGGCATAAAACTTATATATATCTTATGAATGCTATTTGCATGGGACACATCAGCCATCATATCATACTTCTCTCCTCTTACAGACGAATCGGGGAATAGTCGTGAATGGTAACTCGGTTTGATACTTAGAACATACTTATCTCTATTGCGACGATGAACCAAAGGATAATCTTTCTCAGGGTTGCCCCAATCAGTTTGCAAAGACTTTACGAAAACCAACTCCTCACCTTTTTTCCCATACTCTTGAAAACCGAAATTCTTAACTTTCTGTATAAGAGGCTTCTGCATCGTGCGATCAAATATCGTCACGTAAATTTCCTCGACATTAGTAGTTATCGCAAAATCGAAAGCTTTCTTAAAGAACCGTTCACCTACTCTTGTATTATGACCATTCACTTTGAACGTTCCTATCTTCAGTCTTCGTTTAGGAGGCATAACCGGAGTCACATCCTCTATCGCTCCTTCTTCTACTTTTAGATACAAAAACGCTTGCAATTGATCAAACTCATCACGTTGCACATAAGCCTCTTCTCCAGAATCTGCCTTTCGTTTAAACCATTCCTCGAAACCGGGGTAATCACTCTTTAATGAATCAAAAAACACGTCAGACAGGTCTACTGCGCTAAACTTTTCTAGTTTAATTGTCTCTATCATAACCTTCAAATTTTAAACACGCTGCAAAGTTACAAAAAAAAAATGACATATACAAATGTATATGCCAAATTCTTTCAAATTTCTTGATTTTGTCGTAGAAATGCGCAAAATTAATTATTCTCCCTATTACAATGGAAGATATTTGCATCTAGCAAATCTTTTTCTGCAGCTTTCCGATTAGCCTCTATGCCAAACCCTTCTTCTTGATAAAATCCAATACAATTCGCATTTCGACTCTTGATACAGTTCTCTCTATGATGGTTATCATAGCGAGTATGAACATTTCCTGTTTCTCCCAAGTAAATCACCTCTTCGTATCTCAACTTATCTGCCGTTAACCGCACAAAGATATACAATGCTGGCACCTTGTTGAAATAACCCTTAATCTCTTCGTAATCATCAAACGAAAAAAGTTGAAATTCATACTGTTTACCAGAACGCTCCTGTAAGCGTCAATGTCTTACCTAATTTGCTTACCATTTCTCTAATTTGTTTAGTTAATAAATACGTTAATTTCTCATTTTCGTTGCAAAGATACTGCTTTTCTTTGACATAGCCAAATAATTTGGTCACATTTCACATAATAAGTGGATAAATTAGTGCTTGACTATAGGGAAATCGTGAGTGTTTCTAAGACCTGTCTTCTCAAATAGTATTTCATCCGTTAATGGTGCCGTTGGTATAAGATGATGATTGGCATCATAGCCCTTATCCAACCACATAAACGAGTTATCCCTATATCTATAGTGTGTCTGATCTATTACATGATGCAGTCTCAATTTGTTATCAGCCGCCTCTGGCTTGATGGCAATATTAAGTCCCAAATCTCCTTTTGTTTGAACTGATGGATATATCACGGCATCTATATCTTCACCAAAATCATATAGCATATCATGCACTAATGTAGCGGTTATCAGATAGTCTCGATTATCGTAAACATCCTTACTAAACTCCTTATCTATTACACGCCCTACTCTGCGCTCTATCACATCAATATTTCTATGTTTTTCCTTATACAATCGGACAAAATGCCTAACTAATTCACATAACTTCTTCTCTCCCGCATACGTCTGGTCCGTAATAAATGATAGAATATTTATGGGCGATGTAACCTCCCATACAGATGCTGTCACATACTCACGCCCGAAGCCTTCCATATCTTTAACTAACTTCGAGCATTCAAGTAGCCCAATCATCCTACCATATTCTAACCGTTGTTGATTGTCTGCTAAACAACCATAAAATACGCTCTCGTTTGGCAGAGATGCTCTCTGCATTGAGGTACACAACCTCGGTTTCTTGTACGTCAATTCCCATGGTTGGTAATATCCTCGTCCCATCCGCGTTCTGTGGATTCGAGTCCCTACACTCAACTTGGCTGTTATTATAGGAATGTATTTTACAACTTCCAATAATTTCCTCACTTCCTCCTCTGAGCTGTTTCTGACGTCCAGCTTCTCCAATCTTTCGCATGCTTCTTCTTTTGTCATACCGCTATCCTTTTTTTAATCGCTGCAAAGGTACTGCTTCTTTTTGAAATACGCAAGTGAATAATTGAAAAACTATCGTGAGTACTACCATTTTACTTTTTTTTACATTCCACTCAGCCTATTTGCTTGGATGCTGGATCTCCTTTCCCGCATCAAAAAGCGAGCGGGTTAGCTCGCTTGCTGGAAAAATTGTTTTCCTATCTGGTTTTCTTTGGACGATTGACTCATTAGACTGTTTTGGGTATTTTTGCATTGATAGAAGCTAACGTTTTCTTAGTTCACTGCGTTCTCACGATTACTGCGAGACAGTTTTCGGCTTGTTTTCTTCAATCTTTAACAGACAGCGATGCAGACGTTTTGCAGGTACTCTGCGAGTGGAAGTGGTTAGTAGGTCGTCTGAGAGTCTCGCTCACAAGCGAACTAGTAAGCCGTTACACTCAAGGGCGTGTAGCCCGGAATGTCATTCGATGGCTGGAAAAGATGTTTTCTCAAAGCGAAGCGCGTTTTCGATTATAGCAAAGCGGCTAAAATACCACTTCTATCAATGGATATTTTATATTTTTCATAAAAAAGTACAATAATAGGTGTCAAAAAAAATTCCCACATATGCAAGCATATGAGGGAAAATTTTGATTATTTTCTTGTTTTTATCCTATTTTTATACTTTTTCTTTCAAGAACCGACTTCCTTCCCCTGCCTTTGGCATTATCTCTCCCGTAAGCGAATCGTGTTTGTTTGTCAAATATGAACCGGTCATCTCGGCTTTTATGAATTCTATTTTTGCGCTGCAAACTCGCGCGCCGCACTGATTCCTTCGAATATCCACTGGAAATTCTCGGTGCGGCTATTTCGCTTCACGGTCTGCAGTTACTTATTTGCTTTCATTAATCGTTTTGTTTCACGCATTTCTTTTTGCAGGAGTTCCATACGCTCTTTCAGTTGCTCTTGCGTCGGAAGCATGTCTTTAATACGCACATTATTATACGTTGCCACTCCCATCGGTGTGCTTATGCCACGGAACGACCATTGAACATCTGCCTTATTCATGTCTGAACAGATAAGCAAGCCTATCGTTGGATTATCGTCTTCAGCCTTCAGCAGGTCATCCACCGCGTTAACGTAGAAATTCAGTTTTCCGGCAAACTCCGGCTCAAAAGCCTTGGCTTTCAGTTCGCAAACTACATAGCAGCGCAAGCGGATATGATAGAAGAGCAAATCGATCTTGCGGGTCGTATCTCCGGCTATCAGTTCCTTCTGCCTTCCTATAAACGCAAAGCCGGTTCCCAGTTCCAACAACAGATCTGTCACACTTTTGCTTAACGCGTCCTCTAACTCCTGCTCGTTGTAAATCTCGTGATTAACCGTTGCAAAGCCAAAATCATAATTCTCTTTGAGCACCTCTTGCACCAGCTTGCTTTGCAATGCAGGCATGTGCTCGGCAAAATTGTTGAGAATCTTTCCTTGGTGTTCATACAAGTTCGCCTTGATGCAGTTCACCAGCGCCGCACGACTCATACCCTGCTCTATCGTCTTGTCTATATAGAACAACGCTTCGTCAACTGATTTGCATTTGGAGATAATGGCAATATGATGTCCCCATGGAACGCATGCAAATGGAGCAGGAAATTCTCCAACGGGTTGTTGGAGTTTTTGAGAATCAGTTTCTGCAACAATTTGTTGCAGTTTCGAACTTGGAATTTCTCCAACAAGTTGTTGGAGTTTTGTATCTTCTTGACTATAAAACAGATACCACTGTTTCATATACCATAGATTCGTAGTAGAGAACCCATCTGCATTCGGAAACTCATGCTGGAGATCAAGGCTTACTTGCTCCACGACACCTGCGCCCCAACGTTCTTCGGCTTTCTTTTGCACCAGATCACGTCCCAACTCCCAGTTGAAGAGCAACTTTTCCGCATTCACGCGAACAGACGCTTTCACTTGCGCCGAACGATAGCGGTGCTTCAACTCGGCAATCCATTCCGCGTATTCACCATCAATGCGTATATCGTGGGATTTCACCATACGTGGCAGTTCTGATATTTCGTTTTCTTCTTTCATTTTCTAATTGTTTGTCTCTCGGTTGCGAGTCGGTCATCGGTTGGTTGTGTGCCCGTTATTTGTTTTCATCAAATGGCAGTTCTCCTTTATTATCTTTTTTGCTTGTATCAATGATGTAATCTGAAGCACGTTCCTTCGACACTACCGATCGCCCAAGTCGTTTCTCCATTGTCTCGCGGGCTTCACGAGCCACATCGCCTCCTTCGTGCGCTACGCGCTTGGTATCCTCCATTGTTTTTGGATTTGACTGACGAGAGTATTCTGTGGTTGCTACCTCTGCAAGTGTATTTAGTGCTAACTCAATATTGGTCATGTTATCACGCAGATTCTCTTTGGTAAGACCTTTGAATTTCTTATACTCCCCCGTTGTCATTCCGCTCCATGCTTGCGTGAGCACATTCGTCAAGATAGCAAAGTCTTTATGCTCCGTTACGCCGCTGCGTTGCCACTCATCTGTTAGTTCTTTACGCATCTCGATAGAACGCATGCGCTCATTAATCCACTTGTCCGAATAGCCCTGACGACGGTAATCCTCAACTGCCATTTGGAACGTTTGTTCCGGGTCTATCATCTGGTCAATACGTTGCTGTCCTAATTGTGCCAGCCACTGTTTTACCGGCTCGGCTTTCTTGGATGGAACAGATTGAATGATACGGAAGATGCCCTGCAAATCGGCCACATCCGTATTGTATTTCTTACCATCTGAAGACGGAAGTTTCAGTTGGTTACAATTTGTAACCGACTCATTTCCCTCCTTTTTCAGCCTGTTTTTCAATACCTTCCAATATGTGCGTGCGTCAACGCTTTCCGTTAAAACTTGAATGATGTCCACAACAGAAAAAAAGTATTTCTCTTGTTCCTCGTCCCAGACAACACGTACTTTGTTGTCTTCGAAAAGTTGTATTGCAAATTTATCTTCCATATCCTTTCATTTCAGCGCGCAAATTTTCTACAAAAATTGCACATACGCAAGATTTTAATAAAAAAATTATTAAAATAATCGTTTTTGTCTATAAAATAAGACGTTTTTGAGAGGTTTTTTAACAAAATTGAATAAAATTCAATATTTTTTGACGATTATTGAAGATTAAGTTCACTTGAATCTACGATAAACGTATAAAAATCAAAGCATCCTATGCTTGTTATAAAACCTCTTTGGGTTGCGCATGTGCCGCAAGACGCGACCATATATTCGGGGGAATTGCGAAGCAAGGCAGATGTCCGTAGTTACACAAAAAAAAATGACATATGCAAACGCATATGCCACTTTTTGCAAAATATTTTATTTTTGCAACGGTTTTGCTATATTTTCAGGACATTAGTTCTACCATTTTACTTTTTACATTCCAATTCGACCTGTTTGCTTGGATACTGGATCTCCTTTCCCGCACTAAAAATCGCGCGGGTTAGCTCGCTTGATGGAAAAATTGTTTTCTTATCTATTTTCTTTGGACGATTGACTTCTTCAGTCTATTTTGGGTATTTTTGACATTGATAGAAGCTAACGTTTTCCACCCGTTTTCTTAAGAAGGCGAAAGGTATGACTTTTATGGTCATACAGGAGAGATAATACATAAGGGTTCGTCGAAAGCTTGCTTATGGACAAGCCTTGTGGATTATATCTTTGAATGCGGGTTAGCATTCTTTCGCCTTGTTTTCTCAAAGCGAAGCGCGTTTTCCTTTTTCATAAACTTTTTCATCTGCAGATGACTATTGGGAGCCCCGGAAATTTTTAATTTATGGGGAGAGCGGAGGCATAAGTCGCCTTTACCAATTAGCGGAGTGGTTTGGTCCTTGCGATCTTATTGCCGAACGCGACAGCAACGCGGTTAAAATTTTTGCTTCTATCAATGTATTTTTTTGTTTTTTTCTTTACCAATATGAGAACCGACGTTACTATTTGATTTTACATATCTATCAGTGATAATCCCGTAAATGAGATAGCATATTTCTTGAGTTCGCGAGTAGAGACAAGGAAGGTATGCGTGCGTTGCTCTAACAAGGGCAAGTCCAATTCTTTTTCGTTGCGCTTGATTTCATAGAAAACCGCCTTCTTGGTCAACTCATTAATGGCAATTAGGTCTATCTCATCTTCGCCGTTCCTACTCCACCAGTTATCTATCTGCGTGAATTGCTTTTCTTCAATCAATTTGTCTTTGAAATAGCGTTCCAACATCCGTCCCGAGAATGTTTCATAATCGCGCTCAACTATTTCCCGCAGGGCATCAAAGGCATCTATTTCCATCATGTAATTGTACTTAAAGATAAATCGGAACCAGAAGCTAAGGAAGTTATCATCGAGCCGGTACCGCACATTGCTGTTTGTCTTGGAGAACATCGGTTTGTGTTTTCTGATAATTCCATACGTGTCCTCCAACATACTGAGATAACCGCCTATTTCCCGGTTGACCAAATCTTCTATTTGGCTTCGCTGGCTATGTCCGGTAGCAATTGCCGAAAGAATAGAAAAATAAATCCCATAATCCTTGCCAAACTCTTCAATGAGCAGATTCTTTCCTTCCGACAAGAATATCGAGTCAGGTTGAATGATGGCTTCTATCATTTTATGTCGTGTAGTAGCCCCTTTTTCCATGAGCAGTTCCACATATTTGGCTACACCGCCGGTAAAACTATACAGCGCCAACAGATCATCCGCAGTATAATTCGCGTTAAAAGTGGATAGTATCTCCTTGAGCACAGAAGGCGTAAACCGGTTCAGTTTCATCATAGCGGTCTGCCGGTTATAGAGCGGTTCTTTCTTGTCTTCAAAGATTTTATGAATCATGGATTGTACAGAACCGCCGACGAGGAGGTTGATATGTGCCTCATTCTTATTAATGTCCCAAATTCGCTGCATGTCGCTATATACCGAGGGATTGACCTTTAGGAACTCCTGAAACTCGTCAATAAAGAGGGTTATCGGGCGTTGCTTGGCCAGCTGCATAATATATTCGAAGATATCCGCAAAACGGATGACCCTGCCCAACATAGGCATGCCGAGTTTGGTTTCCATCTCTTTTTGGAAGCCCTCGCACAACTCGCTTTCCGCCTTTTTACTGACGAAGAAATAGAGGAAGGGTTGCTCCTTGTAGGCATGAAAAACGAGCGATGTTTTTCCGATACGCCTTCTACCGGTTAGCACCGTGAACTGCGCATGTTGAAGAGATTGGTTTTGAATCTGTTGCAGGGATTCTGTTTCCCGTTTTCTATCAAAAAATTGCATAGCTAATAAATTTGTAATCTACATTTCCGAAATGGCCATTACTTTTAAAACCCGCTGCAAAATTACTACAAATTAATCAAATGTGCAAATAATTTGGACAAAAAATGTAAATTTGCTCGCATATTTATAGTTTTTGACCTAAATAGTTGCCAGTTGCAGGATACTGCGACAGTAATTTCGACCGGTGAAGAAGTGCCTCGGAGGGCACTTCGAGTGTAGTACCCGACGAGTCCCCACTCGGAAGAATTGTACTGCACATAGAACAATCTATGTCGGTGTCCTCGAAATACTGCATTGATTATTTCAAATGTACAAGTTTTTTAGTAAAAAATGCAAATTTGTTTGAGTTTTTCGACCTAAATCATAAATTTGAAACTTGAAACTTGCCCCCCATAACCCGTAACCAATAACCCATAACCCGTAACCCATAACTGTTCCTTGCCTCACACACAAAAAAAGGAGCTCCGCATGAGGTGACCCCAAAAAGTTGGACGGATTATTAAATCTATTTGACTTGATTTTG
>CAMNGH010000044.1 GCA_946538065.1 uncultured Holosporaceae bacterium
AATTGAATGTAAGATTCGAAAAAACTTTGAGATTACTCAAATTCCATTTTTTCGCTAAAATTCCAACGATATCGTCAAGTGATTCAAGCCACTTTCGACCTTTTTCACCATTAATATCAATAATGTTATTTTTAAAAGTTGATTGAAAATCTGTCATTTTATTTTTGGATATTTATTCGGACGTTGCAAATAATATTCTATGGCAGGATTGTTATTTTCTATTACAACAAAATTTGTAAAATGCCTTTCGGCAAATCCTCCAGCTTTTTCTCGCTTCTTGTTTTGTGCTTCTGATATTTCCGTTTCCGTAATTCCAACAGCGTCCGTTAGTGCCTGAACAACTTCTCGCAAATCAGCCAATTCATAAACTAACTTTTCGCGATTTTCTTCCTCTGCAACTTCTTGCGCTTCCTCAACAACTTTTTTCCTCAAGGCTTTTACGTAATCTTCTCGATTCAATTTTTTGTAATCAACCGAAATGCCGATAGATTCCATTTCTTCGATTCTTTTATCTCGCACTAAAATGTTTGTTTTGAATTTTTGATACATCAAAAAGTTGTCCGCATAAAATTGTGTTCATTATAAGATATTCCGTATTCCGAATGAATATTTAAAATGATAGCTTAAAATATGCATAAAGGATAGTTTTCTGCATATAAATTTGGAAGATATGCATTTTTTTGTTAACAGTGACGTAGTCTTGTTTTAAAACATAAGTGTAGGTGGTGTGTTATGGTTTGTAATTTTTCGAGTGTCGCTTTTTCGGTTTTCGGGCTTCCGATACATTGGTATTCTTTGGCGTATATTTTCGGGTTATTAATTGCGTTGCAAATAACCAAAACTCTTGCAACAAAAATCGGCGGTGAAATTACCGTATCGCAAATTGAAGATTTTTTATCGACGGCGATTGTAGGTATTATTTTAGGCGGACGACTCGGTCACGTTTTGTTTTATGATTTCGGATTTTACGCATCGCATTTAACGGAAATTTTCAAAATCTGGAAAGGCGGCATGTCGTTCTACGGCGGATTCCTCGGCGTAATTGTCGCAACTGTAATTTTCTGTCGTAATCATAAAATCAGTTTTTTGAAGTTCATAGATTTGTGGTCCGTCAGCGTTCCAATCGGATTATTTTTAGGAAGAATCGCAAATTTAATAAACGGTGAACTGCCGGGGAAACCAAGCGATATATCTTGGGCGATTATTTTAAAAGACGGAATTAAACGCCATCCGAGCCAAATATACGAAGCAATTTTAGAAGGCGTTTTATTGTTTTTAATAATGATTCTTGCGTTCAAAAAACAATGCTACAAATATGTGGGCAGACTGTCGGGAATTTTTTGTACCGGTTATGGTTGCGCTAGATTTACAGCTGAATTTTTTAGAGAACCTGATTCGTTGTTCAGTTACAAACTGCTGTACATGTCCGGAATAAATTTAAATCAATACATGAGCATCGCAATGTTTTTGCTCGGTGTTTATTTAATCGTAAGAAGTAAAACGAATGAATGATTTTCTGTTTCAACCGTTTTCAAAATTCGTAAAATTATCGGACTTCTCGCATAAGCTGATAAAAAAATGTTGCGGTGGCGATAGGGTTATCGACGTACTTTTGCATTTTCCTTCTTCCATTATTCGACGCACGGATGACATTCAAAATTTTTCGGAACGAGACCGATTAACCGTCGTTATAAAAGTAACGGATCACGTCATTCCGAGTTATAAAAACAGTCCGTACAGAATTGTCGGACAAACACCAAACGGAGAAATAATTACTGTTGTTTATTTCAACTACAATCGGCACTTCATAAAAAAGACTTTTCCTTACGACGCCGTATTAACGGTAAGCGGTCCGGCTCAAAGAAAAACCGATGGTATAGAAATAACTCATCCTGACATTATCGCCTCCCCGGGAATGGCGAAGTATTACGTCGGAACTGAAGCTGTTTATCCGTTAGTTTCAAAACTCACAAATAAAACTTTAAGTTACGTTGTAAAATATCTGCTGAAATCTTTGCCGAATATTCCCGAGTGGATTCCTGCGGAGTTTATAGAAAAATATCATTTGATGTCGTTTGCGGAAGCGCTAAAGGAAATTCATTTCCCGAAAAACTTGAATGATATTGAGTCGTCCGCCGCAAAAAAAAGAATAGCGATAGATGAACTGTTAGCAAATCAAATACGTCTGAAAGAATTGCGTAATTTGCTGACCTCGCATACGGTGCCGATTTTTCACAAAACGAACGAAATAATCAGTCGACTGAAATTACCGTTTCAACTTACCGATGACCAGCTGGCGTGTCTCTCCGATATCGAAAAAGATTTCGCGGCTGGCACTCCAATGAACCGATTACTGCAAGGAGATGTTGGTTCGGGAAAAACCGTTGTCGCGTTTATCAGTATGCTGATAGCAATTGAGAACAACACGCAGGTTGCAATGCTCGCTCCGACGGAAATTTTGGCACGTCAACATTTCGATACGATACGTAAATTATCCGAAGGTTTAAATCTGAACATCGATATTATGCTGAGCAGTAACAGAAAATTGCGAAAGCTTCAAATTGAAAAACTGAAAAACGGCGAAACAGATATTTTGCTCGGTACGCACGCGATTATCGAGGACAATATCGAATTTAAAAATCTCGGATTGGCTGTTATCGATGAGCAGCATCGTTTCGGTGTGCAACAGCGTTTAACTCTCATCAAAAAATGTAAGTATCCGCATGTGCTGTCGATGTCTGCAACACCGATTCCGCGAACGTTGTTACTCGGTTGTTTCGGAGATTTGGACGTCTCAACCATAAAAACAAAGCCGTCAGGCAGAAAACCAATCAGCACATCGGTAATAAGTGTGTCAAAAGTGCATGAACTCATTTCGAAATTAGTGACAGTTGACTCTCAAATTTATTGGGTGTGTCCCGTTATAGAGGAATCCGAAAGTCTTGTAGATGTAAACACAAGGTGCGACAGTTTGCGTCAAGCTTTTTCGGAAAATGATGTCCAAATTCTGCACGGGAAAATGAAGCCGAAAGAAAAAGAAGATATTATGGCTCGCTTTAAAGCAGGAGAATTTAAACTGCTGGTATCAACGACGGTTATAGAAGTCGGTGTCGATATTCCCAACGCGAATGTTATGGTAATCGAACACGCTGAACGTTTCGGATTGGCACAATTACATCAATTGCGAGGAAGAATAGGTCGAGGCGATAAGCCGTCGTATTGCGTTTTGCTGTATCATTTTCCCGTATCAGTGGTCGGTAAGCAACGCTTGAGTTTAATGCGAGAAACAACAGACGGATTTTTGTTAAGTGAGGAAGATTTAAAACTACGCGGTGCAGGAGATATTCTCGGAAAAGAACAAAGCGGTTTTGATACTCTTCGATTCAGTGATTTTTCTGATAATTATGAACTCGTGCAAATCGCCGATGAAATAGCACAAAAAGCTGCGCCAAACGATATTTTATACAAAATATTCAAACGACAAAATGATGATGTTATCGCATAATATTATCAATTTATTAACTGTTTTTGTTGTGTACTCTATTATTAGGAGGCACGAAAATGAAAACAGCTGTTCTTATTCCTTGTTATAACGAATCTTTGACTGTTGCAAAGGTTGTTGCAGATTTCAAGAAACATCTGCCTGACGCTGACATATATGTCTATGACAACTGTTCAGATGATGATACATCCGATGTAGCAAAAGCTGCAGGAGCAATAGTTTGCAAAGCAAGGAAACGAGGAAAAGGCAATGTTGTACGGCAAATGTTTTCAGATGTCGACGCTGACGTTTATGTTTTAGTCGACGGCGATTCCACATACAACGCAGCCGACGCTCCGAAAATGATAGAACTGTTATCATCAGCACCTGCGGATATGGTGGTCGCGGCAAGACGAGAAACGTCGGAAGAAGCCTATCGCGAAGGACACAAATTCGGCAATTGGCTGTTTAATTTTATTTTAAAAATCTTGTTTAAAAGCTCATTCACAGATGTATTTTCCGGCTATCGTGCATTTACAAAAAGATTTGTAAAAACATTTCCTGTTATGACTGATGGATTTGATATAGAAGCAGAACTATCGATACATGCGCTAACGCTTTCTATCCCTTGCGCAGAAATCCAGTCTTTATACAAAGAACGTCCGAAAAATTCATTTAGTAAATTAAGTACATTCAAGGATGGTTTTAAAATTTTGTTTAGTATTATTAGATTACTGAAAGAAACTCGTCCGATGTTTTTCTTCGGAATTATCTCGTTGATGCTATTCCTTCTATCGGTCGGAATTTCCATTCCCGTTATCATGACATACATGGAAACAGGTCTTGTTCCTCGATTGCCGACAGCTGTTCTGTCGACGGGATTAATGATGATTTCGTTTTTAAGTCTCACATGTGGTGTAATTCTCGATAGTCTGTGTCAGGCGCGCATGGAAATAAAGAAGTTGCACTATCTGCAAAAAAGCTAAATTTATACTTATATTTCAATGTGCATGCGCTAATTGTTGCTTGCAACAAAATTACTAGTTCTGATTAGCTGTTGTAATTAAACAGCGCTCTGTTCTTATAATAAACAGGGCGCTTTTGTCATTTTCGTTAACCAAAAATTTATTGACTCTATCTGTAAAAATATACGATAATTTAACGGTTTGTTTTTGCGTGTTTTACGGAGGCAAGAGTGCGTATTTTTCGTGTGTTGCAGATAGCAGCTTTTTCAACCTTGTTGGTGCTGTGTGGGTGTAAAGACAAAAAACAACAACAAATGCCTCTTCAATTAGTCGGAGGAGCTCAAGTTGTTAAGAAAAATGTTCCGTTTAATTTGGAAGTACCGGCTAAAATTTCAGGTTCATTAGAAGTTCAAGTGCGTGCTCAGGTGAGCGGTATTCTGAAATCCAGAACATACCAGGAAGGGCAATACGTAGAACAGGGCACTCCGTTGTTTGAGATTGATCCGGAACCTTACAAAGCTGCACTAACAAGAGCCGAGGGGAATTTAGCGCAAGCACAGTCAGAGTTGCGCAGGACAACACGTGATTATAATCGTATGAGGAAGCTCTACAAAGACGGAGCAGTCAGTCAAAAAGAACATGACGATGCACTGTCGGCGTTTGAGAGAGCTACGGCGAATGTAAAAGTAGCGGAAGGCTCATTGCACGAAGCGGAAATCAATCTCGGATATACGTCGGTAAAAGCTCCGATTTCAGGTGTGGTCCGAAAAGAAGCTCAATCGGTCGGAAATCTTGTTTCGGTTACAGGTGAGTCCAGTTTACTTACAACAATGGTACAGATTTGTCCATTACATGCGAATTTTTCCGTATCAGGCTCGGTCTGGAGTAGCTTGGTTAAGGGGCATCGATCAGGCACAGTGGAATTTATGAATCCCGAAGATTTTAAAGTTGAAGTAATTATGTCGGACGGTAGTGTTTATCCTGAACAAGGAAAAATCATATTCGTGGATAGCTCAGAAGATGCGCTGACCTCGAGTGTGTCCGTGAAAGCAGAAATACCGTGTGATGAAAATCAGAAAATACTGTTGCCTGGGCAGTTTGTGAGAGTAAAGGTTATTGGCGCAGAGTACGCGAATGCGTTGGTGATTCCGTCGGCGTCGTTATTAACAACACCATCAGGCTCTGTTGTGTATGTCGTGAAGAAGGATAAAACGGTAGAAGTTCGCCCTGTAAAGGTTGAGTTGGTCGGCGATGAAGTCATTGTGCATTCGGGATTGAAAGAAGGCGAAATTGTTATTTCCGAGGGAATTGTGAAAGCCCGTCCCGGTGTACCCGTTAACGTCGTGTTGAAAAAATAAGGAGAGCTGCGATGTTTTCTCGTTTTTTCATTGACAGACCGATTTTCGCAAGCGTTGTATCACTGATAGTGGTACTTGCCGGTATTATGTCGATTTATAATTTGCCAGTCGCACAGTATCCTGAATTAACTCCGCCGACGGTGGTTGTTGAAGCCAGTTATCCGGGAGCGAGCGCCGAGGTAATTTCCGAAACCGTGGTCGCGCCGTTGGAGCAAAAAATCAACGGTGTCGACGATATGATTTACATGAGTTCGGTTGCGTCCAGTAACAACGGTTCATCAACGACACAGGTGTTTTTCAAAGTCGGGACGGATCCTGATCAGGCAATGATAAACGTCAATAACCGTGTGCAAATGGTGACAACATCTCTTCCTGAGGAAGTCAGAAGATACGGTGTTAAAGTTTTGAAGAGATCACCGGCAATCTTGCAAGTTCTGTCGCTTTATTCGAAAGACGCAAGATACGATGCAACGTACTTGGGAAACTATGCGTTGTTGCATATAGTCGACGAATTGAAAAGGTTGGACGGTGTCGGCGATGTCGGCGTTATGACGGGAAACGATTACTCGATGCGCATCTGGTTGAAACCTGATAAGTTGGCCAAATTAAATTTGAGTACTTCTGATGTCGCAGATGCTATTCGTTCACAAAACTCTCAACGTGCTGCGGGAGCAATTGGAAAACAACCGCTTAATGTGAAGGTCGACAGAAGTTACGTCATTACAGCTCAAGGAAGATACAGTACGGAAAAAGAGTTCGAAGATATTATTTTGCGCGCTAACAGTGACGGAACAACCTTGCGTCTGAAAGATGTCGCTGATGTTCAGTTGGGAGCGCAAACTTACGATGTTGTTGCCAAAACGGGTGGCTATGATGCGGTACCGTTAATGATTTCTCTGGCGCCTGGCGCGAATGCTTTAGCAACCGCTGAAATCGTTACAGAAAAAATGGAGGAATTACGAAAAGCCTATCCTGATGGGATTGAACACAAAATCGTGTTTGATACGAGTGGTTTCGTTGAGAAATCGATACACGAGGTCATTAAGACATTGGTCGAGGCGATAGGATTGGTGTTCTTGGTCATTTTGGTGTTCTTGAAGAATTTCCGCGCGACGATTATTCCGTGTTTGGCTGTACCTGTTTCTATTATCGGTGCATTTGCGGGTATGGCACTGTTCGGTTTCTCTATTAACACATTGACACTTTTCGGACTGGTTCTTGCGATAGGAATAGTCGTTGACGATGCTATTGTCGTTATCGAAAACGTTGAGCGTATTATGCGAACGGAAAATCTTCCGGCTCGAGAGGCAACTATTAAGGCGATGTCGGAAGTGACGGGTGCGCTTGTGGCAATTGTGCTTGTGTTGTGCGCCGTGTTTGTTCCTGTTTCATTTATGGGCGGACTTGCCGGTGTTATGTATAAGCAATTCGCTATTACGATTGCAGTTTCAGTGATTATTTCGGGAGTTTGTGCGTTGACATTGACTCCTGCTTTGTGTGCATTCTTCTTAAAAAATCCAGCGTCAGCTAAGTTGGAAGGTAAAAAATTCTTCGAAAAATTTGATGAATACTTTGGTAAATTAACAGAACAGTACGTGTGCGCGGTCAGTTTCTTTTTGAAGCACATAAAAATAGCGGCCGTTTCTATTTGCGGTATTATCGGAATCGCTGTTTTGATGTACAAAATCACTCCGGGCAGTTTGTTGCCGGAAGAAGATCAAGGTGTGTTTATCGTAAGCTCAATTATGGATCCTGCCGCATCTCTGGAAAGATCGCAGAAAGTTATGGAGACGGTGGATTCGATTATTTCAAAAGATGAGAGCGTAAAAGACGGTACATACGTTGCCGGATACAACATGTTGAGCGGTACGGTAGCGACAAATGCGGGCGCAGGATTCTACATCTTAAAAGATTGGAATGAGCGTACGAAAGCAAATCAGTCGTCGCAGGCGTTAGCACGAAAAGCCATTAGCGCAGGTATGGGAGTTACGGACGGTATGGTTCTTGCGTTTTGTCCTCCTCCGATTGTCGGTATGAGTACCACAGGTGGTATTGAAGGATACGTCCAGCAGACAGGAGAAGTCGACAGTAAAGCTCTTGAAGAAAAAATAAATGCGTTGGTCGCTGCGGCATCAAAACGTCCTGAGTTCGCAAGTGTCAGCACAACATTTAATGGCAGTACTCCGCAATTCCGTATGATTGTCGATAATTTGAAAGCATTGGCATTTGATGTTTCGATAGATGAAATTTACAACACAATGGCTGCAACGTTTAATACATATTACGTTAATGATTTTTCCAAAAATGGTCGCGGATTTAAGGTGATGTTACAGGCCAAGGGAGAATATCGCGCGTATCCGGACCGAATAAACGAGATTTACGTAAAATCTCATGCAGGCACAATGATTCCGTTGTCTGCTTTTGTGAGATTTGAGCAAATTGTCGGTCCTGTAACAGTCGAGAGGTTTAACGTGTTCCCAGCAGCAAAGGTTATGGCAACTCCTGCTGCCGGATACACTTCCGGAGAGGCGATTGTGGCGTTAGAAGAGGTCGCAAAAGACGTGCTGGGTAATGAATATTTACTATCGTGGACCGGATCTGCTTATCAGGAAAA
>CAMNGH010000045.1 GCA_946538065.1 uncultured Holosporaceae bacterium
ACTTGATTTTTTTAAATAATTGGTGTATATTGACAAAATGATAGGTTTTTAATTAAGGAGAAAAAAATTATGGCAACCGTAAATAATCCAAATGCTAATGAGAAAACAGATATGTTTTCAAATTTCAAAATGCCAAATATCGATATGAATGCAATTATGGATTCATATAAGAAGAACTTGGAAATTTTGGGACTCATTAATAAGATGTCTCTTGAAGTCTGCAACGGCATAACCAAGTTGCAATCGGCGTTCATTAAGCAAATGATGGCTGATATGGGTAGCATCATGGAAAAAAGCACGAAACCATCAGAAGCTATGGCAAAATTTTCTGAAGTAACTCGCGACACAATTGTAAAAGCTATCGGAAACAGCAAACAAATTTCTGATATGATTACGGCAACAAACAATGATTTGACCGCAGCTGTAACAAAGCGCTTCAAGGAATCTATTGAAGAAGCAAAATCAATTGTAAATAAGAAATAATTACCTATTCAGTAATGAAGTTAAAAAGCAGTCGTTATGGCTGCTTTTTTCGTATAAAAAAGCCATCAGCAAAACTGATGGCTTTCTCGCGTTTAAAATTTGAGAGAATTACCTCTTTATTTTGTAATCTATCCAGCCGATATTTCCGTCAGCACGTGTGTACACAACGTTCACCGCGTTATTTGAAATATTTTCAAAGATAAATACTTTTGTTTTTTCATTCAGATGTTTTGCAGCTTCACTGACGCTCAATAAAGGTAAATCATCCAAAATCTCCGCAACAATCATAGGAGCGTCTTCTACGAAAGAATTATCCATTTCATTTATTTCAGGAAAGTTCATTTTCCCACAACAACGGCATCCCTTTCTTTTTTTCTGCATTTGCTGCTCAACTTTCTGCAGAGTCACATCGAAGCAAACATTCGGATCATCAGCATCGTTGCTTATATGATAAGCATTTCCAGTCTTGGTTTTGCAAGAAATATCACATGAGAAGCGATATCCGTCTTTTTTCATGACTATGTTCATATCCAAAAATTCCGTGCCGTATTTATCGGCTAAAGCAATGCAAGCGTCTTTCGCTCTGTTAGTAAGAGCCTCTCCAATGTCCATATGACGTCCTGTAAAAGAAAACTTCATTTGTTCCTCCCGTATTTACATAATAAGTATACTCGTAAATATACATAAAAACACTTTATATTTTATTTACATTTTTAATATTTTAAATTTTTTCTCCTCCGTTAAATACATCAGTTACATTTTGATATACTTTCGAGACAAGTGCAAATTGCATCGATTTAAGCCCCAGCCGTCTCACAGAATTTCATAAAAATTTCAAAATATTTTCGATAACAACTTGACACAAGTGGGTAGAAACAAGTTACTGTATAAGGTATTTAAGGAGTTGTGACAATGTCTCACCTTGTATTTTCAAGCTTTTCTAAAGCCTCGAAAATACTTCGGTTTCTGCAAAAATTTTTACGCAATATTCGAGGCGCAATTCTCATAGAGTTCGCCGTCTGTATGCCCATATTTATCCTGTTACTTTTTGGTTTACATGACATTTTCAAAATGGCGAGACTGCAAGACAGAACCAATTTAGTAGCGCATGAAGTCGTATCTATGATTCAAAACGTTTCGCAAGGACGTTTAAATAAAATAATCACGCGAGAAGACCTTGCTGACGTAGGCCGTTTTGCAAGCTATTCTATTTACCCCGGGAAAAGTCAGTATAATATGGGAAATGCTAAACATTTGTACTCACACATTCCCAGTATAAGAATTTACTATATAAAAGGCGAAAGCGAAGGAAAAGCCTCCGTAATTTGGAAATGTTATTATCAACCTCGTTGGTTAGCTGATAATACTCGATGGGCGTACTCTACAACTAGCTGGAGTAATGAAACAAGTACCGTGAAAAAAGGAACTAAGGTCTCCCCTTCCCAAATTTATCCGACGTTAAAAATCTCTGAGGGCGAAGTAAAAATCATCGTTGAAGCCTGCATCTACAGAGAAGGAAAATACGGAACAACAGAAGGAGTAGGAAGCTCTGAGGGAATGGTATATCCAGATGGAACTCCTCCTTCCTCTGCCAAACAATTGTTTGATTTATATTTACTAACGCCACCAGAGATGATTTCAGGAAACGCTTATGCGTACTTTCATTCTGTTGCAATATTTACTCCAAAAAGAGGATTGTTCAATGAAAGTCTCCCTCCATTAAGAGCAAGTCTTCCTTGAATTTTCATCTCTTATTCTCAAAAATTTTGCAAAATTTATTTTTCGTGGTATAAGGAGAACGTGTTTAGATAGAAAGTCGGTATGAATATTTGTTTTTCTTCCGCTCTTCGTTTTTTCAATATCTGGTGGCGTTAATCGCCAAACACTCTTTTTTTATCTTTTAACTTATTGATTTTTGTAATTTTCGCGTTATTCGCGCGTCTTTTACTTTTTTATAAAACGAAGGAATTATTATGAAAAACATAAAATTATTACATGCTGTTTTTTTAATATCTGGAACTGCGATAGGAGCGGGGCTAATTGCGCTGCCGTTGGTTACCGTAAATTTGGGTATATATTTATCTGTTCTGATAATCGCTCTGATGGTGTTTGTCGCTTATCAGTCGTCGATGATGACAATTGAGCTGAACGAAAGAAATAAGGAAGCCGCGTCTATCATTAAGCTGAGCGAGCGCACATGCATTCCGAGAGTTGCGGCGGTGTTGAGTTTCTGTACGCTGTCGTTTGCGCTGTTGATGGTGTATATTTCTGCGCTGGCGGAATCGTTGGGCGTATTTTTCGGTGTCAATCATGATTTCTGGATTGTCTTTTGCGGAATTCTGTTGTTCATGTCTTTGAATTTTAGGAGATTTCAGAATATCAATTCCACACTGGTGGCGGTGCTGCTACTCATAATATGTGTTTCGGTAGTGAAAATTCACGCGAACTCGGGAACGACAGTTTTAGAATTTTGTGGAGCTCATGTGTCACTATCAGAGGTCATTGCGTTTTTGCCGATAGGTTTTACGTCGTTCGGAGTTCAAAACATATGCCCGCACATATATAAACTTCTGGACGGCAACAGGAAACAAATCAGCAGAGCGTTTATCATCGGCATAATCATTCCGGCGATAGTTTACGTCGTGTGGATTTACTGTGTGTTCGAAAATATTGCCACAAGAGACGTGCTGTTTTTCGAGAGATTACAAAATCACCAAGTGTCAGTCGGAGAACTAATTCAATTTTTGTGTGCTTCATCTGACAGCGTATTTATGAAGATTACCCTCAAAGTGCTGAGCATGTTCGCAATAGCGACGTCTGCCATCGGATGCGGATTGGGATTGCGAAAGTCTCTGCAGGAGATGATGCACGAAGGACGATACAGTCATAAGATTTCCTCAATGATTGTCTGTTTTGTGCCGATTTTAGTGGGGATAATTATACCGAACGCTTTTATTAATGTGCTTTCGTTTGGTGGCATGATTGCAACGGTGTTTGTGATATTCGTGCCGTATTATTTATTGAGAATCAACGGCCACTTCGAGCGGGCGTATGACATCTGTTTTGTGTGTGGCGTGATAATAGTACTGTGCGAACTCGCGCGATACATATCATAAATCTCAAAACGAGCTCATGAACTATTGGTGAGGCAGGTTGTATAAAGGAATAGATAAACGTTTTACTTTTTTGAACAGATTAACTTTTTATTAAGCTTCATTTGTTATAAATGGGAAATATAAATAAAAGGAGCAAGATATGAAGATATTAAATAAACACTTGTTAGTTACAATAATTGCAACAGTAATAGCGGGAGAAACCGCTGAAGGAACATGGCAACCAGAGATTCGTGATCCTGATAGATACAAAATATCTGATAAAACAGTGGGAAGAACTGCTGAGAAAACAGAAAATTCTTCGTCTATGGAGTCGAAATCTACTGAAACTCCGTCAGCGTCAGAATGGTATGGTGGCGAATACGTAGATTTTTCTACACCACCTCAAGAAAACACCATAACATTAAATCCAAATAGACACACCAAACTCATTTGGGGAAATTCAGAAGGGGCATGGATTGCTGACACATCAAAAAATCTTCCCAAGAAACACTTCACATTACCGATAAAGAAGTTTCAGAGGATTGGAGCAAGCAAGAGTTAGTAGAATCATCTGGACCTATAGTTGTAGTACTTAATAATGAATCTGTCGGCAATGACGAGATGATAAGAAAGATTTCTTATGTCGCCAAGTTTATTCGTAAAAATAGCGAAAAAATCCCTTGTTTAGATTTGCGTTTATATAATAGTAAAATAAATATAATAATTTTGGAGATATTGGGGCGCGCTTTGGATAAGGGAACCTATCCTGTGAAGCTTCATGCATCAACTGATGTAGAACGCGCAAACGCTGAAAAAGTAAAGGAGCAGTGTCCTAGAGTTGAAATAGCAGAGTGAACTGTCTAGTATTTTGGTAGCATTCTGCTGTAACCACGTTTCGGAAAACTTCGGGACGTGGTTTTTTATATTTGGTATCAGTAACCAATCTTTCTGTTGCCAAATCCACTTCATGAGTTATAGCTCCATTTTCTATAACTCATATTAGCGCATTTTTTGAGTTATAGAAGAAAAACTTTCACTGAGGTAGATGTACTTTTTCAGGAATACTAGAAATCTCGGTTCAATTGGTATCTCGTGTAGCGTTGCTTTCCATTTTTAGCCATGATCCCCTTCTCAACCAAATCATTTAAATCTCTGGTCGCAGTTGCTCTTGACGTTCCTGTTATCGCAACATATTTTTCTGCACTCATACCACCAACAAACTCAAAAGAGCCGTATTTAAAGATAGTTGCAACTGCTTTCTTTTGGCGCTCATTCAAAAAGTTGCCGAATTTATTGTAAAAGCCAGTTTTCTTAACGATAAACTTAACAATTGCTTTTAAATTTTCCTGCGCCTCTATAACTGTTTCTGAAAAATATTGCAACCATTCACTAATTTCAAGCGATTTGTTCGCTTGCTCAAGTGCATCATAGTATTTCTTCCTGTTTTTTTGAATTGCTGCAGATATCGAAATTGTAAGCGGACACCTTAAATATTGCGCTAAAGCTTTTTCTGCAAGCAATCTGGAAATTCTGCCGTTTCCATCTTCGAACGGGTGAATCATAACGAAATACAAATGTGCAATTCCTGCTCTTATAAGTGGCGATAAACTTTTGGAAGAATTAAACCAATCTATAAAAATTTTCATTTCTTCGGGAACTTGCTTAGATGGAGGAGCTTCGTAATATACTTTTCCCGTCGATGTGGAAATAATTTGCATTGCGTCTTGATGAGTTCGAAATCCTTCCGTATTCAGTAAATCATGCCGATTTTTCATCAGCATTTTATACCAGCGGAACAATAAATCTTGAGAAAGTAGCTCTTCAACGGAATTTTGTGCATCGACAATGACAGCAGCGATATTATTTTCCTTTAAATTCCAATCGATTTCTTGCTTTTGAATGTTTTTTCTAATCGATAATTTTACGCTGTTGCGATTGAGCAACTCCCCTTCTATCTCTGATGTGCGAAAGGCCTCCTCGCTGAGTTGCTCTATCTTTATGTTAGTTAAAACTGAATTATCCAAGCTTTCCTGAAGTCCAGTCAAAATCCCCGCATTCTGAATAAATTTTTCATCTAACTCAGAAATACTTTTATAAGAAAAATGTGGCCAATCTTTCTGTTGCCAAATCCACTTCATGAGTTATAGCTCCATTTTCTATAACTCATATTAGCACATTTTTTGAGTTATAGAAGAAAAAATGCATTTTAGTTATTTCATATATCTTTTAATAATCCGTAAACATTCCGTTTACTTTTAAAACATTTATGAACCACAAAAACTGAAGAGTTTTTTGCGAACTATCAATCTTTTTTTAAACAAAGCTCTCTATCATTGATAAAAGAGGAAAAAACAATGAAGAAGGCGACAAGCCCGCCTAAGATAAGGGAATTTATCGAAGGTTGGAAGAATAAGGGATATGAAAAAGGAGAAAGCCAGAAATTTTGGCTAATGCTTTTGCGCGTTGTTTTCGGAGTTGAATATCCCGAACAAATTATAGAATTCGAAAAACCAGTAAAAATCGGAAAAAACACGAAGTATATAGATGCATATATTAAGAAAACAAATGTCCTAATTGAGCAGAAAAGTTTTGAAAAAGATTTAACAGAAACGTTCGAACAAGCGAAACAATACGCAGATGATCTTCCTCATTCAGAACATCCACGATGGATAGTTCTGTGCAATTTTCGGGAATTTTTGATATATGATATGGATGCTCCAAGCGAACCTCCACAGCAAGTTTTGCTGGAAAATTTGGAAAAAGATTACACTCGGCTTTTGTTTTTGGTTCAGAACAACAATAACCACATAACGAAAGAAGAAAAAGTTTCTGTAAAAGCAGGTGAAATCGTCGGAATTTTATATGATGCCTTACTGAAACAGTACAAAGATAGCACCAATCCTAACTCATTGAAAAGTCTAAATATTTTATGCGTAAGAATAGTGTTTTGTCTTTATGCTGAAGATGCCGGTATTTTTGAAAAGGATCAATTTCTCAATTACCTAAAAGATTTTCAGGCACCATATTTACGCAATGCATTGATGGATTTATTCGAAGTTCTAAACACATCGCCTGATAAAAGAGATCCGTATATAGGGGAGCAACTACGAGATTTTCCATACGTAAATGGCGGATTATTCGCAGATGAAAACATTGAGATTCCGAATTTTACGGAAGAAATCAGAGACATTTTGCTTACAAAAGCCAGCCATAACTTCGATTGGTCGAAAATCAGTCCGACAATTTTCGGGGCTCTATTTGAAAGTACAATAAACCCTGAAACCAGACGTTCTGTGGGGGTACATTACACCTCAAGAGAAAATATTCATAAAGTAATTGATCCTCTTTTTCTGGACGATTTGAAGGCAGAGTTTGAAGAAATAAATCAGCTTCCGAAAGGGGATAGTCGAAGGAAAAAGTTGTTATTAAAATTTCAAGATAAGATTTCGCAACTGCGATTTTTAGATCCTTCGTGTGGCAGCGGAAATTTTTTAACAGAAACTTATATATCCTTGAGAAGATTAGAAAACAAAATATTGCGAGAAGTTTATTCACAAGGGTTTTTGGGAAATATTGTAAATCCCATAAAGGTTTCGATTAAGCAATTTTACGGGATAGAAATAAATGACTTCGCAGTATCTGTCGCAAGAGCCGCTTTGTGGATTTCAGAATCGCAAATGCTGAAAGAAACTGAAGATATTGTACCTGTGGACTTAGATTTTCTGCCACTGAAAACAAACGCCAATATCGTTGAAGCAAACGCGTTGCGTATCGATTGGGAAACGGTTATTCCGAAAAATGATCTTTTTTGTATCATGGGTAACCCGCCGTATGGAGGATATGTATTCACAACGGATGCACAAAGAGAGGATCTTGCTTTAGTTTATTTGGATATAAACGGAAAGCCCTACAAACATTCAAAGAAAAATGATTATGTCGCGTGCTGGTATTTCAAAGCAGCTCAGTTTATGCAAGGAACAGGTATTAAAGCGGCGTTTGTTTCAACAAACTCTATCACTCAGGGAGAGCAAGTCGTTTCGGTTTGGAAGCCAATCTATGACAGGTTTAATATTCATATCGATTTTGCCCATCAAACTTTTTATTGGGACAGTAAATCCAGTTCGAAAGCACATGTTTGTTGTGTAATTATAGGTTTTAGCTGCGAACCAAATAAAAATCGCAGAAAATTATTCTCTGAAAAAGATACGAAACTGGTTGATAATATCAATTTTTATCTGAAAGCTGCGCCGAATGTTTTTATTGAGCAGCGGAAAAAGCCTATTTGTTCAGGACTTCCTGAGATGCACTTAGGTAGCAAGCCAAATGATGGTGGCAACCTAATTATAGAAGAAGATGAATATGAGGATTTTATTCAGCGGGCGCCTCAAGCTAAAAAATACGTTAGACGACTTGTCGGTGCAAAAGAATTTTTAAATAACAAAAAAAGATATTGCTTATGGTTGCCAGACGCGTTGCCTTCTGAATTGAGTAATTGCTCTTTGGTTATGGAAAGAATCAAAAAAGTACAAGAACTACGCCTGAGTAAAAAGAGTGAAAACATCAGAAGATTGGCATATCAACCAGCCAGATTTTTAGATTTAAGACAGCCCAAAGTTGATTATTTACTTATTCCAGAAACATCTTCGGAAAATAGAACATATATTCCAATGGCTTTTATGAGCAAAGATGTAATAAGTACTAATGCAGGTATTCTTATGCATGGAGCGACTTTCTATCAATTCGGTATTCTTACTTCATCTGTCCACATGGCTTGGATGAGGGCAGTTTGCGGAAGATTGAAAAACGATTATCGTTATTCCAGTGGAATAGTTTATA
>CAMNGH010000046.1 GCA_946538065.1 uncultured Holosporaceae bacterium
GGACCATCTTTGCTGAACATCGCGTATCCCTTTGATTTTATTTTTTCCATATTTTCTCCTGTTGTGCGTGCATCTGTGAAATTAAAACACAAAACAAAAATTGACATTACTAAAGCTAAAATTCTGCTCATGTTTAAGTTCTCCTGAAAATTAATAAACCATAATAATCCCAAAAGAGTAAAAATTAAGTTAACGAAATTAAACGTTTTTTAAGAAATTTTCAGTAATCTGTTAAGTATTAGAAAAATACAATGTCGGAGGATAACATGAATTTGAAAAAATTATTGTTTGTTTTTATGTTTTATCCTTTTTTGAGTTTTGGAGCTGAAAGTATGAAAGATCAAACGTTATCAGAACGGCAGCAGGACATAGTCTTAATCGCGTCAAATACCGCTAACGGTAATTTGAACGAGCTTAAAAATGTTTTGTCCAATGCTTTAAACAGAAAGACTTTGAAAATAAATGAAATAAAAGAAATACTGGTGCAAATGTACGCATACTGCGGATTCCCTCGAAGTTTGAATGGAATTGCAGCATTTCTTGATGTGGTCAATGAACGGAAAAATGCCGGTATAGAGGATGAAATCGGAGAAGAAGGAAAAGTTCTTTCGTCCGATACTGACAAAAACAAATATGGTGAAGATATTCGAGCAAAATTGGTTGGCTCACGAGAAACAGGGGCATATGCGAAATTTGTTCCGGTAATTGACGATTACTTAAAGGAGCATTTGTTTGCAGATATTTTTGCGCGCGGAGTTGTGACAGAACTGGAAAGAGAAATTGCAACGATTGCAGCATTGGCTTCTATAAAAGGAGTTGAACCTCAGCGCGATGCGCACATAAAAATCGGGAAGAACGCCGGTTTGAGACAAGTACAAATCGATGAAATTTTAAAGATTGCGACGATCCTGAAAAATCCGTTATTCGGACTTGGTCAAAAGAATGATGCCTATGCCACGTATTTTATCGGACAGAGTTATTTGAAAAGTCTGAATACAGAAGGCGTGAATATCGCAAACGTAACCTTCGAGCCGAGATGCCGTAACAATTGGCATATTCATCACAAAGGTGGTCAGATTTTGCTCGTGACTGAAGGACGTGGCTGGTATCAGGAATGGGGAAAGCCCGCTCGAGAGCTTCATCCGGGAGATGTCGTTTACATCGCTCCTGAACTTAAGCACTGGCACGGCGCAGCAAAAGACAGTTGGTTTGTGCATATCGCTTTGGCGATTCCGGCTGAAGGTGCGACGAACGAATGGCTTGAGCCGGTTACTGATGAGGAATACGATAAATTGAAATAAAAATTGCACATGATTAATTTAAGAGTAAAGAGGAGATTTTTATGATTGTTTTGAAGAGATTATCAGCGTTTTTGGTCGGATTGTTTTCCTTGGTTGCGGGGTTATTTAATTCAGTTGAAGCAACGAACAAAGAAGTAGCACAGAAAAAGGTTTTGATAGTGTATTTTTCGCACACGGGCAATACAAAGTTAATTGCGGAAAAAGTGCGAAAAGAACTTGCGGATGCGAATTATCAAGTTGATTTATATCGTATCGAGCCAATGAAAGAGTATCCGGAATACGGAGATGAATTGCGAGATTTGGCGCTGAACGAAGCTAACGATGATAGTTGCAGACCTGGATTTAAAGTGCTCGATGCAAATGTTCAAGATTATGATTGGATTTTGATAGGAACACCAGTTTGGTGGTACAAAGCACTGAAAATCATGCTGTCGTTTTTAGAAAAACAAAATTTTTCAGATAAAGAAGTTCGCTTTTTCATAACTCACGGCGGTGGTCCTGGAACTTGTATCAGCGATATGAAAACCGCGTGCAAAGGTGCAAATTTCGGAGAAAATGTCGATATATACTGCAATTCTCCGGGAAACGGAAAAGTCGATTATAATGAGACAATTTCATGGATTAAAAAAATAAAAAAAGAAATGGAGGATTAAATTATGAGAAATTTAATAACAGCAGTAGTGGCGTCGCTATTATTTTTAAGCGATTGTAATTCTATAAATCATATAGATAAAATGGAGGTAAAAATGACAACAGAAAAATCAGTACCTATAATTGTTTTAAGCAACGGAACAAAAATTCCGCAACTAGGTTTGGGAACATACCATCTTGCTGAAGGAAACGAAGCCTATGAGTCTGTTCTTACGGCACTGAAATCCGGCTATCGACACATTGATACAGCTCATGCCTATCAAAATGAACGTAGTGTCGGAAAAGCGATAAAAGACAGCGGAATTCCTCGCGATCAGATTTGGTTAACAAGCAAATTATGGCCTAATGAATACGGAAAAGGAAAAACACTGAAAGCAATCGATAAAATGTTGGCTCGCCTAGGGGTAGATTACCTTGACCTTGTGTATTTACACCAACCCGTTGGAGATTATTTAGGCGCTTGGAAAGAAATGGAGCAAGCGCTTAAAAACGGAAAGATTCGAGCAATTGGAATTTCAGATTTTGATGTAAATGATGAAGTTTTCAATTCACTGGTTGAAAAAGTAAACATTAAACCTCAGATTTTTCAAATTGAATGTCATCCTTATGCACAGAGGGATTATTGGCACGAAATGGCGAAGAAACATAACATAAAGGTCGAGTGTTGGTTTCCTCTTGGAGGACGAGAGAGTAAAGGGGAAATTTTGCGTGACCCGATTATAAATACAATTGCAAAAGCTCATGGAAAATCTGCTGCTCAGATAATTCTGCGTTGGCATATTCAGAGAGGATTTATCGCTATTCCGGGATCTTCCAATCCTGAACATATAAAAGAGAACATAAATATCTTCGATTTCTCGTTGACGGATGCAGAAATGGCGCAACTTAATGCACTAAATAAAGAAAAAAGAGTATTTATAATGCCTTATGAAGAACAGAAAGAACGTTTTACACAATGGACTGTAGAAGATTGATATAACTGCGTTTTCTTGCTAGGCTCCAGATTAAGGAGCCTTTTCGAGGATATTTTGAAGGATGGTACTAGATGAGAAAATTTGTTATTCTGCTAGCTCTAGCACTGAGTATCAATGTTGTGGAAGCAAAAGATATGAGTATAACTGTGAATATATACTATACCGGTGAGAACGGTAATGCCCGTAAGTTTGCTGAAGAAATGGAAAAAAGTGGCACAGCAGTAGCTATCAGAGCAGAAAAAGGCAATTTGAGATACGAATATTTTTATCCGTTAAATGATGAAGAAACGGTACTTTTGATAGATAGCTGGGAAAACCAGGAGGCTATAAATGAACACCACAAGACACCGATGATGAAAAAAATTACAGAGCTGCGCAACAAATATAACTTACATATGCGGGTCGAGCGCTATGTCGCGGATGAACAAGGAGTTACTGAACAGGATAAAACATTTATAAGAAAGTAATCAAAGAATGAAATGACAACATCGTTTGTTTTTAAAAATCCTCTTGTTGAAGGAATTATTGAAAGACGAAAAAGTCAGTTTACTATACAAGTAAATTACAATGGAGAATCTTACCATTGTCATTGTCCTTCAACCGGAAGAATCGGAAATATTGATTTGGCTGGACGACCTTGTTTAATGTCGTTAGCGGATAAAACGAGAAAAACTGCGTTTACAGTTGAGGCTGTATCACTAAATAAGCCTGAAGATATAGAAAAAAAGTGGATTGGTATAAATCAAAATGCGGTGAATCGATATGTAGAGCATTTCTTATGCAATGGCGGATTTTCTGAAATGATTGGCTCAGATATAGTTCGAAGAGAACAAATTTTGGGTAACTCGAAATTAGATTTTCTTGTTGGAGATATCTTCCTAGAAGTAAAAATGCCACTACAATATCTTCAAATTGAAATTCCGAAGCACGTAAAAATCAAAAAAAGTACTCCGTTTTCAGCAACCGATCGCATGACCCGGCACATATCGGAACTCGGAAATTCTTTGAGTAAAAATCAGCGTGCGATTATGTTGTTGTGTTTTATTTACGATAATCCTGGCTTTGAAGTTATTGAAAAAAGCACGAAATATGAGGAAGTGAAACGCATTGTAGATGAAAATATCGAAAAAGGCGTTGAAATATGGCAGGCGAATTTTAAAATCACATCAAATGAAGTGAATTTAGAAAAATATTTCAGAATTGAGATTAAGTAAGTCAATAATCCAGCAATCTGCCTTGATCGTTCCATTCTCCGAACATCACATTTTTTTCTGCATTTTCCAGTAATCTTTTTAGCATACGCTCGTAGATTGCTTTTTTCTTTTTTTCTCTCTGGACAGTATCTATTCTTATTCGTTGGTACAACGGCGGAAATTTTTGAAAATTTTCCCATATTTGTGGATTCTTCTGCAAGGCGTTCAAAACATCAGGATCAATAGTAAAACTATTTTCAGCAGGTAACACTGCACGTCCGGCAGAAGTCATCAGCCCCAGTTTTTCCAATCGTCGACAACGCTCCTTATTTAACTCAGACCAAGTACTGTTCTTTTTTCGTGGTGATAATCTTTGCACAAGACCGATTCCCGGCACATTTTTATGAACGCTATCTATCCAACCAAAACAAAGAGCTTCTTCAACGGCATCTAAATACCAAAATGTAGTTTTATCCTTCAGAACTCCTCGTTTTAAAAAGAGCCAGCATTCCGATTCTTTATCATGATTTTTCGATAAGCCAATTACGAAATGCTTGTCGATCTTTCACCTCATAAAGGATTTTTTTCACAACGACGCCTTTTTATTATAACTTCCAAACTGTTACCCCCGTGATTGGATCTTGCATCCGTCTAATTGTTCCGTTCACGACAGGATTTATAACAATTTCGGCTGTATATAAAATAATTGCTTTTATTAAATGTCCCCCCGTTAGCTCAATGTTATCGGTACCATTGAGAAAAGAAAACACCGCATGTGTATGTGAATAAATTTCATTATTTTCATCTGATGAAATATTTCCATTTAAAGAAGCTATATCCAGAATCCCTTTTTTTATCTGTTCCTTAAAAACAGATTTTTCAGGTAGATAGCTTGATACTACGACTTCAGAGCAACACCCAACGCCGGAGTATGTAGCTGAAAGAATTTTCTCTTTTTTGCATATATTCAAAATTCCTGCAACTACTTCATCACCCTTATCAAATCTTGCATACACGGAATTATCGAATTTTTTATAGTCCATTTTTCCACCGTTAGTTGCACGCACCAATCCCACGAAGGATTCCGATCATACCCTCTGCAGCGATGTCATTGGTTATTTTCCCATCTTTATTGAAATAATAAAAATTCATAACGCATACGGAAATTTTATTTCCCGTTGGTTTTATTCCCAAAAACTCACCATCATGTGTGCCTGTTAATGTCCAACGAACAGCAACTTTATTTTCATCAGCAACCATTTCTTCCAATTTCCATTGAACATCAGAAAATCCTTTTCTCATCCAATGCACAATAGATAAATATCCCTTTCCACCATGAAGAGGTTCTGGACTTGCTGGAGTATAAAATGGAGCATCTGATGCTACGAGTTCTTCTGCGAGATGGTCGTCAGCTGTATTTATCATTGTTTCAAATTTTTTCATCAATATTTGATTGCGTTCAATTAAATCCATATTTTTTCTCCATAAAAACTCCGCATTATAACATGGCGAGGGGATCAGTGAAAATTTCAAAAGCCCCGAAGGGCTCGGATTTCTTAAATTTTTAAAACGCACCGGTTTTAATATGCGGAACATAAGGAGCTTCGAGGGCTTTGATCTCATCTTCCGTCAATTTAATATCGAGAGCCGCAACTGCTTCTTCAATATGTTTCGGCGAAGTTGAACCAACAATTGGTGCAGTTATATAAAAGTGTCAATCTTTTTTCATCCTGCATATCTGTTAATTCGGATCCAAGTATTTGTGAAATGTCATCGGTTCTGTTACGGATTGTTTGAACTCTCCAAAGACTAATAAACTATAACAATCTCAAAAGAGTAAAAATTAGGTTAACGAAATTAAACATTTTTTAAGAAATATTAAGTACTCTATTAATTAAGAATGCGACGAGGGAATTGTGAAATTTATTTTGAATGCCTTGATGAAGACATCGTTATTTTTTGTCGGAATGATGCTAATGATGCCTGATTTTTCAGAAGCAAAAGTAAAAGTTCTGATAGTGTATTTTTCGCAGACAGGACATACAAAAGCTATCGCTGAGGACATTAAGGAAGAATTAAAAAACATCGAAGTCGATGTAGAAGAGATTAAATCGGTAAAGGAATATCCTTCTGATAAGGATGAATTGCGGAAAATAGCTAAAGAAGAATCTGAAAATGACACATACAGACCCGAGTTTAAGGATATTAATCGTAATGTCCAGTCGTATGATTTGATTTTAGTTGGATCTCCTGTTTGGTGGGGCAAAGCACCGAAAATTGTTTTATCGGTTCTGGAAACGTATAATTTTTCCGGTAAAAGAGTTCGCCATTTTGTAACTCACGGCGGAGATCCGAAAGATACTGTAAAAGAGATGGAAGAGGCGTGTAAGAACGAAATATCCGAATCGAACATACTGGTACACTACAAGTGGTTGGAGGACGATAGAGAAAAATACAATAAGACGTTTAAAGCTTGGATTGAGGCAATCAAGACTGAGCTCAGATGGATTGAGAAAGCCGAGTTGCGTGAACAAAAGAGAACTAAGGAAATCAAAGCTTACCCTAGAGTGGGCAAGAAAACTGAGTCGCGCAAACAAAAGGGAATTAAGGAAATCAAAGGCAGATTTGGATTTAGCAAGAAAACTGAGCAGCTCAAACAAAAGAGGGTTAAAGAAATCCGGACAGAGCTAGGATTGAACAAGGCAGAAACAATGAGCGATTAATGGCTATTGATAAACGTTTTACTTTCTTGAGTAAGTTAACTTTTGATTGGTCTTCGTTTATTGTAAAGAAGAATAGCGGGGCTGGATTTTAGATTTTGATAAGTGATGGAGAATAGCAATATGAAGTTTTCAAAAGTATGTGTGGCGAATTTAATTTTACCTTTAATTTTTGGAGGATGTAGCATGAATTCAATCGAGAATCAGAGTTGGGATAAGACCTTCGTTAAGAGTGAGAAAGTTGGGATTAAAAAAGTCAGCTTTAAAAATCGTTACGGAATAACCTTAGTTGGTGATTTGTATATTCCGAAAAATATATCTGGAAAACTTCCGGCAATTGCCGTCAGTGGACCTTTTGGCGCAGTAAAAGAACAGGCTTCGGGGCTTTACGCTCAAACAATTGCAGAAAATGGATTTATAACTCTCGCGTTCGATCCTTCTTATACGGGAGAAAGTGGCGGGGAACCTCGTCATGTCGCGTCTCCTGACATAAATACGGAAGATTTCAGTGCAGCAATTGATTTTCTGAGTAATTATCCGAATGTTGATTCTGAAAAAATCGGAATTTTAGGAATTTGCGGTTTCGGAGGATTTGCGTTAAATGCTGCAGCAATTGATACGCGCATCAAAGCAACGGTTGCTTCAACGATGTATGATATGACCAGAGTCAGTGCGCGAGGTTACAATGATTCTATCGATGAAAATGCTCGCTACGAAATGAAGCAAAAATTGAATGCTCAGCGCACTGAAGACTTCCAAAAAGGCACTTACGCAAAAGCAGACGGACTTCCGGAAAAATTAACGGGAACAGAACCGCAATTCGTAAAGGATTATTTCGGATATTATAAAACGCCTCGCGGATTTCACGTTCGTTCGATAAATTCAAACGGAAATTGGAATACGACTTCATCACTCGCTCTAATTAATATGCCGATTTTGGCTTATAGTAACGAAATCCGTACGCCTGTACTTTTGATTCACGGTGAAAAGGCGCACAGCAGATATTTCAGCGAGGATGCATTTAAAAAATTGAAAGGAAAGAATAAAGAATTGCTGATAATCAAAGATGCCAATCACGTTGATTTATACGATAATCTTGAAAAAATTCCATTCAAAAAAATCATTGAGTTTTT
>CAMNGH010000047.1 GCA_946538065.1 uncultured Holosporaceae bacterium
CTGACAGCGTACATGCATATTTGAACCCTTGCAGAAAAAATCATTGGGCTGTGAAAATTGCTAATGTTATTGCGATATTGCTGTTAGTTATAGGCATTTTGGCTTAATTTGTGTAAGTTACTTATCATTATTCCGTATACGATTTTTTAACCTTTTGTTATGTACTCTGTCACTGTGGTATTTGTGGTGGCAGAGTTATGAACGCGTTTTTTTCCGCGAATAATAATCAGAAGGTAGCGAATGTCGGTAAAGAAATTTCGCCGTTTGATTGGTATATTTCTGCAGATCAAATCTTTGCAAGCAACGTAGAAGGTTTTGAGAACTATTCTAAAATTTTCAGCTTGGAGTATCGCATATCGCGTTCTGCTGTATTTGATAAAGTAAAAGTTGCTGATTCTGCTGTCATGGCTGAAGATGTAAAGATTCATATGGGCCCAGGACGTCATTGTGCCATGATTCAGGGGAGAATGGCAAAAGGCGTAGTTATTCCGAAAATCACCGTTAAAAAGACTCAATATATATCGGAGGAACTGGCGGTTTTAGAAACGAAAGAATTTTCAAAATGCGTGATTCAATCCTTTGAAAGAAAGGGAGAGTTAGTCACTTTTGCATTTCGTTATGCGTCATATTCGGATTCTTATATTGATTACAAAGATGACGGAACTAAAGGCGGAAATGCTGCGACACAGATAGATTTTGCTGATTGGAAAGTCGAAAATTCGTAGGAGTGGATAGATGGAAAATGTTGTTACAGCTCCATTATTTGAAAGATTAACTGATGATAATACTGAAGTCGCGTTCGAAAAAAATCCGAAAAGGTATGTAAAAATAGCGGAGCAACAAGAGTTGATACTGAAAGATTTATCAAGGCTGTTGAATACTCGAGTAGCACTTTTTTGGCAGCATTATATGAGCAAAATGACAGTTCCGTATGCGTACGGAGTAAATGCAACTTGTACGGTATCAGCGGAAAACATATTTGAAATTCAAGAATTGGAAAAACGAATAGATAACGTAATTAAGCAATTTGAGCCGAGATTGATTAATGCGAAAACACATGTGGTGAGTACCGGAACTGATCCAAGTACTTTGTTTATGAATATTGATGCGGAAATTGTGATAGAAGGTCATAAGACACCGCTAACTTTTCCTGTTGTGGTTGATATGTAATGATTAAAAATGACATAGATATTTTATCCGAATATTATCAATATGAACTTTCTTATTTAAGAAGTGCAGGAAGTGATTTTGCAAGAAAATATCCGAAAATCGCGCGTCGATTGGATTTGTCTCATAATGAGTCATCTGATCCGCAGATAGAGCGTTTGATAGAGAGCTTCGCATTTTTAAGCGGAAAATTACAAAAGCAAATAGATGATCAATTTCCGGAAATAGCAGATGCATTATTGGGAGTATTGTATAAACCGTTAGTTTTGCCGACACCTTCCTGTGTAATGGTGAATTTTGATGTCGATTTGGGGCGTGCTGAGAAAAGCGCAGGATGCATCATTCCGAAAAATACACAATTGCATGCAACCAGTAATTCCGGCGAAATCTGTCATTTTACGACAGCGCATGATTTGCGATTGTGGCCGATGAACATAATCTCGACTGAGATTGTTCAGAAAGAGCATATTCCGAATTATTATGCTCGGGCAACGTATTATCTGAAAATTGGAGTAACATATCCTGAAACAGCGACGGCAAGACCGGAAAAATTGCGTTTTTATATAAATGCGGATGCCCTTCTGCGTAGCAAAATTTTTTCGGCAATTTTTTCTGTAGATGAACGCGTGATATATCAGAAGGACAAACACTTTGAATTTGTTTCCGGAATTTCAGCGGTAGGGCTTGGCGATGATGAAGCTTTACTGCCGTATCCGAAAACTGTTCATCGAGGATTTAGATTATTGCAGGAATATTTTTCATTTTCAGAAAAATTTTATGGGTTTGAAATTACTATTCCGAAAAATGTCGATATCAGCGGAAAGGGCTTTATCTATATTCCGATGGGACATAATACACTTATGCAGGTGTCTCCGAAAAATTTCTCGCTATCATCTGTACCTGCAGTAAATTTATTCCCGAAGGTAACAGAGCCGTTACGTTTGGATTATAAACAAGTCGAATACTGTTTGGTTCCGGATTTTCGTCGTTATAATTCTACTGAAATCTATACAATAGAAAAAATGGTGGCAGTTGAGCCGAAGGGGAATGATGAAATTTTTATACCTGAATTTTTTTCATGCAATCACGATGCAGAAGAAATAAAAAGCGGAATTTTTTGGAAATCACGACGCAAAAAATCGTATATCAAGGATGCTTTCGGTGAGGATGTTTATATATCATTCATTGATACGGATTTCAAACCGCAATTTCCGGCGGATAAGGTCTTCTATGCTTATACATTGTGTATGAACAGATGTATCGCTGAGCAGATACCTGTATCCGGAGAATTACAGATAGAAGTATCCGCCCCAATTAAAAGAGTATACTGTTTGGATAGGCCAACTGTGCAAAGACCGTCTATACAAAACGGACGTTCGTTGTGGAAATTAATATCGGCATTATCGTTGAATTCGATATCATTTTCGACAGAAGGGGTTGAGAAAATTCGCGAAGTTTTGAATATATTCACTGATATCGCAAATTCAAATTTATCGAAAGAAGCGGAAGCGATTTTGTCGATTAATAGTTCGATAATTACTAAGCGAGCAGATGAACAAACTTGGCGAGGATTTATTCGAGGCACTGAAATCGAAATTTCATTTGATGATTCGATTGAGAATTTAGGATTGCCACTTAGTTTAGTATTATCACGATTTTTATCGTCCTATACGACGATAAATACATTTGTGGATGTTATTGTAAAATCAAAAGATAGAGTTGTGAAAAAATGGGAGCAGCAGTTCGGAATACAGAATTATCTCTAGTTGATGAATTACTAAAATATCCGAAGAAATTTTCGTTTGAGACAGCCGCGTATATTTTAGGAACAGGGGCATCTGTATCTTTTGGAAAAGAAATGAATGTAAATGCCGCGCCGTTTAAAACAGCAAGTATTTATACATTTCATTTGCGTGGGACGGAAATAGAAAAAATAGAAGAAGTAGACGGGACGAAAGTTATATATACCGAACGATTGCCGATTGCGGGATTAAATGCTCCGTTACCGACTCCATATACGGAATTGATTTTCAGAAGAAGTTTAGAACAAGACACAGCGATGTCTTCGTTTGTAAATGCGTTTAATATGCGATTGTTAGGGCTTTCTTATCGCATCAGTCAGCGACGTTTTTTGAATTTGCAGAATCATGAAAACAATTGTCAGTTAACCAGAAGTATAGCGACACTTTCCGGAGCTGTTCCGAGTGAAATGAAAAGACAATTTGCACGCTTATCGTATTTGTTCTGGACTAAAGAAAAAAGTGCAATTGGGTTAGAGACGTTATTAAATGCAGCGTTAAATCTTTCGGCGAAAGTAAGTGAAAATCAGCCGGGATGGATTGCTCGCAATAAAATTCTAGCTTTGGGTAAAATGCGTTTAGGAAGAAATTCAGAATTAGGAACGAAAATTTCTTCTTCAGAATTTAACGTACGAATAGATATAACGCATCACGATTTCGGCAGATTGTATGAACTAATGACGAATGAAAATAAATTGAAGGAACTCAAGGTTCTTATAGAAAAATATTTAGGAGTTTTCTATATTCCATCGGTTTTTATAGAACCGCAAAAAGTTTCTGCGTTAAAAATCGGCGAATGGATGTTGGGAAGAAATTCCTGGCTTCCGGGTAAAAAAATGGAATCACTTAAAATCATTTGATGATTTACTAAAAGAAATATATCATAGCGACGTTAAGCATTGAGGACTTATGTTTTTAGTTACGGGCGGAGCCGGATATATAGGAAGCCATGTCGTTTTGAGACTTATCGAAAGTGGCTGCGATGTCGTGGTATTTGATAGTCTGGAGAACGGACATGCTGAGACAATTCAGACACTGAAATCAGTCAATGCCAAGGGAAAATTAGTTGATTTTATTCGCGGAGATTTGAAAAATCCCGCAGAGATAAAATGCGCTTTCGATAAGTATTCGTTTGATGCGGTTTTACATTTTGCCGCATATATACGAGTTGAAGAATCCGTGCAAAATCCACAAAAGTATTATTACAACAATGTGGTTGGTACACTTAATTTAATTTCAGAAATGCTAGGGCATAATATTAAAAAATTGGTGTTTTCATCAACTGCAGCAGTTTACGGAGAGCCTGAATATACTCCGATAGATGAACATCATCCGCTTGTTCCTATTAATCCTTACGGAATGTCTAAGTTTATGGTCGAAAAAATATTAGACAGTTACGATGCGGCCTATGATTTTAAGAGTGTCAGATTGAGATATTTTAATGTCGCAGGCGCAGATTCGCAAATAAGAATAGGAGAGTGGCATGAGCCTGAGAGTCATCTAATTCCTAATATCTTAGCGTCGGTGGAAAGTACTGATAAAACATTCAGTATGTTCGGAGATGATTATGAAACGCGTGATGGTACATGCGTGAGAGATTACGTAAATGTCGAGGATTTGGCTGATGCTCATATTTCAGCGTTAACGTATCTGATGAATGGCGGAAAGACTGACTGTTTTAACATAGGAACATCGTCAGGATATACAGTGAAAGAGGTGTTTTCGGCTTGTGAACAGGTGTTGGCGCGCAAAATAAATTTGGAAGTAAAAGACAGAAGAGCAGGGGATCCGGCAGTTCTCGTGGCAAATAATCAGAAAGCATCGAATGTTTTAGGATGGCAGAATAGACGCTCTTTAAAGGATAGTATAGAAACGGCATACAAATGGATACAAAAGAAAAAGTAAAAGTATCGGTCATTGTTCCGGTATATAACGTTGAAAAATATTTGGTACGTTGTTTGGACAGCATAGTCGGACAAACGTTGAAAGACATCGAAATTATTTGCGTGAATGATGGATCGACAGATGGTTCTTTGGAAATCTTGAAGCAGTACGCAAAAAGAGATAAACGTATAGTCATCGTATGTCAGGATAATAAAGGACTTTCCGGCGCACGCAATACGGGAATGGCTGTGGCAGTCGGAAAGTACCTCGGATTTGTAGACAGCGATGATTGGATAGATGCTGAATTTTACGAAAAGCTCTATAACACAGCGGAAAAACATAATGCTGATATTGCCTGTGCAAGTGTTGAGCGCAATTATAAAAGCGGTCGAAAAAGACGAAAAGTTGCTGTTGTGCAAAATAAGGTTATTACGTCTGTTAAACAGAAATTTGTTGCAACTAATTCACCTCGTATGTGCTTTGTGTGGAACAAAATCTATAACAGAAAAGCGATTCAGAGCCGTAATTTAAAGTTTAAGGAAGGCGTATATTTTGAAGATGTAGGTTTCACCATAAGAGCCTTGTATTACCTGAGAACGCTGGTTACAGTAACAGGTGTTAATTATCATTATTGGGTCAATCCTGAATCAATTACGCGTCAGATGACAGATAAAAAACAACAGGATTTAATGGCCGCACGTGCCGATTTTATAGAATTTTCTAAGAAACATAATATTCATTGTGATGAGAGATTTTATATAAGAAGTAAAACAACTTACAGATTTTTGGGAATACCTTTAATGAAAGTATATGAGTGGGATACGATAAAAAAATATTATTTATTCGCTCTATTCCCGATTTTTGAAAAGAGAATTTCGCTATAACTGTACAGGAGGAAGATATGCGCATTTCAGGAAGGAAAAACAACGAATCCAGAAAAATTCAAATGATTCCGAATTATCTAAGCTATGCAGAAGGTAGTTGTTTAATATCGTTTGGCAACACTCGTGTTTTGTGCGCTGCAACTGTAGAAAATAAAGTTCCGCTATTTTTGAAAGGTACGGGAAAAGGCTGGATAACGGCAGAGTACTCATTGCTGCCTCGTGCTACTCAAACGCGTACAGAACGTGAAGTTGTTAAAGGACGTCAAACAGGCAGAACACATGAAATTCAAAGGCTTATCGGACGTTCTTTGCGGGCTGCAGTCGATTTGGAAATTCTCGGAGAACGCCAAATTAAAATCGATTGTGACGTTATTCAAGCTGACGGTGGAACAAGAACGGCTTCTGTTTGCGGAGCGTGTGTCGCTTTAGGATTAGCAATAAAGAGAATGCATCCAAAACACAATCCGTTTAAGAATCTGGTTGCGGCGATTTCTTGCGGTGTCGTAGACGGTGAAGTTATGCTGGATTTGGATTACGAAGAAGATTCTAAAGCTGAAACTGATGCCAATTTTGTTATGCTTGATTCAGGGGATTTAGTCGAAGTGCAAGCTACGGGAGAAAACGGCGTGTTCGACGATAAACAGCTTTTGGAAATGCTGAATTATTCTCGTGAAGGTTTGAAGCCGATTTTCGAAATGCAAAAGGAAATACTCCTTAAATAATGAGTGTTTCGTCGATTTATGTTCATTGGCCGTTTTGTAAGTCGAAGTGTCCTTACTGCGCGTTTTTGAGTACGCCTTTGCGAGATGAACAGTTGCGTGAAGTGGCAGAACAACGCTTGATAAATGACGTAAAGTTTTCTGTTGAACGTACAAATATCGATACCATAAAAACGATATATTTCGGAGGCGGAACTCCGAGTTTAATGTCTGCAAAGACCGTATATGAAATTGTAAATTACCTTTTAGATAAATACCCATTTGCAGATGATGTTGAAATAACTTTGGAAGCTAATCCTGCGACTTTCGATAAGCAAAAAATTCTGGATTTTAAAAAGGCGGGCATAAACAGATTATCTGTCGGAATTCAAAGTTTTTGTGATGATAATTTGCATTTTCTCGGTAGATGTTATGACGCACATCAAGCAGTTACAGCGGCGAAAATTGCATCTGGTGTATTTGAGAATTTCAGTTTTGATTTTATGTATGGATATCAAGGACAAACATTACAAGATTTAGAACACGACTTGCAAAAAGCTGTGGATTTTGGCTGTAAGCATATCTCTGCGTATCAATTGATGTTTGAAGAAAATACGCCGTTTTATCGGAAACTGCAGAAAGGAGAACTTGTTGAACTGAGCGAAAAAGCGGAAGTGGAGCAATATAATTTTATCGAAAGTTTTTTGAGTGCTCACGGAATCATACGTTATGAAATTTCCAATTATTCAATTCCTTCGTTTGAATCACGACACAATCTGGCGTATTGGCGTTACGACGATTATTTGGGAATAGGAGCGGGGGCACATAGTCGCATTACCATTGATGGTCGCAAGCACGAAATCATAAATCAGCGTGATATCTTTGCATGGTTGAAGGAATCTGATTCAAATACTGTTGAACGTAATCAGCCTCTGACAGATACCGAACAGCTGGAAGAAATTATAATTATGGGACTGAGACTTGTTGATGGCGTCAGTATAGATGAATTGAAGGCGAAAATTCCTTCTGAATTAATTGATAAATTATTCACACGGGTACCTTTTCTAAAACAGCGAGGTTTGGTTTTGGATAATGACGATAAAATTCAATTGACCAACGATGGACTTTTGAAATTGAATTCTGTTGTGGAGTATTTATGCGATACGCTTGGGGAGAAATAAATGCAAGGAAATATAAACAAATATAAAGTAGTTACACTTTGTGGCAGTACGCGTTTTGAAAAAGAGTTCAGAGAGACACAAAAACGTCTGACTTTACAAGGATACATCGTTATTAGTGTAGGAGTTTTTAAATCTGACTTAGCAGATATTGCGAATCAAAAGGATATCGAAAAAATTAAGCTCATGCTGGATGATATGCACAAACGTAAAATAGATATGGCAGATGGAATTTATGTAATTAAT
>CAMNGH010000048.1 GCA_946538065.1 uncultured Holosporaceae bacterium
AGGTTGTGTTAAGTTAAACAGTAAAGGGTGTTTTCGGAGAAAACGAATGAAAAAAAGTCTGTTTTTGGTAGTAATGCTTGCATGTGGAACGGTTTGCTCAGCTGATTCTGCAGATTCGAACGCAACTTCAACTACATTGGAAGAAGCATTGTTTTCCGCATATAACTGCAATAACGAATGGTCCAGTGATCAGATTGATAAACAAATCGCTGATGATAGATACTTGCAATCTAAAATTATGTTCTTGCCGAGCATAAGTGGAAATGTCAGTAGTTCGAGGTCAAAAACAGCTAAAGAACTTTCTGGCAATAGTCATAATACGAAATATACAAGGACAAAATTCGGGGTAACAATTACTCAAAACTTGTTTAATGGTTTTTCTTCGACGAATAATGCCAAATCTCAAAATAATGCGGCTAAGGCAGCATTTCACAAATTGAGAGAAAAAGAGCAAAATCTTATTATTAACGTGCTTGATGCTTATTTGGGCATTTGGGTCGGTCGCGAAAAAGTTACTGCGTTAAAGAAGAAAGAGGAAAATTTGAAAAAAACGCTTGAATCTCAGGAAATAGCGTTAGAAACCGGAGCGGGAACTCAATCTGAAGTCGCGTTGGCAACAGCGAACTACCAGAAAGCAATTTACGAAAAAATAAATGCGGAAACTGAGCTGTTTACCGCAGAATCGAATTTTAAGAAGCTAACGGGAATAACGGCATGCGGAAGAATTGATTTACCGAATATCGATATATCCTTACCTGATAGTTTGGAAAAATTGATTTCAGTTGCGATGAAGTCTAATCACAGTATTTTGTATTATAAATATTCTGAGATGGCCGCAGATAACAGGCTAGATGCGACAAAAGGAGGATTGTTACCTTCATGTGATGTTTCACTTCAAGCCGGAAGAAATTTGGAAAAAATGAGTAGACATTATGCCGGAAATAATATCTATGGGGAAGATAATTCAGAGAACAATTATGTCGCTGAGATAGCGGTTAATGTTCCTATTTTCACAAATTCACCAAACTCCGGGAATACATATTCTGCGATAGCTATAGCAGGAAAAGAAGCATTGAAGGCCAAATTTGCTGCCAGAGACGCGCTGGGAGAAATTAAAAAAGAATGTGTTGTTAACTGGAATACATATATTTCGGCAAATGCTATGATAGAAGCCAGTCGTTCTGCTGTGAAGAGTGCGGCATTAAGCTCTGAAAGTGATATGGAAGAGAGTGATTTGGGATTGAAGTCGAATACTGATGTTTGGGTTAAAGAGAATCAGCTTTTAGAAGCGCGTGTGAACTTGGCTACATCTCAAAAGCAGAAAATAATGGCTAAAGTGAAGCTTTACGCACTTACCGGGAATCTCAGCTTGAGTTCTATATTAAAAAAGAAATCGAAGCACCGAGCGAATGCAAGGAGAAAAAATGGTTAACAATAATCCGGAAATGTCACTTGATGAAGTCTTGTCATCAATAAAGAAAATGGTGATAGATTCAGAACCACCTGTTTTAGAACTGACGGATATGGTTTCTGAGAACGGTGATATCGTCAGAGTAAAAAGCAGTACAGAGGCGAAATCCTCAGATATGGGCTCATTTCTTAAACTGATACAGGAAAACGAAAACTCCTCTAATGAGAAAAGTGCGGTTATTCCGAAAGAAGGGCCAACACAGGATAAGCGTTCGGAATTTTTGAAATCAGTAGCGACTTCGTTAATTCAGAAATGGATAAGCGAAAACATGCCGCGAATAGCTAAAGATATCGCAGAGAGAGAAATAAAAAAGCTACTATCGCAAGACTGACTAAAACTCAAAAGGTATTTTAGAATTTAAGCTTTTCACGGGAGGTTACTGTGAGAGGATGTAGTTTTAATCTATGTTTGCGCGTACGCCAGAAAGTGCATAAAAACTCAATCTAGTACTTTGAAATGTATGGGTTTTTTCGAAAACTCAATATTTTATTGCAACATCTAAATAGCACCTGTATATTTGAGGCGATTCTTGTAATTGAATAAGTTTTTAGATAGTGGAGAAATTTATGAAGAAAATTTTAATAACCTTCAGTTGCGGTATTTTGCTAACTGGTGCCCACAACGCTGCAGTAGGCATGGAATCAGAGCCATGTTTCATAGAAACAGTTCGTTGTTCAAACGAAGGTGTAGTACGTGAAGTAAGAGAAATGACCTCTGGAGAATACAGCGCGATGTATTATTTTGATCTCAGCGAACATCAAAAAGACGTAACGAAAGCTCGCGATTTTGCAAAAAAAGCCCTTGAAGAAAATCCTGAACAGCCTATTCCCGCATTCATTCTTGCAGAAATCTATAAAAACGGCGAAGGTGTCACATCAGACATGCAAAGTGCTATTCGTTACTACGAGCAAGTCGTAGATTCTCCTTGTGATTCTTTATCGAAAACGCTCGATTTACGTGAAAAAGAAGTAGCAAATTACGAACTTGGATGTATTTATATGAACGGATTGGGGGTTCCAAAAAATCTCGAATTAGCTATCCATTATCTGAGAAACTCAGATGTGGCAATGGGAAAGATATTGCTCGGCGATTATTATTTTGATAACGGAAACAAAGAACTGGCCATGTCATTCTACGAAGAAGGATTACGCTATCCTATGCCAAAAGGAGTTGATATCACAAAACACTCAGAAGAGTATCAAATACCCGTACGTATAGTAAAGGATTTCAGTTCAAATATAGGAGATATATCAGATCGCAGAAAAAAATTAGAACCTGAAGTTTGGTTTAATGCCGTTCATCGATACATAATGGAAATGAAATCCCAGAAAAAAGGAATACTATTCGATTGGGATGCAACATTTTTACCAAGATATGTTTGTTGCACTGATATAATGGACGTACTTTCATCAAGTCACTCTCCGGATGAAATGAGTAAATTTAACAGGATGTACGGCGAACTTTTGTGTGCAGTTACGGATTTTCCTATATTCAAGGCTGTTGATGAAGAGCACGACACTAAACGAGATTTACTAAAGCAAGCTTTAGAATTAGGCAATTCAGAGGCAGCCTTGAAATTAATAGACACAGCAAACGAAGACATAGAATTTTCCAATTCTATTTTTGTGTTACATGGAGTAAAGCATTTATCGCGTGAAGAAAACATAAGGGATATTGTTAAGTATACCGAATTAGCGATTTCTAAGGGAGTAGATAAAGATACTGCAACAGAAATATTGAGAAAGTACGCTCAAACAGATGAAGTCTTAACAAGTTTAATAAAGATATCACCAGATAAAAATTTACTAATTAAACTATTCGATCTCAGAATATCCAACGGAAAATATGCAGAAGCAAAATCTTTAATGGATGCTCATCCGGAAATGACTGACTTATTTAACGCTTGGCTCGAATCTCATGCAGATTTTTTGGCGAATCCAACAGATGAGGTTCTGACAAGTTTAATAAAGATATCACCGGATGAAAGTTTACTAGCTAAACTGTTCAATCTTAGAATGTTCAACAGAAAATACGCAGAAGCAAAATCTTTAATGGACTCCCATCCGGAAATGATAGCCTCATTTAATTCTCAGCTTAAATCGCACGTAGAGTATTTGGTGAATCCAACGAGATTGGTGGATGGAGAGAAAGTAAGGGTTACACCTTCTAAACGTTACTTTGTTGCTCGATATGAAGATGGAAATAAAAACATCTATAGTACAGCACTTCTACGTCGTAGAGTATTCGATGAAGAAACAGCAAATCGTTGCACATTAGACGAAGAAGGTGAAAGACTCGCTGAACTTAAAAAACATTTCGATTTGAGTTCTATTCTAGATAAACAATAAAATACTAAAAGATATGTGCCGTAGATTTTCTACGGCACGACTAATAATTCCGTAAAAACAAATCAGAAAAACGTCGAGTAGTACTTGTAGAAGATTAATTTTTCAATTCTTTCTCTTGTCTTTTTTGTATGAGAGGTTCCGAATTTGCATTCTAAAGATAAATGCAAGCAATGAAATAACAGCGAGGGAAAAAACAAGGTTCCCAAATTTTACTCGCTTCTATAATTCCTGAAATTGAACTTTAAACGCAAAACAACGCAAGAATGGTGGGCAATGCAGGATTCGAACCTGCGACACCCTGATTAAAAGTCAGGTGCTCTACCAACTGAGCTAATTGCCCATCCGCCGTATAACATAAAAAAAACTGCTAACAAAATCAAGCTGTTTTTCAGATTTTTTATTACTTCAGTTGAGTATTGTACAATGCTGAGTAAACGCTGTCTTTTTTGCTTATTAATTCGTTATGCGTTCCGGATTCGGCAATTTCACCGTAATTCACAACGACGATTTTATCTGCATTACGAACTGTTGATAAACGGTGAGCAATAACTAAAACAGTACGGTCTTTCATAAGATTATCGATAGCTTGTTGAACTACGGCTTCGGATTTGTTATCAAGTGCAGAAGTCGCTTCATCCAGTACTACTATCGGAGCATTTTTTATAAAGGCCCTTGCGATTGCTATACGTTGTTTCTGACCACCTGAAAGCAATACCCCACGTTCTCCGATTTGTGTGTCGAGTCCCTTATCTAAACTCGTTATAAACTCTTCTAAACACGCTGATTTCACCGACTGCCATATTTCAGCATCAGTGGCATTTTCGTTTCCGAGCAAGATGTTATCTCTAATACTTCCTTGAAATAAGAAATTATCTTGAAAGACTATAGCGATTTTATCACGTAAAGAGTCTAAATCAATGTTGCGGATATCTGTTCCATCTATCATTATTTTCCCGGAAGTTACGTCATAAAAGCGCGATAATAAACTAACCAGTGTTGTTTTACCGCCACCGGAATTGCCGACAAAAGCAACGGTGTCTCCGACATTTATTTTCAGATTTATGCCTTTCAGAACGGGTTTATCTTTTGTGTATTCAAAAACGACATCTTTATATTCAATACATTTTTTGATTTCTGAAATTTGCTTGGCTTTTGCTTTATTTGTTATTTTCGGCGTTTCCCGAAGTAATTTGAAAACACGTTCTATCGCCATGACAGAAACTTGCACGGCGTTTACATCATTTCCCAGCGATTTAATCGGTTGATAAAGCATAATAACAGACGTTACGAAAGCGGCAAACCCTCCAACTGTCAGGTAATTATGAGTAATCAAATAGCTTCCACACCAAATAATAACAGCAATACCAATACCTATTACCAGATGCATAATCGGGGACAAAATGCCGCTTCTTTGTGTCATTTTTATACCGAGTTTAAAGGCGTATGCTAATGCATCAGTGAATTTTTTCAACTGATAACTATAAAGGTTATAAGATGTGACGACTCTGTTTCCGGAAAATGTTTCAAGATAATGTGTAGCGATAGCCGCTCCGGAATAAACAGAAGCATTTGCGATATCAGCAATACGTTTTCTTATTGTTGTTAGCGGGTATAGGGCAACCAGTAAAACTATTACGGCAACGATGGCTAACTGCCAAGAAATTACGAACAGGGCGATTATTAAAGATAGGGAGTTGAATATGCGCATAGAGAACATTTTCAAATGATTTAAAAATCCTGCACAAGCGGTATCGACATCAGAATTGAATCTTGCCTGAATTGTTCCCGAAACATTTTTATCGAAAAATTCTGCTTCAAATCGCATTAGTTTTTTGAACAAATCGAACTTCAATCCGTTGCTTATTTTTACACCAACCCAAGCGTTCAGATATGTCGCTAGATAAGTAAAAGCGCTTTGAAGAAGTGAAAATACAATAATTAAAATCGGCATAATCGCAGCGAATTTTAAATCGTTAACCCCGGAACTGAGAGAGTCGATGTATTTTTTCAAGGCCCATGGAATAGCAGTATCCATCATTCCTATCGGCAATGTAACGAAAATAGCAAGCAATGCTCTTACTTTGTAAGGACGAACATACGGAACAATATCCATGTAGTTTTTTACAATATATGAGTTTTTTATTTTCTTCAGAAGTTTTTTAAACATACCAGATATTCCAAAATTGTTAACAATGTAACAAATTACGGATTTTTACGCAATCTTATCAGACATTGAGCTTTGGAATTTGTTGTAACTTTCAGATGTAATATGATTTTCGGTAACGTACGAACAGCAGGTTATATATGCGGAAAACACAACATATAAAAAGCCGAATTTCAATATGCGATTCATTTTATATCCCTTCTATCGATAATGACTATACGATTTAAAAACTACTATTTTGTTAATTTCACAAAAAACTATCTTTGTTGAAAAACGTGATATATACTTGCGCTGTTGTGAGGAATATATATGAATTTCTTAGACAAAGGAAAAAAAGGATATCTCTTCGTTATTGCCGGAGTTTGTTTATATTCTTTTTCCGATGCGATAATGAAATATTTTATGGGATTTTACAGCGTTCATCAGGTAACGTTTTTGCGGACGTTTTTCAGATTCGTTCCGTTTTTACTCGTTGCGCTTTATCAAAATGTAAATCCACTGAAAAGTTCGCGTGTTAAAGAAAATCTATTTCGTTCGATTTTGGCATCTTTCGGGACATATGCATTTATGTGCGCTTACAGCTATTCTGCAATGACAGATGTTTATGTCGTTGGGCTAACGTCCGCTATTTTTATTCTTCCTCTCAGCGTCTGGATTTTGGGCGAAAAATTTTATTTTCAGAATATGATTGCTGTGTTGCTTGGATTCGGAGGAATCTGTCTAGCATTTCGTCCTGGCAGTGGAATTTTTCAGATAGGAATTTTGTTCGCAGCAGGTGGCGCAATTATTTCTGCGCTTAACCAGGTAATAATTAAAAGATTATCATCAACTGAAAGCGAACTGACCATAATTTTTTATCATCATTTGGTGTTAGGAGCATTGTCACTTGTCGCCGGATGGCAAGCATTTACGACAATGCCGTTTGAACATGCGACGATTATGTGTGTTGGTGGAATCATTGGGGCTTTTGCTCAATATTGTATGATTCACGCGTTTAAATTATCAACCAGTTCGAAATTGGCATCAGCCGGATATTTTATGCTGATACCAAACACCTTATTCGATTTTCTATTGTACGACAAAACTCCGGACGCTTATATCATCGGAGGGTTAATACTCATAATGATAGGAAGCGTCCGAGCATTTACTCTGAGAAACAGATAATTATTCTGGAGTTTTATTCATCTCTTTGGCGGCGAATATGGTTTCCCTTATTTGATCGCTCAATTCCGATACCGTTCCCGGTGAATGCGGAACAAAAACGACGTTGGAACGTGAACCTGCGCCGATTTCCTTTAGTGTATCGATGTATTGAATTAGTAAAACCATATCCATAACGTGAGATGCTTGTGTTCCTGGAATTTGTCTTACAAACTCTTCAACTGATTGACCTAGCCCTTCAATAATTGCTTGACGCTGACCGGCTATACCTTTTCCGTGTAGAATACTCGCTTCAGCTTCAGCCTCGGCTTGTTTTACTTTCAGAATTTTATCAGCTTCACCTTTTTCTGTCGCCGCAATTCTTAAACGCTGTGCGGTATTAATTTCGTTCATTGCGGCTTTAACGTTTTGGTCAGGATTAATATCGGTAACCAACGCCTTTATGATTTCATATCCGAATTCTGCCATTGGTTTTTCTAATTCTGCTCGAACTGCATCGGCGATATCATCTTTTTTAGAAAATACATCATCGAGAACTAATTTTGGCACTTGTGCTCTGACTAAGTCGAACACGAATGCTTTTATTTGATAAACCGGATCGCTTAATGTGTAGCAAGCTTGGAAAACTTTATCCTGTAGAACACGATATTGCACAGCTATTA
>CAMNGH010000049.1 GCA_946538065.1 uncultured Holosporaceae bacterium
CAACTGATTCGAGAATCATTGTTATCAGCGATTGCTTTAAACAGATAATGGAGAAATGGATTTGTACGTGATATTAAGTTGCATGCCTCATTAAGATCAAAGTTTTCCAATGTCATGTCGTTCATGCGCGCAACAAACAGTCCGTACGTAATAGTTTGTGCGTAGACATCTGCAAATGATTTGTTGTTTAAATCCGAAATAAGATATTCCTTAAAAGATTGCAAATGTTCAGAAAGCGTACTATCTCCTTGATTCGTATCCAGCGCTTTTTCAACTACTTCGCGCAGGAGTACCGCTTTTTGCGCCATAATTTCGGCGAGAGAAAACGCGCTTTTAATTTCAATATTTTGCGGAGAGCAAAAATTTCTAATATGCCTTTCTAAATCTGCAAATGCGCTTTTATTGGAAATAATCTTGTTGTTGTTATCAATGTCTGCGATTTTTACTCTGGCGACCTCTTTTTCGTTCTGAAAAAAGATGAAATCGAGATAATTGGTAAAAATAACGCGAGATAATCCTTTTAAATAACGCTTTAATTGATTTTCTTCAGGTTTAGAAAGTTTATCGAGATTGTGATAGATGTTTTTCGTCTCTCCGTAGCAAATCGGAGCATTATTGTCTTTTGCATATACAATAAAATCAGGCGCGCCACATTCAGGATGCTTAGGTTCGTTTACCGACTCTATATCAGGCGATAAATCCTCAATAACTGCAACAAAGCAGGTCGAAAAGTATGCTCCGTAGCTGCCCCGATAGTTAATTTTTTCTTAACAATATCGAGGTATGCGTTTATCTCCGAGTGTTCCATCTTCGATTATCCTCCGAAGATAGATTATCGAAAACTTAGTTAATAAATACCCAATTTACGCAAATTTTTGCTCTGACGCATATAAATCAAAGTAAATAGCCAATCCCCCCATCTTCACCTCCCTATATTTCCCGGCTGAAATATGATACCTTCCTGTTGTTTAGTGGAGAGCGCAAGTGAAATTTCTGGACAGGGCAAAAATCTTTCTGAAAGCCGGTAACGGCGGAAACGGATGTCTGAGTTTTAGAAGAGAAAAGTATATCGAATACGGCGGTCCGGATGGTGGCGATGGTGGCAACGGTGGTAACATCTATTTTGAAGGCGGAAATCATTTGAACACGTTAATCGATTACAGATACGCTCAGCATTTTAAAGCTGAACGCGGTGAAAACGGTGGCAGTAGCAATTGCTACGGTGCAAACGGAAAAGATTTAATATTGAAAGTCCCTGTCGGAACGGAAATTCTGGACGAAAGCGGCGAGATGGTTTTAGCCGACATCGTAGAAGAAGGTCAACGTGTGTTAATTGCTAAAGGCGGAATCGGCGGACGCGGTAATACGAAATTCAAATCGTCCACAAACCAAGCTCCGCGTAGAGCTGACAAAGGTACTGAGGGCGAAGAACTTTGGATATGGTTGCAGTTGAAACTTATCGCAGATGTCGGATTGGTCGGACTGCCGAACGCCGGAAAGTCTACTTTTTTATCGGTCACGACGAGGGCCAAGCCGAAAATTGCGGATTATCCGTTTACAACTTTAATTCCGCAACTTGGTGTCGTTTATTCTCGCACAGGCGAGTTTGTTCTCGCGGATATTCCCGGATTGATTGACGGTGCGCATGAAGGTCGCGGTCTCGGCGATAGATTTTTGGCTCATGTGGAGCGTTGCAGTTCTTTAATACACTTAGTTGATATAACACAAGAAAATCCGATGCAAGCATATGAAACAGTCAGATACGAGCTCGAAATGCACGGTGGTAATTTGGCTGATAAACCTGAATTAATAGTGCTGAATAAGACAGACGCGTTAACGCCGGAAGAAGCGAAAAAAATTCAAAAGAAATTCGAGAAGAAATACAAACAGCGAGTGTTCTTGATATCTGCCTTAACGAATGACGATAGAATAGCTGAAGTACTTAACACTGCAGCAGAAACAAAAAAGTCATCCCAAGCGGAAGAAACTTCAGAGGAAACAATAACAGAAGAAGATTCGCAGTCGTTTTAGCCGATATCTCTGCTGAGATTCTTACTCGACTATTTCTACGATTAAATGCTTCTTTTTTCCGCAGGAAAGTTTCAGTAGATTCTTGTCCGTCGGTAGTTTGTATTCCTCGTTAATCTGTTTGTCATCGATATACACGCCACCGCCACGCAGTAACCGTTTTGCGTCACCTCGGCTAGCGCACAATCCCGCCGCTACAATTATGTCAATTACCGAAACGCTATCTAAGTTTTGCTTTTCAACGGAATATTTTGGTAACGATGTCATAGCACTAAGATCCGTGCTTCCCGAAAAAGCATTTTCGACGGTTTTATGAATTGCATCAAGAGAATCACGTCCATGAATAATTGCGGTAACTTCATCAGCAAGAATTTTCTTTAGTTCGTTCAATTCCTGACCTTGTACCGATTCCATTTTTTTGATTTCGGTTACGTCTATATCGGTAAACAAATACATGCACTTAATGACGTCTGCATCGTTGACATTGCGCCAGTACTGCCAGAAATCATAAGCCGGTAACAAGTCTCGCGACAGCCAAACTGCGCCACTTGCTGTTTTCCCCATTTTCTTACCGTCGCTGTTTGTGAGTAATGGAATGGTAAATCCGAAAACTTCTTTACCTGTCTTTTTGCGAATCAACTCAACACCGCAAACGATATTTCCCCATTGATCTTGTCCGCCGAATTGAATAGCGCAACCTTTTTCGGTAAACAATTTGTAGAAGTCGTACGCTTGCAGAATCATGTAGTTAAATTCAAGAAAACTCAGAGTATTGTTTTCCGATAACTTCGCTTTAACAGATTCGAATCCAATCATGCGGTTAATTGAAAAATACGTTCCGATATCTCGTAGGAAAGAAATGTAATTCAGATTGTTTAACCAATCGGCATTGTTGACGATAATTGCGTCTGATTCGCCCGTTCCAAATTTGAAAAACGGTATCAGACACTTTTTTATACCCTCCAGATTGTCTGCGATTTGCTCATCGGATAACATAGGACGTGTCGTATTTCTGAAAGAAGGATCTCCTATCTTTGTAGTTCCGCCACCGACGAGAATAACGGGCTTATGTCCATGTTTTTGAAATAATCGCATCAAAAACACAGGAATTAAATGTCCGACGTGCAAGCTTTTTGCGGTGATATCAAATCCTATGTAAGCAAGCCTTCCTTTTGTGCAAAGATATTCATCCATTGTTTCCAAATTCGTCGACTGATAAAAAAATCCTCTTGCAGCCGCTTCATTTAAAAAAGAAGACTTGTACTCCATATTAAACTCCAACCAAAACTATCCGTTGACAGCAACACTCTTTATAAACTTAGCGTTCAAATACTCAGTGACGCATGCTTTTATCGTATCGAGATTATCTTTAAATGAGTGATCACAATTCGGTATTACTCGATAATCTATAGATATTCCCTTCTGACTATTAAGTTTTTCAACCAATTTATCGACATTTGCAATTGGACATACGAGATCATTTTCTCCGTTTATAATCATTCCTGAAACAGGACATGGAGCAAGAAACGAAAAATCATACAAATTCGCAGGAGGACATACTGATACGAAACCTGCGATTTCTGGGCGTCTCATAAGCAACTGCATACCAATTAATGCGCCAAAAGAAAATCCTGCTATCCAAATAGGCCGTCTGCCTTGGTTGATTGACTGAATCCAATCGAGAACTGCAGCAGTATCCGTTAATTCGCCTTCTCCTTTATCGAAAACACCTTCTGATTTTCCGACGCCACGGAAATTAAATCTAATTGCAGAAAAGCCGTTTTCAATAAACGCATTGTATAACGCGACGGTTACACGATTGTTCATTGTGCCGCCCTGTAATGGATTCGGATGCAAAACAATAACCAACGGAGCTTCCGGATCTCTATTGTGATGATATCTTGCTTCTATTCTTCCCGCATTTCCGGTTAACACTAACTCTGGCATAATCTCTCCTATATCTCATGGGCAACGAGCCCGTAATTGTACCAAACTATCTATACTTTTTAAATAGGAGCTCTTTTAATTACGACAAGTGTTTTTTGTATTTTTTAACGAAATTATTTCGAGGTGATTCGTCTGTGGTCGCTATTATTTTCAAAAAAAATATGGATTGTATCATTCGGAAGAAATTCTTTTATTATTTCTGGCCATTCTATGATGGTTACGCAACTTTCAAACGCCTCTTGCAAGCCGAGTTCGTAAAACTCTTCTTCTGATTTTAAACGATAACAATCAGCATGCCAAATTTCTCCATCTTTGTATGCGTATGTCTGAATTATCGTAAACGTTGGGCTTGAGACATTTTTTATTTCTTTATTGAGGTGCTTTATGAGAAAACCTGTAAAGGTCGTTTTACCGCTTCCTAAATCGCCGTGTAATGCAAAACACTGCCCGATTTTTGCGAATTGTGCAAAATAAATCGCGGATTGGCGTGTGTCTTCCAAAGTGTGGCAGATGAATTCCGTCATAGTGTGTTCAATTTTTCTGTTAAAGTTTGGATTTCGGCAGGAAAGAGAGTGGGGAGGTCCTCTGCTATTTCCGTGGCTATTTTTTCTATGGTGGGCATTTCTTCATTTGAAAAATTGCCGAGCACATGAGAAACGATCATCGATTTCATTTCTGGACGACCTACACCGATGCGTATACGCCAATAATTGTTTCCGACTAAATTATCAATGCTTTTAAGACCATTATGTCCCCCGTTGCCACCGCCTCTTTTTATTTTTACGCGCCCGAAAGGTAGGTCAATGTCATCGTGAATGACCACAACATTGTCCAATGGAATTTTGTAAAAATCGACGAGAAATCTTACCGCGCGTCCCGATAAATTCATGAACGTGAGGGGACGAGCAATTATACACTTTTTTCCGTGAAACGAAACTTGCGCGACCTCGACGATATCTATCATTTTCTTAAAAGAAGAAGAGGCATAAGCTTCCGCAAATGCCTCTGCAATCATAAAACCAACATTATGTCTATTGCGTTCATACTGATGTCCCGGATTACCAAGACCTACAAGCAACAAACAGTCGTTCATTCGTTTAAGACGCCGCTGCTTCTGATGCCGCAGGTGCTGCCGCTGCTTCTGCTGGAGCTGCCTCTGCTGTCGTCTCTTCCTCTTTCTTCAAAATCGTAGGAGCAACAATCGTCGCTATTGTAAAGTTCTTTCCATTAACAGGTAAGCTAACGCCTTTTCCGAGAACGACATCATGAGCATGAACCGTATGATGGAATTCCGAACCTGTTAAATCGATTTCAATTTTCTCAGGAATAGACTCAGGATCGCAAACAACATCCATTTCGTGGACCAAAACGTTCAACACGCCACCGTTCTTCAAGCCAGGAGACGCTGCTTCGTTTGTGAATTCTAAAGGAACACGAACAGTGACTTTACTTCCCTTGCCAACTCTTAAAAAGTCAACATGAACAGGTTGATCTGTTACCGGATGAAACTGAACATCTTTCACGACAAACTTCTGTCCTTTTTTTTCAACTCCGTCCAGCTCAAACACTGTTGAGAAGAAGTTGGACTTATGTACATATCTATTTAATAAGTCTTTCGCTATGCAAACCGAAGCAGGCTCCTTGTTATCTCCGTAAATTACGCAAGGAACAAAACCTGACTTCCTGTCCGCGCGAGCAGAACCGGTTCCTAACTTTTCCCTGTTTTTCGCTTCTAAAACAATAGTAGCCATCGATAAATCCTTTTCAAAATACGTTACAATATACACCTAATCGTTTCAGCTATCAATGAAACAATTGATATTCTTTTAAACTTTGCTGTGAGTTCATTTTCAATCCGAATACTGTCGCTCAAAACTATTTCCGACAATCCCGACTTTTCCAATCGCTCAATGGCTCCTTCAGATAGTACTCCGTGCGAAGAATACGCAACAACTTCTTTGCAGCCACAATTCAACAAAGCTTCGGAAGCATGACATAAAGTTTCGCCGGAATCAACAATATCATCAATTAAAATGCAAATTTTGTTTTTAACATCACCGGTAACATCTACGCTTATCGGTTTGCCGAATAAACTGCGTTTCTTGCTACAGATAATCGGGGACAATCCCAAAATTTTTGCTGTTTCTTCTGCGCGATAGGCTCCGCCGATATCAGGAGATATAATTGCGATTTCCTTTGCCTTATATTTTTTTGAAATTTCTTCCGCAAATATTTTTGTCGCGCTTACATGAATAGTTGGAATGCGCAATGACGGTTCACTGTGATAATCGACTAAAACACATTTGGAAACATTATCGAAGACATCAATAAATCGCGAAAATACTTTCGAACTTCTCGCTTCATTCGGGTAATTTTTATCCTGGCGGGCATATCCCATGTACGGCATGCACAATATAATTTTATGAGAATCGCGCAAAGCATCCAGCAATAAAAACAACTCAATCCAATCATCATTTGTTACAGTTGATGCAACAACTATAACTTCGTAAAATGTTTTCGGAGATGTAACAGAAATCTCTCCACAAAGAAATTTTTTTACATTGTCAGAAAATACAGATAGGCCTAATTGTGCCCCCAGATTTTTCGCAAACGTTCCTGAATTTTGAATATGAATAATTTCCATTTTACTTTAAACAAATAGCAGAAATCTGTCTTCCGCAAACTCCGTTAGTATGTTGATTTGCAAAACGATAACTAAAATAATCATCAGGATGCGCGTATGTATCAACATACAAAACATCTACGTTTTCTTGTAAAATTCCGGCGCTCAGTAAAATTTCTTTGCAGTATTTCGGTAAATCAAAATGCAATTTTGAACCGACAAGCGCAAAACAACTTCCACTACCTTTAAACTCGCGTTTGAAATCATCGCCAATTTCATAACTCTCTTTACAAATGCATGGACCGACGGCTGCTTTTATTTTTCCCGTTTTCGCCCCCAATTTTAGCATTGTATCGACTGTCGATTGAATAACTCCGCGCATTGCTCCGCGCCATCCCGCGTGTGCGGCTCCTATAACGTGATTTTCTTCATCTGCGAGGAGAACAGGACCGCAGTCGGCAGTTAGAATTCCTATGGCGATTCCTGAAATATCGGTCGCTATTGCGTCTGCTTGAATATTCGACTCTGTGTCTTTATCAGCGACAATGCATCTGTTTCCGTGAACTTGATTGAGCGTAATCAACTTTTCAGCATCAAGTTTGTGCTGAACAGTTTTTAAATTTTCGGCAACTGAACTCGCGTCATCGTTAACAAACTTACTACAGTTTAAGGAAGAATATAAACCGCTACTTGCTCCGCCGTTACGGCCGAAAAAACCGTGTGCTATAGCTGTGTCAGAAAAAATATCGGATTTGCTTTTCACTATTCGCCCTCGGAACCACTCGGCGGAATCATTCCTAATGCTAACATATACGTATCAAGTAACATGTCCTCATTTTCTCTGTCTTCCGTCTTCATTTTTTTCAATCGAATAATTTTTTTCATTATTTTTGGGTCGAAACCATCGCCTTTTGCTTGCTTATAAACATCGGAAATATTTTCTTGAATTTCTGTTTTTTCGACTTCTAAATTTTCAATTTTTTCTATGTACAATCTTAATTTGTTTGCATCACTTGACAGCATAATTTCTCTCTTTTCATTAACAATAGAGCGTAAAATCTAAGCTCTTAACACTTTCAACTAATATAACAAAGATTGATAAAAATCAATGCATGTGTTACCTTAAAATACAGGTGATTGCAGAGGAAAAGGCAGTGTTTCAGTCGACGTTAAGAGATACAG
>CAMNGH010000050.1 GCA_946538065.1 uncultured Holosporaceae bacterium
TTTCCTCTCTTTCATTCACATATCAAAACTCTGTTTCGTTTAGCACAAACTCTGCCGTTAGAACTTCAAAAAACTCTAACTACAGGATTGATACTACGCGAAATACCTAAAATTATTGTCAGTATAACACGCTCCTCCCCCTAATTGTCAAGTGATTTTTGAAAAATTTTCTAAAAAATAAAAACATCCTGCAACTTTTCACAAAAAATCGATTATCCAAACACAGAATCTGTTATAGCGCCGGATATATTTATCCGTTTAGTTCGTAATTTATAAAGATATTCCAATTTTCTATTGCATATTATATCGGAAATTTCAGGCATTTGTATTGTAACGTTTCATTATATAACTTGATTTTCGTGATAAAAACAGATAGATTTACGCTATTGTTTTTATATGGAGAGTTTAAAATGTCTAATAGACTCAAAAGTGCATCACCTGTTATTATGTGGGCTGTTCTCGTGGTATTTTATTTTTACCAATTTATCGCGCGATCATCATTCCCAACGGTGTTGACAGATGAGTATATGCGACATTTCTTGCTGGACGCTGCCGGCGTCGGCACATTGGCCAGCTGTTACTATTTCGTATACACATTTATGCAAATTCCAGCGGGTTTGATTATCGATAAATATAGTACTCGTTTGATAGGAGCAATTGCTACCGGCATTTGCGCGTTTGGTGTTTTGGTTTTCGTCGCGACAACCAATTGCTATGTTGCCGGATTTGGACAGATGCTTGTCGGATTCGGTTCGGCCTTCGCGTTTCTTTTAACGTTAAAGACTATTACTAATTGGTTTCCGCCACAGAAAATTACTCTTATGTCTTCCTATACAATGTCTGTAGGATGCTTAGGACCAGTCGTCGGAGGACCGTTAGTCTCGCATTTAGTGAAAACGAACGACTGGACGGATGTAATGAAAATTTTCGGTATAGTCGGAGTGTTATTTGCAGCTTTTGTTTGGTTAATCATGATTGATAAAAAACAAGAGCATGCGGAACATGAAAAATTCACGTTGTGGGAAGCATTGAAGATGATTCTCTCTTCCAAACAGGCGTGGATATTAGCTATGTATACAATGATGATGTATGCACCGCTGAGTGCTCTGGGGGATTTATGGGGGGTCGCTTTCATAAAAAACGCATATGGCGTTGATTCCACAGTCGCGGCCTTCGCAAATAACATGATATATGTCGGAATGGTCATAGGTTCTCCGTTCTTCGCATATCTCGCAATGTTGTTAGATAGCTATAAAAAACCGATGATTCTCGGAGCTGTTATGGCAACTGTAGCATTGGGAATAGTTATCGGATGCACCGGCATGCCTATAGAGGCAGTTTTCGTACTTTTCTTTGTTACCGGTTTTGCTTGTGGGGCTATGCTCGGGTATCCTCTCGCAATGGCGATATTCCCGAAAGCTATCGGAGCAACTGTATCGGGATTCATCAATATGATGAGCATGGTAAGCGGAGTAATACTCATGCCACTTATCGGAGTAATAATCGATTTGTGCTGGGATGGAACGCTTGAAAATGGGATTAAAATCTACAAAGTTTCCGATTACAGAATTGGCTTGTCGGCAGTGGTGGTGTTCTTGGCACTCGCGATTCTTTTCTCCCTCATAATGAAAGATCATTCGCCGAAAACAGCACACAAATAATCACGAAAAAGACACATAAAAACAGGAAATGCATAAAAGAGGCTCAGGAAAGGGCCTCTTTTTTGATGACACAAAAATAGAACTTGTGTTTGCGTTATTTTTGCCTTATATAGTACCCACAAAAAAATACATAAATTATAAAATTCGGTTTAGAATCGAATTCTGATAGGGAAAGATTATGAAGAAAGTAATATGCGTACTTTTAGCTATTGGAATTAATACGCTAATTGTCGATTTCTGTTAAAGAAATCATCTTCTATTAAAAAACGACCGACACCACCGCGGTACGAGCACGGTACAATCGACTGCTCCTCCTCGGAAACCGCAACTACCTCTTCATTCTCTGAATGAAGAGGTAGTTATATTGTCATTCTCAATCTTTTGTGTGAGTCTATTCTTCAACGTTTATAATTATAAAACGACTAGACCTTAACTTTTCTCCGGCCTCTTGTTTATATTGTTCTAATGTTTGTTTAGCTTCAGGAGAATTGCCTTTGAAAGTAATTTGTATATAACGTCGTCCTCCTCGCATAGTTTTATAATGCTGCTCTACCGCTTTTACAAAAGCTAGAGCAGAACTTCCCGTTACGTTAAGATTAGTGTCGAAAGTTACATTTAATGGAAACGTACACCGATTCTCATATTCTAAAGAATCACCATATACAGTACTCAATTTTCTCATCGTATAGTCATTGAGATCCGTATTTCGGAACACTAGATCTCTTATTTGATTGCATCTTAGTAAGTCCTTAAATGTATCAAACGTTTTAGCGAATGATTTTTCTTGCATTTTAAGGTTATCGATGCACAATTTATGTGTGTTTTTACAAAACATTAATATTTGCAATATAGCGTCTCCTAAAATAATGCCATCTCCTTTAATGTCAACAGATTGTATATTAGGAAACAACACTGAAGGCATCCTTAATAGCTCCATACTTCCAAGAGGAATCTCACGCATAATAAATTTTTTAACTGATTTATCCTTAGTACATGTAATTTCTATATTAAGTTTCACCTCTTCATTTTGTTTTCGCAATTCATCGGGACTTCCATAGCGAAGCTCTATTCCCCCAGTTGCTTGTATTTTCATTTCTGCTGGCCAAGACATATACTTAGTTACAGAAGCAAGACTATCTGTTAAGTCAACCACTTCTGCAACTGAACTTTCTGCTGATGGCTTGGCCGAACTATCATCCGCAAAGCTTCCCCAAGCATCTGGTGCGAATCCGCTACTCAGTACTGTTGCGACGGCGGCAACTAATAAATATCTATTTGATGTTTTCATTTTCTTCCTCCTTTATTGTACATCAAAATTCTGTTTCATTTGTCGAAATCCGGAGTTAAAGCTATTTGTTAATAGCTGGAACTACAGGATTGATACTACACGAAACAATTAAAATTATTATCAGTATAACACGCCCCACCCCTAAATGTCAAGTAATTTTGAAAAATTTTCAGAAAAGTTTTACATAAATGGATATGTAATGAAATTTTTTCAGCCCATTCAAGTTTAAAGTGCAACGTCGGTTGTGTTTTTGATATAGAAGATAATCTCAACCGGAGCAAGGTAATTTAGCACTTTTCTGGGGTGTGCGTTGAGAAAATTTTCAATAATTTTAATGTTATGCTCAGAAACATCTCTGAAATCGAATTTTTTAGGCAAAAACTGACGGATTAATCCGTTTGCGTGCTTTTTAGCGACTTGCAATTCTGTCTTAATTTTGCCTTATGCAATGCGAGAACATAACGACAAGCGACAAAAACGACCCTAGGAATCTACATTCAGCCCCTGATTTCGTGGTGATGCAGTTCATGGCTATCAACATTAGACGGCTATACTCAGAGGCGTCATCACGCATCTGAGCAACGAATAAATCTGTATTAGAGTAACCCTAGCTTCTCGCGGATGAGATTCTTCGTGTTTTCTATTCCGTAAAGCGCTATAAACGTCCCCATACGCGGACCGTCGTTTTGTCCGAACAGAATGCGGTACAACGCGCCGAACCAATCTTTCAGTGCAGTAAACGCGTGTCGTTTACCGACCTCAAACACTATCGTCTGAATCGCGTCTGCAGCAGTGTCTGCCGGTAGTTTTTCCAATTCATTCAACAGATCCATCAACGCTTCACGCTCTACGTCAGTTGGAGTTGCGTAATTTTTGGAATTCTTCACGAAATCCTGATAATAATTGATGGCATGTTGCGCCAGTCTATCGAGGAACGGCATGCTCTCAGGCGTCGCGTTCGGAAGGTATTTCTTAATAAACCCCCACAACACATTCTTATCATCGGTATTGCAGACACTCACCAAATTCAACAATAGAGAATACGAAATATCCGACTCAGGTTGCGGCGGATTGCCGTTGTTGATGTGCCACGCCGGATTATCAACCTGCTTACTCGGCTCTTGTGTCGTAAAGTTTCTCAGATTCGCGACATAATCATCTATCTGCCTTGGAATAACCCCGAAATACAATTTCTTCGCGCTCTTCGGTGACGCAAACATAAAGTTTGCCAAGCTCTCTTGCGGAGCGTATCTCAGCCAATCATCCACGCTTAAACCGTTACCTTTGGACTTGGAAATTTTCTTTCCTTCCTCATCCAAAAACAGCTCATAGTTAAATCCTTCAGGAGGAGTACCGCCCAGAATTTTGCAGATTTTCGACGACAATTTAACCGAATCAATTAAATCTTTTCCGGACATTTCATAATCAACACCGAGAGCTGTCCAGCGAGCTGCCCAATCAACTTTCCACTGCAATTTGCAATGACCGTCAGTAACTGGAACTTCCGCAAGACTTCCGTCTTCATCTTTGAAAACAACCGTCCCGTCATTTACACGATATTCCTCGATATTAACCTGCAACACACGCCCTGTTTTCGGAGAAATCGGCAAAAACGGACTGTAAGTTGCGGCGCGTTCTTCTCTTAAACTCGCAAGCATAATGTCTAATATTTCCTTGTGATGTTGCAGAACTTTCAGCAACACGTCATTAAACCGCCCGCTTTTATACCAATCAGTTGCACTTTGAAACTCATACTCAAATCCGAACGAGTCCAGAAATTCCATTAATTTATTGTTATTGTGCTCACCGAAACTGTTGTGACAGCCAAACGGATCGGCGACACTTGTCAGCGGAAAACCGAGGTATTTCCCGACCAACTCTTTGTTTGGAATATTGTCAGGAACCTTGCGCAGACCATCTCTGTCGTCTGAAAAAGCAAACAGCTTCGTTTTTATACCTGTCAGGCACTCAAACGCGCGACGGACATAAGTGGTTCGAGCAACTTCGCCAAACGTTCCGATATGAGGCAATCCCGAAGGACCGTACCCCGTTTCGAACAGAGCGTACCCCTTCTCCTTGACACTTTTTCGTTCCAATAGCTTTCGCGCCTCCTCAAAAGGCCAAGATTTCGCGTTTTCATAAATATCAGCATCGAAACATTTTTGTGTCATTTTTTCCTCAAAATAAGCGTTTGGATTATATAACCAAATCGGGGTTTTTCAAATGGGGTTAGCGAAATGGAATCATCGTCATGAAAATATTTACAAATTGTTATTAATTAATCTCAGAAATTATCCTCTATAATCTAGTCGAGAACCTTACTTTTTAATATCGACACATTAAGAGCAACTCGACTTTCCTCGGACTTGAAGTAATCTATGCTGTTGATATAATCACAGTAGTTGTGCGTTTTATAAAGGAGCATCGGTATCATGAAAATTTTCGGTTAGATGTTTTACCCGTTAGGCGGGAATATGTTTTTATCGAATTTTTGAGGTGACTCCATGCATGACATAATAAGAATAAAGAATTTAAGTTTATCGTTTCCGAACAAAGTATGTTTTGAGGATTTTTCGGCCGAGGTGGCGTTTGGCGATCGTATCGCGATTATCGGCAGAAACGGCAATGGGAAAACGACGTTATTGAAAATGATAGCGGATCAAAATCGAGACGTTTCGTTAGCATACGTTCCGCAAATCATAGAAGATTTCGATTCGTTAAGCGGAGGTGAGCGTTTCAATAAAAGTCTGTCGGCGGCTCTCGGAAAAAATCCGTCGATTCTGTTGCTTGATGAACCGACGAATCATCTTGACGCTGATAATCGGAAAAGCCTGATGCGCATGCTAAACGCGTATTACGGAACTCTGATTGTCGTGACGCACGATGAAGAACTGTTGCAAAGTTGCATTGATATTTTGTGGCATATCGATAACGGTAAAATTACGGTTTTTCGAGGTAAATATCGCGATTACATGAGAGAGCGGGAGAAGCAGTATCAATCGGTATTGCGTCAAACGCAATTGCTGAAGCGTGAAAAGAAGTCTGCGCATGAGCAACTTATGAAAGAGCAACAAAAAACGGCAAAAAGTAAAGCGTCGGGCGAGAAGAAAATCGCGAATAAAAAATGGATGTCATCAACTGCGGATTTGAAAGCGATGAAAGCGGAGAAGTCGCAGGGGAAAAATCTGAAAAATATTGATGAGAAGAAACAAAAAATATCAGAGCAGCTAAACGATATGCGTATGCCTGAAGTCATTGAGCCGAAATTCCATTTGCCGTTTCAAAAAATCGGTGATGAAACAGTTGTGTCGATAATTGACGGGGCAATCGGCTATTCGAAAGAAAATCCTATCGCGACCGATATTAATTTGTCGGTTATGTCTTGTGAGCATGTTGCGATTGTCGGGAAAAACGGCAGTGGGAAAACCACTCTGCTCAGGGCGATTATGAGCGATGTGGCCGTTATAAAAACGGGAGATTGGTACGTTCCAAAGTTGTCGGAAATCGGTTATCTGGATCAGCATTACGGCAATTTGAATTCCGAACAATCCGCACTGGAAGTTATAGCAGAGGCAAATTCTTCGTGGTCACATGCTGAAATCCGACGGCATCTGAACGATTTTCTGTTTCGCAAAAACGAGGAAGTTAATACTGCGGTGAAACATCTTTCGGGGGGAGAAAAAGCGCGCCTGTCTCTGGCGAAAATTGCGGCAAATGTTCCGAACCTGTTGATTCTGGACGAAATCACGAACAACATCGATTTGGAAACGAAAAACCACCTGATCGAAATTTTGCGAGAATACCCCGCGGCGATGATTATCGTTTCACACGACGAAGCCTTTTTGAGAGAAATAGATGTGGAGCGGCGTGTCGAATTCGGTCGCGCAAACGGTTGCTCGAAAAAAGATTGAGACGAGCGAAAATTGTGAGAATCATCAAATGTTGGGACAGGCTATTCGAAAGTAAATCGAAAATGAAGTCGGAGGCTTGACACGAGCGTCGGATAATGGTTTTCTTATAACCGACGGAGGGATGGCCGAGAGGCTGAAGGCAACGGTTTGCTAAACCGTCATACGTTTGTTAAAGCGTATCGAGGGTTCGAATCCCTCTCCCTCCGCCAGCCGAATTCGGAAAGATGGCCGAGTGGTTTAAGGCGCACCCCTGGAAAGGGTGTATACGGGGAACCGTATCGAGAGTTCGAATCTCTCTCTTTCCGCCAGCATGAAGATAACAGTTTGTTGGTTCTGTTTCGCGTTTTTGTCGCTGTATTAACTTTTTCTTAATCTGTTTGCCATATTATAGATGTCAAAGATGTACAGCGAGAGAGAGATTATGGCTGAATTACAGGTATCAAAAAGAACGATTAAGGAATTTCTTGAGAATAAAAAGGCTGATTTTTTAATTCCAGGATATCAACGCCAGTATACTTGGACAGAAGTTGAATGCGGAACCTTGTGGGATGACTTATTTGCCTTTGCAATGCCCAATGATGACGGTAGTTTTGATAACGACGATGAATATTTTCTCGGTCCTATTGAAACGTTTCTGGATGAAAACAAGCAAATGGAAGTTATAGATGGTCAGCAAAGGTTGATTTCTTTAATGTTGCTCTTGCGTGCGTTTTATAATTATGAGGGAATGAAGGATCCTCAAAATTTAG
>CAMNGH010000051.1 GCA_946538065.1 uncultured Holosporaceae bacterium
TTAAAGCATGCCATGCATAATGAATTATCGTTCTTTGGTAATAAAAAATATATAGCAGACTTGCGCACGACCAAGGCAGGAGCTGTAATAGTAACCGAAGCAAATGTATCCGATATACCAAGTGGAACTATCGGTTTGGTGTTTCCGCATGTTATGATTGGATATGCAAAAGCCTTAAATGTTTTGTGTCCGAAGGAAACACATTTGTCTCATATTTGTGCAACGGCAAATGTCCATAAAACAGCGAAAATCGGTGCAGATTGTTATATCGCGGATAATGTGTTTATCGGGGAAAATGTCGAAATTGGTGATGATGTCGTTATCGGACACAACACCGTAATTGAAGCAAATTGTAAAATCGGTTCTGGCAGCAGAATTAGAAATAACGTGTCGATTTCACATAGTATTATCGGAAAAAACGCGATAATAAACTGTGGCGCTCGTATAGGTGAATCGGGGTTTGGCATTATTCCTACTGGTAGCGGAATGGTGTATGTAAAACAGTTGGGACGTGTGATTGTCGGCGACAGAGTGAGAATCGGCGCAAATACTACAATAGACAGAGGCAGTATAGAAGATACGATAATCGGAAATGACACGATTATCGATAACTTAGTACAAATCGCGCATAACGTACATATAGGAGAGCGTTGCATTTTGGTTTCGCAGGTCGGAATTGCCGGCAGTACGAAAATCGGTAACGATGTCGTATTGGCAGGACAGGTCGGTGTTGCCGGACATATCGAAATCGGGGACGGCGCAATTGCGGCAGCGAAGAGCGGCATTGCATCGGATATTGAACCGAAACAAATTGTCGGAGGTATTCCTGCAGTTGATGCGAGTATTTGGAAGAGACAAGCAGCATTTTTGAAAATGTCTGTAACAAGGAAAAAACAAAAATAGGGTGAAGATATGAGTGAAGAGTTATTAAGCCTCAATATAAATGAAATAAAAGAATGCTTACCACATCGATATCCGATGTTGCTTATCGATAGAGTTGAAGAATTGAAACTTGGAGAAAGTGCAATCGGAATAAAAAACGTAACATGTAATGAACCGTTTTTTCAGGGACATTTTCCTGCAAGACCGATTATGCCTGGAGTGTTGATTGTGGAAGCTATGGGACAAACTGCAGGTATAGTTGTTGCAAAGACAATGAATTTAGAAAAGAGTGGTGGCTTGGTTTATTTTATGAGTATGGACAATGTTAAGTTCAGAAAATTAGTTGAGCCGGGAGATGTGTTGCGTTTACATGTAACTAAAGAAAAAAGTCGTGGTAATGTGTGGCGTTTTGTCGGAAATGCCTATGTCAATAATGCGCTTGTCGCGGAAGCAACGTTTACGGCTATGATAGTTTTATAGGAGATGAGAGGTGATACATTCGACTGCGATAGTTTCTCCTTCTGCTAAAATCGGAAAGAACGTATCAATTGGTGCGTATTCGATTATCGGAGATGAAGTAGAGCTGTCAGATAATGTTGAGATTATGTCGCACGTTTGCATAGATGGGCGTGTTAAGATTGGTGAGGGAACGAAGATTTTTCCGTTTGCGACCATCGGATATCAGCCTCAAGATTTAAAATATCATGGTGAGAAATCTTGCGTGATAATAGGAAAAAATAATTCCATTCGTGAATATGTAACCGTGCATCCGGGAACGGAAGGTGGCTTGATGAAGACAGTTGTTGGGGATAACAATTTGTTGATGATAGGTGTTCATATTGCACACGATTGCGTTGTCGGAAATCATGTTGTTATGGGAAATAATGCTACGCTCGGTGGACATGTAGTTGTTGGTGATAATGTGATTATCGGCGGTTTGGCAGCGGTGCATCAATGGGTGAGAATAGGACACCATGCTATTATCGGCGGGATGTCAGGGGTGGAAAGAGATGTCATTCCGTTCGCCACAGTTAAGGGAGAAAGAGCACATTTGTATGGCATCAATCTTATAGGTATGAGACGTGCAGAGTTTTGTCGAGACGAAATTTCATCGTTGCAAAAAGCTTATGATGTGATTTTCTGTGGTGAAGGCAGTACTTCAGATAATTTAAAAATGGCAGAGGAAAAATACGGTAACGCGCAGTGCGTTTCTGATGTGATAAGTTTCATGAGAGAAGAAACGAGTCGCTCTTTTTGTGTGCCTAAGGAAAATAAATGCTCGGAATAATTTGCGGCGGTGGAGATTATCCGAGATTAATTGCGCAAACTTGTTATGCAAAGAACATAGATTTTTGTTTGGTTTTTTTAGACGGTTTTTGCGATGTGCGCAATTGGCCCGATGTGAAAACAGTTTCAGCGGGGTTCGGGCAAATCGGAAAAATTGTCGATTTTTTTCACAAGAACGGCGTTAAAGAAGTCGTGTTTGCAGGCAACGTGAGACGTCCTGATTTTTCCAAATTATCTCTCGATAAAAAAGGCATGGCTTGGTTGTTAAAGCTAGGTAAGCATGCGTTATCGGGGGATGATGAACTTTTGCGGGCCGTTGCCGAATTGCTGACTCAAGAAGGGTTCGAGGTTAAGGCTGGTACGGATTATTTGGAAGATATTTTTGTGAAGGAAGGCACTTTTTCTGAGCGCAAATTATCTCCGCAGGAAGAAAGAGATGTCCAAGCGGGACTTAAGGCAGCGCGTGATTTAGGAGCGCAAGATAAAGGGCAGGCGGTAATCGTTTGTAACGAAAAAATAATCGCGACGGAAGATATCAACGGTACGGATAACCTCATAACGAGAAGCGCGAAATTAAGAAAAGCAAAAATCGGCGGAGTATTGGTTAAGGTTTCAAAACCTCAACAGGATGGTCGATTGGATTTGCCGACGATTGGAATTAATACGATTGAAAATTTGCACAAAAACGGATTTGCCGGTGTTGCGGTTGAATGTAATAAATGCATAGTTTTAAATAAGAAAGCCGTTATCGATAAAATCAATGAATATGGCATGTTTTTTATTAGCGTGAAATCTTCGCCGTTAAAAGTTTTTATTATCGCAGGAGAAGCATCAGGTGACTATCTCGGCGGTCGATTGATGCAAGATATTTCGGATGTTTCGGGAAATAACGCAGAATTTTTCGGAATAGGTGGAGACAACATGGTTCAAGCGGGATTGAGAAAATTATACTCAACGCAAGATCTGTCTATTATCGGTATCTGGGAAGTACTCGGCAAGATTTTTCACGTTAAAAAAATGATAAATGAAACGGTAAAAAACATTTTGCAATATCAGCCGAACGTAATTGTGACGATAGATTCGTCAGGGTTTACTCACCGTGTTGCCAAGAAGCTGAAGAAACTTGGTTGCAGAATCCCAATAGTGCACTACGTCGCACCACCTGTTTGGGCTTGGAGAAAATGGCGTGCAAAAACGATGCATAATTTCATCGATAAATTAATGACATTATTTCCATTTGAGCCTGAGCTGTTTAATAAATATAAATTGAATACCGTGTTCGTTGGACATCCGATAGCAACGGATTCTGATTTCGAAAAACCGGACGAAACCTATTTACGTAATTTTCAATCGTCGCATAAATTAGATAATTGCAAAATTATTACATTGTTGCCTGGAAGCAGAGGTTCAGAAGTTGAGAAACATATGCCGATACTTGAAGAATTTACTCGGCTTATGAGTTCGAAATATAAAGATATAAAATTTATTATTCCTACTATTCCTGGTTTGCAAAATTCGATATCGAAAATTACGGCACATTGGGAAGTTCAGCCGATTATTGTAACGAGCAAGGCACAAAAGATATTGGCTTATTACTCATCATGCTTGGCAATAGCAGCTTCTGGAACAGTTACTTTGGAATTGGCAAGAGTTGGACTTCCTACTGTAATTATCTATAAAACATCTAGAATTACCTATCACATTGTGAAATTTTTGATACATGTTTCCCATGTCGGACTTATAAATATTTTAGCTGGGAAAACTATTGTTCCTGAATTATTGCAAGAAGATTGTACAGCAGAAAATATTTTTAAATACGCGCAAGAACTCATTGATACAAACGCGGATAAAACGCAAAAAAAGTATTTTAAAAATATTTTGAAAACTTTGGTTGCACCTAAACAAACTGCGGCGATAGAGGTTATTAAGTCTTCGAATTTTAAAAAGTTCTGATATTCTGCGTTTTAATAGAAAATTAATTTTTTAACGATATTCTTTACAGGTTGAAAGCGATGTTATTAAAGAATGTCATTTCTAAAGATTAAAAATCGTATTCAGAATTTGATAAAAAACGTCAGGGGAGCAATTTTACTTGAATTTGCGATATGTATGCCTGTGCTGATTTTAATGCTTTTTGGCCTGCATGATATTTTTAAGATGGCGCGAATGCAAGACAGAACCAATTTAGTTGCTCATGAAATTGTATCTATGGTACAAAATATCTCTCAAGGACGTAATGATAAAAAAATAACATTAACAGATTTGGAATATATATGTCGTTTTGCTAGTAGTTCTATTTATCCGGGAGTAACAGCCTATGCAACAGCTGCAAGAAGACATACATATGTGCACTTCCCTTATATCATATTCTACTATATTAAAGGCGGTAATGACGGAACAGCTACTTGTCATTGGAGAGTACAAGTTCATACAGGATATCCAGTGACTAACGCCTATTCTAGAGCGACAAAGGTTAAAAATGGATCTGAATGGAGCAGTGTTAGTTATGGAGCAGATAAACTTCCGAGTGCAATATATCCTAGCTTGGTCATAGGAGCAGGGGAAACAAAGGTAATAGTTGAAGCATTTATTGCTTTTCAATCAGGTAAAGATGGGTATTCTAATAAAACAGTAAATTCCGCAAAGCAGGCATTCGGTACGTATATACTGACTCCTCCGGCTATCGTGGCAGGTCATTTTCATTCTGTCGCAATATTTACTCCTAAACGGGGATTATTCGACGAAGCGGGGCCGATATAATTTTATTTAATTTTTATTTGAAAAACGCATATAATGAATTGCAATTTGGAGAAGGAAATGCAGTTTGAAAATGCACTTGTCGCACGTGTATGTCATGATTTAATAACACCGTTTAATGCAATTAATTTGGGCGTGGAAGCTTTTGAAGCAACGCAAGATGCCATTATGTTGGAAACGATAAAAGAAAGTACAGCTAAAGCAAATGCCATTTTAAAATTTATGAGAGAGTTATTTTCTTCAAAGACAGATGAATTTTTTTATACGAAAACGGCTTTGCAGACTTTCGCATCTGAATTTTTATCCGGATATAAAATTACTTTCAACTTGCAAACTGATATGAACGAAATTCCGGCAATGTTTGGGAAAATAGTTCTTTATTTATCTGCGATATGCAAGGATTTAATGCCGTTTGGAGGGGATGCTATTATAACGTTACATGATTCTGCAATAACATGTGAATGTAATGGCAGAAACATGAAGACGCCTGATATTAATTCTGAAACTGAACTTACCTATAAAACAGTGATTCAGCATAGCTTATTAAAACAGCTTACGCAGCTTAAATGTCAATTGATAGCATCGCAGGAAGAGAACAGAATAATTATAAAAATAACCGCGATATAATAAGATATCGCGGCATAATATCAAATGAGGTTTCGGATTCCTATATAATATGAACTATGACTATAGGCTTCTTTCCTCTAGAATCTACGAACATTGTTTTGATTAGTTTTTCGATAAGAAGTTTAACGCGCTCCTTATCTGATTTTACATTAATAGTTAATTTTATTTCAGACGCAATATCATTGCGCAAATCAGTCATTTCAACATTTTCAGAATCTTCAAATACACCGAAACAGCTTAAATCAACGAGCTTGACGTATTCTTTTGAAATTTTCACGCATACGCTGACAATACCATTTTCGGAAAGTAACTCTCGCTGTTTATAAACAATTCCATCGGAAGGAATCAGTCTGTAACCATCAACTGCAAGAACGCCGGTTTCGACGGTATCAACAACGCCTGATTTTTTATCGGAGATTTTTATAAGTTCACCTTCGTTCGGTACGATTACATTTTTTATTCCATATTCTTTTGCAATTTCTGCTTGCTTATACAGATGCAATTTTTCTCCATGAATCGGAATAAGTATTTTCGGGCGTGTCAGCTCGTATAAATGAATCAATTCTTTTTTACTCGGATGTCCTGAGGCGTGAATTTCATAATCAAAATCAGTGATAATTTTTACGCCTTTATCTATCAGCATATTTTGAATTCCGGATACAGCTTTTTCATTTCCCGGAATTACCTTAGACGAAAAAATCATTACGTCATCTTTTTTTAATTCGATTTCTTTATGTGTACCACTTGCGATTTTACTCAACGCAGATCGAACCTCTCCCTGGCTACCGGTACAAACAATCAATACTTTCGAGGCAGGTAGAGACGAAGCTTTTTTCTCATCCAGAAATGCAGGAATCTCTGTGAAATATCCTGAATTTTTGGCAATACGCTCTATTTTTTTCAAAGAGCGCCCTACGACAACTAATTGTCTGCCACTCTCTTTTGCTGCCCAGTAACAAGATTCTAAGCGCGCAAGATTAGACGCGAAACATGTAATGAGAATTCTGTTTTTCTTATGCTCTTTTACTAATTTTATTAAGTTGTTGCGTACTTCTTTTTCAGAGCTGTAGGTTTCACTTCTGAAAGAATTTGTGGAATCGCATGCCAACGCCAATACACCATTATCGCCGTATTTCTTGAAAGTTTCTTCATCTGTTTTCGGCCCGAAAACGGGATCTTCGTCAATTCTCCAATCCCCCGAATGAATTATAACTCCTTCAGGTGTTGTTATAGCTAATGCAGAAGACTCCGGAGTAGAGTGAGCAACGGAAATATATTCAACAGAAAAATCTCCGAGTTCAATTTTTTTCTTCGTTGATACTTTAATCAGTGGAACTTTTTTATCCAAATCAAATTGAGATAACTTGTCTTTTATCATTTCAATTGCAAAAGAACGCGCGTAAATAGGACATTCTATCATCGGCCACAAATAAGGAATTGCGCCGATATGATCTTCGTGAGAATGTGTTATAAATAACGCTTTTATTTTAGATTTGTTCTTCACTAATTCAGCAGGTGAGGGAACAATTAATTCTTTCCCGAGACTTCCATCAAAGCCCATTCCCATATCAACAAGTATCCATTGATCATTATAAATATAGGCGTATAAATTCATTCCTACTTCGGAGCATCCACCAATTGAAACGAAATTTAAACCTT
>CAMNGH010000052.1 GCA_946538065.1 uncultured Holosporaceae bacterium
GAAAGGCTAAATAAAAACCGTTATAAAGTCAACAAAATCACAGAATTTTTTGGAAGAGGGCAAACGAACGAAACGAAATGAAAAACTCGGCTTTACTTTTGCGTGGTACGTTAAAGAAGCTCCTTAAGGTTTATTGCAATATTCGTTTATCTCCTATATATTACGGTCTATGTTTTCGGATTAATGTTCGAAAAAGCGTTTTTATATTGAGAGGAATTATGGAGCACGTAAAAGTTATTTTGTTGCAAAGAGTCGCGAAACTGGGATACATCGGTGATGTCGTGAATGTAAAACCGGGCTTTGCAAGAAATTATTTGTTGCCGAAAAAAATCGCATTGAGAGCGACGAAAGAAAATATGAAGTATTTCGAAGAGCAGAAAGCATCTATCGAGGCTGCAAACGCAGAGACAAGGGCGCAAGCAGAGAAAATCGCCGAAAAGATGAAGGGGCTTTCTGTCGTTTTGATTCGTCAAGCCAGCGAAAAGGGACACTTGTATGGTTCTGTTACCGGCAGAGACGTCGCAATGGCTATTAAAGAAGCCGGATATACCGTTACCGCAGGGCAGATTAATCTCGGAATGCCTATTAAAGAATTAGGCGTCTATGACGTGTCTGTTGATTTGCATCCTGAAGTTACGATTTCCGTGAGGTTGAACGTGGCGAAGTCAGAAGACGAAGCACAACAGCAGACTGCGACGGAACAAGAGAACGCATAGCTGATGAAGGAAGTTTTAACTCCGGAAGATATTAATTTTCTGGAAGAGAATTTAAAAAAAACTAGTTCTTCTCCGTGGAATGTTGTGGAAGATGCCGGCGTTGATACAGCGTGGGTAGTTCCGGGTACGGGGAGTAATCCGATAGCGTTGTTCGATTATAACAGCGGAGAACAGAATAAAGCGGATGCGCGTTTTGTCGCGTCCGCGCGAAATTATATGGAAGTAATGCTCAGTGAAATAAAGTCTCTTCGTAAAAGAGTGCTTGAGCTTATCCAGTCGAATAACACCGAAGTTCAAAAGCGCATGGATGTGCAAGCTGAACTAAACGAACTGAAAAAGTTACAGAATGAGAATAGCTAATCTTATTTTCGGCGATCCTTTAAAAACAGAAAATTTGGCATCAGAAAGACTTACCAAAATAAAAGCATTGGCGGTTTTTTCTTCTGACGTGATTTCATCTGTTGCATACGCAACGGAAGAAATCCTGTTGGCGTTAGGCGTTATTCTGGCGTATTCATTTTCAGTATCCGTAACGGGAGTTATTATCGGACTATTGGCGGTAGTTTCCGTTTCATATTGGCAGACATTGGAGGCTTATCCGAACGGAGGAGGTGCGTTTGCCGTCGCTTTTGAAAACCTTGGCGAGTTTTTCGGATTGATAGCGTCTTCGGCGTTGTTAGTTGATTACACGTTAACATCTGCTGTGGGGTTATCGGCAGGAACAAGCGCAATTATATCTGCGATTCCTGAATTGGCTCCGTATCGTGTGTCGATTTGTTTAATTGTCCTGTTAATTATAGTTATAATGAATTTGCGTGGCGCGCAGGAATCTGCAACAGTGTTTTCCATACCGACTTACGGATTTATCGGATTAATGCTGATGATGGTCGTCGGAGGAATATTCATTCCGGCCTCTCCTGAAGTGTCTGAAACTATTTCGCAAGGAATGAATAAAGTCTCTGACGGTATGCTGTTTATCGTTTTACTCAGAGCTTTTGCCGCTGGATGTTGCGCTTTGACGGGCATGGAGACAATAGCGTGTGGAGTAACTGCGTTTAAAGAACCTCAGTATAAAAACGCAAGAATAGCACTTGTCGCAATGGGCGTCATTTTGTCTGTTCTGTTTATGGGAATATCGTTTTTAGCAGATAAATATTCCATTATTCCGAACAGTTCGGAGACAGTTGTGTCTCAAATCGCAAGGCACGTTTTCGGTACGGGATTTTGGTATTACATGTCGCAATTAGCGACGACGTGCATTTTGTTTTTGGCTGTAAATACTTCTTTTGCGAGTTTTCCGAGACTTGCAAGTATATTAGCTAAGCAAAAATATATTCCGACGAGATTCGCAAACTTAGGCGATAGATTGGCGTTCTCAAACGGCATTATAATGCTGGGATTTATCGCAATGTTGCTAATTATTACGTTTAAGGGTGATTCACATGCGTTGATTCCTCTGTATGCTATCGGAGTGTACCTTTCTTACACGTTGTCTCAAGGTGGCATGGTAGTACATTGGCTGAAAAAACGCGGAGTAAATTGGCACATAAAGGCGGCGATAAACGCGTTAGGAGCGTTGGCGACTTTAGTTACTTTCGTCATTATTTTAGAAAGCAAATTTTTGCATGGCGCGTGGATTGTCACGATTTTGGTACCATTGCTGTTTTACGGCTTCAGAACAATCAATCGCAGATATTTAAGTGCAAATAATGAGCTTGATATAAAAAGAGGCGGTCTCGGCGATTTGTTAAAGCCGTTAAAAGCAACCAAGCCGAAAGTGGTTGTACCGATTTCTCGTGTTCATAAGGGGACATTGTCGGCGTTGAGATTTGCGGCGTCTTTGTCAAATGATGCTGTTGCAGTCATTGTGAATGTTGACTCGAAAGAAACGGAAAGATTGAAGCTTGCATGGCGTTCGTTGAACTTTAACATTCCGTTAGTGATATTAGACTCGCCGTATCGTTCGGTTGTTAATCCGTTTTTGGATTTTCTGTTTGAACAAGACGACCGGGAGCCTGAAAGAGGCAAGGCAATTGTTGTAATGCCGAGCTTCGTGACTGGGAAATTCTGGCATAACATATTGCATAATCAGACAGCGGCAATTTTTAAAACAGCGTTGCTTTATCGCAGGCAAACAAGTGAACAGACGCGTGTAATTGTCGAAATACCGTATCAAATGAAAATTTCGTAACACTGTTACTATCGTTTTCGATTAGCTATAATACCGAAAAATGCGGAGTTTTTTATGCGTAAATTATTCGGGACTGATGGTATTCGTGGTGTCGCAAATGAATATCCGATAACAATCGATGTGTGCAGACAATTGGCAGGAGCTGTTGTTAAGAAGTTTTGCAATTCAGATGATAAAAAGCATGTAGTTGTTATTGGAAAAGATACTCGTATTTCCGGCGATATTTTTGAGCATGCTTTAGCTGCGTCGTTTGCATCTTTAGGTGTGGACGTGCAATTGCTCGGCGTTATACCGACACCGGCGGTTTCCGTTCTTGTGTCCAAATTGAAGGCAGATATGGGAATCGTTATCTCTGCGTCTCACAATCCGTTTTACGATAACGGAATAAAATTATTTAATAAGTTTGGATTGAAATTAAAAGACGAAGAAGAAGCAGAGCTTGAAGAGCTTATGACTAAACAGTCGGCTCTAAAAACTCCTACGCATGAAAATGTTGGGACGATTCGAGTCAATGAAAACGCTGTTGATATTTATATCGATGAGATAAAAAAATCGTTTCATTTTAAAAACACAAAATTGAAAATAGTTGTGGATTCATCAAACGGAGCACTGTCGAGAATTGCCCCGAAAGTGTTTGAAGATTTCGGTTTTGATGTTGTTTCTTTATGCGATACGCCTAACGGAATAAACATAAATGACAATTGCGGAGTAACTCATCCGAATACGTTGAGTGAAGCTGTTGTGAAACACCATGCGAATATGGGAATTGCGTTCGACGGAGACGGTGACAGAGTAATTTTGGCCGATGAAACGGGGCATATTGTCGATGGAAATCAGATTCTGGCGATATTGTCTCAGATAAACGGTTGTCGGGAAATTGTGTCGACAATTATGGCTAATTACGGACTTGAAAAGTATTTGCGGGCGCGTGGAATAAAGCTGATTAAAACGGCGGTTGGTGACAGATATATTTCAGAGTATATGCAGGGTAATTCAGATGCATTTTTCGGAGGTGAGCCTTCGGGTCACATAATAATTAAGTCTCATTCGTTGACGGGAGACGGTTTGTTTTCGGGATTAAAAATCATTGAAATGCTGATTCAGTCCGAGAAAAAGTGCAGTGAATTTTGCAACGTCTTTAACTTGTGTCCGACTGTCAGCAATAATGTCAGAGTAAAAGACAAAAGTGTGATAACGGCTGAAAATGTTCAGAGAGTAATACACGAATGCGAACAAGAGCTTGTGGGTATCGGAAAATTAATTGTAAGACCTTCGGGAACAGAACCTCTGATTCGTATCACTGCAGAGGGTGAAAATGAGGAAAAATCACGAGAAATTGTGCAACGAATTACAGCGGCGATAAACGGAGAGCAATAAATGGAGTTGTTAATATGTGCGTCTGTTCTGATCGTTGTTGTGTGTATCGGCGGTGTTGCTTTCTCTCAACATTCTAAATTGCGAAATTGTGAGGACGCGCTCAGACAAAAAGAGGAGCAGTTTAATTCTGCGGAATTGGAAAGGGCTAAACTTACGGAACGTTGTTCGTATTTGGAAGAAATCGAGAAAAAGTATGCAGAGCTTTCAGACAAATGTTTGATGTTAGAAAAAGATAGGGTGTTGCTTGCGACAAACTTGGAGCAGGAAAAGAAAAATCTTGCGGAAAAAATAAAACTGCTGGAAAGCGCGGAACAAAAACTGACAGATACTTTTAAAGCTCTCAGTTCAGATGCTCTTTCGAAAAATAATCAGTCTTTTATCGCCTTAGCGAAATCCGTGTTTGAGCAGTTGCAGGAAAAAGCCAAGTCTGACATTGCGGTCAGCACGAAATCTGTCGGCGATTTGGTTACTCCGATTAAAACGGCGTTGACTGAGGTTGATAATAAACTCGGTGAGTTGGAGAAGTCGAGAGTAGGGGCGTACGAAGCTTTGAAACAGCAGGTCAAAGATTTGATAGAAACGCAAAACTCTCTGAAAACAGAGACGGGTCATTTGGTGGCAGCTTTGAAAAATCCGGCTATGCGTGGTCTGTGGGGAGAAATGCAATTGAGGCGTGTTGTCGAAATTGCAGGCATGACAGAACATTGCGATTTTGAAGAACAAGTGTCAGCTTCCGGTGAGGATACCAATATCAGACCGGATATGGTGATTTATTTCCCCGAGGGAAAGAACATAGTTGTGGACTCGAAAGTTCCGTTGTCTGCGTATTTGGAGGCATTGAATACTAAGGACGAACGACAGAAAAAAGAGTTGTTGAACAAGCATGTGCAGCAGATAAGAAAACATGTTCTCGCATTGGCTGATAAAAAATATTGGGCGCAATTTGAGCATAGTCCGGAGTTTGTCGTAATGTTTCTCCCGGGAGAAGTATTTTTCTCCGTGGCAGCTGAGCAAGATCCGGAACTAATCGAGTTTGCGTTGCAGAAAAAAGTTGTTATTTCAACTCCGGTGAGTTTGGTCGCGTTGTTGCGTACAATCGCTCTCGGATGGCGTAATGAAAATCTTACGAAAGACGCCAAGAAAATTATTGAGTTGGGGCAGGAATTGTACAAACGTTTAGCGGATATGTCTAAGCATATATCGGATTTGGGAAGAAATATCGGTTCGGCGGTTGCAAGCTACAATCAAACAGTTGCCAGCCTTGAAACACGAGTGCTTGTTTCTGCTCGTAAATTTAAGGACTTGGAAACACAGGAAAAAAGTATTACTAATCTAAAAGAAATTGAAAATACAGTCAGACAATTAAAATATTCAGAGTAGGAGGTAACATGTATTGCAGTAAGTGCGGAAAAGAAATCAGAGACGACGCAGTTGTTTGTATTCATTGCGGATGCGCGGTTGAAAAAGGTTGTATTAGCGGAATATCCAAGCAATGGTTGACAACCTTATTGTTGTGCATATTTTTCGGAGGTTTGGGCGTTCATCGGTTTTATAACAGACGCATATTGTCAGGCATACTGGAGCTTATAACTCTCGGCGGATTCGGTATCTGGTGGGCAATCGATCTAATCATGATAATTTGCGGAACATTCAAGGATAACGAAGGTAAACCCATCGAGAGATAATTTGCAATATTTTTGCATTATGAGAAAAATGTGAACCATTCTTCCCAGAAAAATGAGGTAACAAATGTCAAGGGTAACCGTAACTGATTATTACATAAAAGCTTTTCAGAAATTAGAAAGCAAAGGAAAAGATTCTTGGAATTGGAGCGCGATGCTTTTTACCGGTGCGTGGCTTTTTTACCGCAAGATGTATTTGTATGCTTTTCTGTTATCAGTATTTGAGTTTTGTGTTCTATCATTTTTTGGCTACATTATTACAGGGCATGACGTTAGTGTGGTATCGAAAGTTTTTCTTGGAGCGAAAATTCTAGAGCGATTGTTTCTTGGGTATTACGGCAACAGACTGTATTACAGAACGGTTAAGAAAAGAATAGCGGATGGATATCATCTACTAGATAATTATCATCCGTTTTCCATATCAAGTGCAGTTCTATCAGCAATAATATTTTTTTCTTTAGATCATTTGCTTTTATTGTTTAATATTGTCGTGAGCATTTTTGTCGTAGCTTATGCTTTAGCAGATTGGAGCGTAAACAAATGGCATAAGAGAAAACAAAAATCCTTAAATACGGAGATTTCTGAAAAGAATATTCGTCAATATTTAACCTATGGTAATAGGAATCACATTCCGGGACAAATTGTTGCGACGTTGTGTGTTTGTGTGAGCTTATCATCTATAATGCTAGTAATTAATGAAAAAGTGTTTGAGGTAAAGAAACAAGAGACTTCGTTAATTCAGACTAAGGATGTCTCGGAGAAAACTACGGCAAAGAAGTAAAGAAGTCTATATCGTGAAAATGAGGTAACAAATGTCAAGAACAGCTGCAGATGATTATTATATTAAAGCTTTTCAGAAATTAGAAAGCAAAGGAAAAGATTCTTGGAATTGGGCGGCTGCGATCTTTGGATCAGTTTGGTTTCTTTACCGAAAGATGTACTTGTATGCTTTTCTGGCAAGCGTGTTTCAGATTTGCGTTTTGCTTTCTGTTAAAGCTGTCACGGAAACTTATGCAGAGTTAGGTAAATGGTTAGAATATGGAGTGTATGCTGTAGAGATATTGTTTTTCGGGTATTAT
>CAMNGH010000053.1 GCA_946538065.1 uncultured Holosporaceae bacterium
TAATTCGAGTCTACGTATGAATACAGTTGAGATTTCTCATGTAACTAAAAAGTTCGGAAATTTTACTGCGATTGATGATTTATCGCTAAATATCGAAAGCGGAAAAATTACAGGGCTTATTGGAGCTGATAGTTCAGGAAAAACAACGTTAATTCGCTTGATTATCGGAATGCTAAGCCCTGAAGCAGGCGAAATTTCCGTTTTAGGACTCAATCCCGTTACACAAAAAGCCGAGTTAAACCGAAAAATAGGATATATGCCGCAAAAATTCGGATTGTATGAAGATTTAACGGTTATAGAAAATCTCAAACTGTACGCCGATTTAAAAAACGTTCCGTATGAATTTGATAGATTGCTTGAGTTTACGAGTCTGCATAAATTTCAAAAACGCCTTGCAGGAGCGTTATCCGGTGGTATGAAACAAAAGCTTGGTCTGGCGTGTGTTTTGCTGGATTCTCCTGATTTTTTGCTTTTGGATGAACCGTCTGTCGGTGTTGATCCTATATCGAGGCGTGATTTAATGAAAATGGTGAGGGATTTAATTTCGCCGACAACAACCGTTTTGTGGTCAACGGCGTACCTCGATGAGGCTCACAGTTTCGATACTGCCGTTGTTGTGAATAGCGGTAAACTTATTTATAACGGAAAACCGACAGACTTAGCCAAAACTACGGAAGAGTTTGAAAATAAAGTCATTGACCTAATGGGCGGATATTGTAAAACCGAATCGCGCATCGCTCAGAACTATGTTTATAAGCATCTTGATGATGTCGGTGATACTGTTGTCGCTGATAATCTCGAGAAAAGATACGGAGATTTTTACGCTGTTCGAAACAACTCGTTTAACATAAAAAAAGGTGAAATTTTCGGATTGCTCGGACCAAACGGTGCGGGAAAATCAACGTCGTTTAAAATGATGTGCGGTCTGCTGAAGCCGACCTCCGGAACTGCCCGCATTATGGGAATTGACATAAAAAAAGATCCGGAAAAAGCTCGTTCAAATCTCGGATATATGGCACAGAAATTTTCACTTTATGAATCGATTTCCGTTGAGCAAAATTTAAATTTTTTCGCAAGCATTTACGGCATTCCGAAATCTGAAGAAAAAGAACGTGTAGATGAAATCTTGGACATTTTCGATTTAACCGAGCAGAAAGAACGAAAAACGAAAGATTTATCCCTCGGATTTAAACAAAAGTTATCAATGGCGTGCGCGTTAATTCATAATCCTCCGATTTTATTTTTGGATGAGCCGACGTCCGGTGTCGATGTGCTGACACGTCGAGATTTTTGGAATCATATAACTTCGCTAGCCAAAAAAGGGGTAACAATTTTGATTACAACGCATTTCATGGACGAGGCAGAATATTGCGACCGAATCAGCTTGTTTTATAAAGGTGAAGCAATTGCAATCGGAACACCGTCAGAACTTAAAAAGCAAGTTGATGCGACAACTATGGAAGATGCTTTCATAAAGTTAATCAGGGAGTCGGATAAAAAATGAAAATATTATGGGCATTGATAAAGAAAGAATTTTTGCAAATTATTCGTGATCCGAGCAGCATAATTATTTCCTTTGTTCTTCCTTTAATTTCAGTTCTCATATTTATGTACGGTATCGATATGGATTCCGTAAAAGTGACCTTCGGTATTAAGAATGATGATTATTCCGCAGAAGTCGCTCAGCTGGTAAATGCCTTCGGTGGCAGTGAGTACATAGACTCAATTGTTTCCGATGATATGAACGATTTGACGCAAAAGCTTGTTCGCTCGGAAATAAAAGGTATCGTATCAATTCCGAATGATTTTTCAAAAAAACTCGAAATGGGAGAAACGGCGGATTTAATGGTAATTTCCGATGGCTCCGAAGTGAATACCGCAAACTATCTGCAAAATTACGTAATGCAAATAAGCAATCAGTGGTTGGCAACCGGAAAATATGCAAATTCAATGTCGCCGGTGATTGTCTCTCCTGTTATCCGCACTTGGTATAATCAGGATTTGAACGGGTACTTTTTCATATTACCGGGTTCGATTGCCGTAACGATGACTCTGATAGGAATTTTGCTTACAGCTCTTGTCGTTGCTCGCGAATGGGAACGTGGCACAATGGAATCTCTGCTGAGCACTTGCGTCACAAAGATGCAGATTGTCCTCGGAAAATATATTCCGTATTTCTGTCTCGGAATGCTTTCTACCATTTTCAATTTGATATTGTGTATAGGCGTTTTCCAAGTGCCGTTTCGAGGAAGTTACTTTGTCCTGTTGTTTGTAAGCGGGCTATTTCTATTTTCTTGCATGGGAATTGGGCTTCTGATTTCGACCAAACTGAAGAACCAATTTTTGGCAAGCCAAGTCTCTTTAGGAATCGGCTTTCTTCCTGCTCTGTTGCTGTCGGGTTTAGTTTTCCCGATAAATTCTATGCCGAGAATTATTCAGGAAATTACAAAAATACTGCCACCGCGACATTACATAACCTTTATTGAAAGTGAATTTATGGTAGGAACGGTGTGGCCAGTTGTCCTGAAGTGTTCGGCATTACTGATAGTTATAGGTCTATTGTTTTTCGTCGCTGTTTACAGAAATACCGATATGAGGTTAACAAATGGCTGAATCTCTTCAAAAAATTATCGCGTTGATAAAAAAAGAATTTATTGTTATTTGGAAGGATCCGAAAAGTCGAGGGATTATCATTATGTTGCCACTCGTTCAGCTGATACTTTTCGCACATTCTGTTACAATGGAAGTTAGAAACATCGATTTTGTCGTTGTTGATCAGGATAACTCTCTTCAATCGAGGGAATTGATAGCAAAATTTGAGAATTCTCCGCATTTTAGGCATGTTCGAAAAGTCTCAAGCATAGCGGAAATGCAAAAAGAACTCGATGATCCGAATGTCGAAATGGGACTGTGTATAAATAATGATTTTTCAACGAATATCACTTCGAGAACTCCGACTGAGGTTCTTGTGATTACCGATGGTCGGCAGACAAACTCAGCGGCTATTATCGCCGGATACGCGACGCAGATTATAAGGTCCTACAACGAGGAAGTTGCACCTACGACAGGCGCAAAAATCAATATAATTACTCGAAATTGGTACAATCCGAATTTGGAGTATCTTTGGTTTACTCTCACGGTTGTTGTCGCAATGTTGGCGGTCGTTATGACGATTCTTCTTACGGCATTATCAATTGCACGAGAACGTGAAATGGGAACATTTGATCAGCTCATTGTCAGCCCGTTATCATCTTTTGATATCTTAATCGGAAAGACCATTCCGCCTCTTACAATCGCGATGATTTTAATGTGTTTTATGTGTATTGCAGTTACGCAATTTTTTGGCGTGCCGTTCAACGGTTCAGTTATTTTATTTCTTGCGTCTATGCTTGTCGCGTTGCTTTCGATAGTCGGAGTCGGGTTGTTTATTTCATCCATCAGCAGTACTCAACAACAGGCTGTGTTGGGATGTATAACGTTTATGATGCCGGCAATGCTTCTTTCCGGTTTTATCTCACCAATCGAGGATATGCCTGTCTTTTTGCAGTACTTTACGTATCTCAATCCAATGAGATTTTTTATAGTTCTGACACGTGGCATTTTTCTGAAAGGAATGAATTTGGCTGACGTCACCATCAATCTGATTCCGTTACTCTTTACCGCGGCGATTACACTATCGCTAGCTGCTTGGACGTTTAAACGCGCTCAGGGGTAATAGAGATTTGATAAGATATCTACCACCTTAGCAGGTAAGGTTCTAAATACAAAAAAAGCAGTCCAAGTCTTACACTCAGGCTGCTTCTTGTATAATCACTTTATCTAGAATCGCTTTCACAATTCCTGCCAGAATTCCTTCACTTTTGCAAAGAATCCATCGGATTTCGGGTGAGATGTATTGTCCTTATCGAATTCAGTCAACAATTCCTTCTGATGTTCTGTCAGTTTGACCGGCGTTTCGATAATCGCGTGCACGAACATATCTCCGCGTAAAGAACTGCGGATAATCGGCATACCTTTTCCACGAAGTTTCAGCATTTGTCCGTACTGAGTACCTGCAGGAATTTTGACAACCGCCTTCTTTCCGTCTATCGTCGGAACTTCTATTTCTCCGCCGAGAGCAGCTGTCGCAAATGATATTGGTACATCACAATGTATTGATGAACCTTCACGTCTGAAAAGAGGATGCTGTTTAATTGTCACGAAGATGTATAAATCACCGGCTCTACCTCCGCGAATTCCCGCCTCTCCTTCTTCAGACAAACGAATTCTTGCTCCGTCCTCAATTCCCGCCGGAATTTTAACGTTAATCGTTCTGGATTTGGAAACTCTGCCAGCTCCGCGACATTCTGTACATGAGTTCTCGATAATATGTCCCGTACCGTTACACGCCGAGCAAGTTCTCTCCACCATAAAGAATCCCTGTGAGAAACGCATTTTTCCCGTTCCCCGACAAGAAGGACATACTTTCGGTTTTTTGCCGTCTGCTGACCCCGTACCGTTACATTTATCGCATTTGACGTTTGTTTTCAGCTTTAATTCAATATCTTTTCCGCGGAACGCATCTTCCAAAGTAATAGTCGTATCGTAACGAAGATCATTCCCACGCATTTCTGTACGCTCATAACGAGAACGCGCTCCGCCCATACCACCACCGAATAAATCTTCAAAAATATCGGAGAATCCAGAATCACTTCCAAAATCAAAATGGAATCCCTGCGAAGAAAATCCGCCACCTGCTCCTCCGAATCCGCCGCCACTGGCTGCATTTTTGTAAGCATCATGACCATATCTGTCATAAGCCGCTTTTTTCTGCGGATCTTTCAGTGTTTCATAAGCCTCATTGACCTCTTTGAACTTTTCTTCAGCTGCTTTATCACCCTTATTTCTGTCAGGATGATATTTCATAGCCAACTTTCTGTAAGCTTTTTTGATTTCGTCGTCAGTTGCAGATTTAGAAACGCCGAGTGTTGAATAATAGTCCATAATCGTTCCCATTCAAATAAAAAGAGCGCACGCCTAAACGTACGCTCTCGGAGACGCAAATTACTTATCTTCGTCTTTCACTTTGTAATCAGCATCGACTACATTGTCATCTTTCGGTTGCTCCGTCGCGCCCTGTTGTTGCTGAGAAGCATCTTGTGCTGACTTATGAATAGCCTCACCTGCTTTGGACATCGCGTTCATGAGTTTTGTTGAAGCCTCTTTTATCTCATCGATATTTTCACTCTCCAAAACTTTCTGCGTGTCTTCAACAGCGGCCTTGATTTCCGATTTCATATCTTCGGAGATTTTATCCGCATGCTCTGTCAGCATTTTATTCGCGCTGTTAACCATTTCCTGAGCCATATTGCGCTCTTGAATCAAATCCCTGCGCTTTTTATCTTCCTCAGCGTGAGCTGCAGCATCCTTAACCATTTGATCGATTTCTTCATCGCTCAGACCGCCTGAAGCCTTAATGCTGATAGCTTGCTCTTTATTCGTCGCTTTATCTTTTGCCGACACATGAACGATACCGTTTGCATCAATATCAAAAGTGACTTCAATTTGTGGCATTCCGCGTGGTGCAGGAGGAATTCCCGTTAAATCGAACTGTCCAAGCAACTTGTTATGCTCAGCGATTTCTCTTTCACCTTGGAACACTCTGATTGTCACGCCGCTTTGGTTATCTTGCGCCGTGGAGAAAATTTGACTTTTCTTCGTCGGAATAGTCGTGTTTCTGTCAATCAAACGAGTAAATACACCACCCAACGTCTCGATACCGAGAGACAACGGAGTAACATCCAACAGCAAAACATCTTTTACGTCACCCTTAAGCACGCCGCCTTGAATTGCCGCTCCGACCGCAACGACTTCATCAGGGTTGACGCCTTTGTGTGGCTCTTTCCCGAAGAAATTCTTCACGTACTCAATAACTTTCGGCATACGCGTCATACCACCGACGAGAACGACTTCATCGATTTTATCTGCCGTAATACCCGCATCTTTCAACGCCGACTTACAAGGCTCAATGGTCTTTTTGATAATATCATCGACCAAGGCTTCCAATTTTGCTCTGGTTAATTTTACCGCCAAGTGCTTTGGCCCCGAGGCATCCGCCGTAATGAACGGAAGGTTGATTTCTGTTTCCATAGAGCTGGACAACTCGATTTTCGCTTTTTCAGCCGCTTCTTTCAGTCTCTGCAGAGCCATGCTGTCTTTTCTCAAATCGATACCGTTTTCTTTTTTGAACTCATCAGCCAAGAAATCAATAATTCTCTTATCGAAATCTTCACCGCCGAGGAACGTATCACCGTTTGTCGCTTTCACTTCGAAAACGCCATCACCGATTTCCAAAATAGAGACATCGAATGTACCACCGCCTAGGTCATACACGGCTATCATACCTGAACTCTTTTTATCCAAACCGTAAGCGAGTGCCGCTGCCGTCGGTTCGTTGATGATTCTCAAAACATCTAATCCCGCAATCTTTCCGGCATCTCTTGTCGCCTGTCTTTGTGCGTCATTGAAGTACGCAGGAACAGTAATAACCGCTTCGGTTACCTTCTCTCCGAGGAAGTTCTCCGCGGATTCCTTCATTTTTTGCAGGATAAACGCGCTTATTTGGCTTGGGCTGTACTTCGTTCCTCTTGAACTTACCCAAGCATCTCCGTTATCGGAGGAGACAATATCGTAAGCAGGGCTATATTTGCTCAAATACTGATCATTATGCTTACGACCGATTAATCTTTTAATAGCATAAAACGTATTTTTGTAGTTCGTTACGGCTTGACGTTTTGCCGCTTGACCTACCAATTTTTCATTATTATCAGTGAACGCGACAACAGAAGGTGTCGTTCTCACTCCTTCGGCATTTTCTATAACACGAGGCGAACCGCCATCCATTATAGCAACACAAGAGTTTGTTGTACCGAGATCTATACCAATGACTTTACTCATAATTATCCCCTTGCATAGGCA
>CAMNGH010000054.1 GCA_946538065.1 uncultured Holosporaceae bacterium
TGCGGAGACAAGTATCGCGTCGCTGCAATCCAACCCGATGACATCTTCTATCTGCTGACTGACTTTGTCCACATCGGCGGCCGGTAAATCTATTTTGTTAAGCACAACGATAATTTCATGATCATGTTCCAGCGCTTGATACACGTTCGCTAAGGTTTGCGCCTCAACGCCTTGCGTGGCATCAACAACCAAAATCGAGCCCTCGCACGCGGCCAAAGAACGGCTGACTTCATAAGCAAAGTCAACGTGTCCGGGAGTGTCCATCAAATTGATTTGATAGGTTTTGCCGTCTTTCGCCTGATAATTTAAGCGGACGGTTTGAGCCTTGATAGTAATACCCCTCTCTCTTTCGATGTCCATGGAATCGAGCATTTGATCACGAAACTCACGCTTATCTACAGCGCCGCAGAACTGAATCAACCTGTCGGCCAACGTGGATTTCCCGTGATCTATGTGCGCGATTATCGCGAAATTTCGAATTAAATCTCTCATTTCGTACGTAGCTCTCCGCCTTCTTTTGCGACAAACTCCAAAATCTTATTCGAAACTTCTGACGCTTCATCATCGGTTAATGTTCTATCAGACGCCTCAAGTGTAACTGTCAGACCTATCGATTTTTTGGTTAATCCGACTTCGAAGCAATCGAAAATATCCGCCGATGAAATACGACTGTCTAATTTGCGAATAGCGTTTACTATGTTTCCGACAGATGCTCTTGCGTCAAACAGGAATGCAAAGTCTCTGTTAATTTTCGGGAACACTTTCTCCTGATACGGTTGTTTTTTATCGCTGGAATTCAAATCGTCCGTAATCAATTCAAAGCAAACAACTTTTTCGGAAATTCCGAACAGCTTGTTTATTTTCGGATGCAATTCACCGAAAAATCCTATCGGTTTCCTCCTGTAAATGACGGTTCCACTTCTCGACGGATGATAATAGGACGGAGCTGTCGGCTCAATAGAAATATTGTTTTCACCGATACCGAAACCGCTCAACGCGACCAAAATATCCCTTTTTGCGTCAAACGCATCAACGACACGTGCCTGTTGCAGCCAGTTTCTGTCACTGAACGCTCCCGCGCGTAATCCCGCAATACATGAAGATTGTTTGCAGTCATCATAAAAAATACTGCCCGATTCACATACGCCGATTTTTTCCTGACCGTAATTCAGCGAGCGTGTCGCCGCAAACAGCAAGCTCGGAATAACCGAAGGCCTCAACGTATTCATATCGGAGCTTATCGGATTAATTAAGGTAATTAGTTTTTTATTCTCCTTGAATTCTTCAGCTATCGCCGACTTAATGAACGAATACGAAACGACTTCAGACAATCCGCAAGACGCCAACAGACGAATAACATTAACGTTTGTTTTCATACGCTCAAGTTTTCTGTCGTTTATTGCGACAGATTCATCGAACTTCGCTTCACTAACTTTGTCATAACCGTTAATTCTCAGAATTTCCTCTATTAAATCTTCTTCGATTTTTAAATCGTTACGCCAGCTCGGAATTTCTACAGTCAATTCGCTGTCAGATGACGAAATTTCCTTTAATCCGAGTTTTTTCAGAATGTTTTTTGCGATATCCCAATCGATTTCATAACCGCTGATACTGTTGAGCTTAGCTTTAGTAAGATGTGCCGTAACGTCGTTTTTCGGCTCTGATCCCACAACAAAAATATCGCTCGCACTTCCTCCACAATTGTCGAGCAATAATTTAGTCGCCGATTCCAAGCCTGAAACGGCGGAAGCTCTGTCTATTCCCCTTTCAAATCTGGTGCGAGAATCACTCAAAATATTCAGGAATGTTCCCGTTTTTGATATGAAAATCGGATCGAACAAAGCAGACTCAATTAGGATATTCTTCGTGTCCATAGTGCACGCCGCTCTGTCACTGCCCATAACTCCCATTAAGCACAAAACGCCTTTGTTGTCTGCGCTTACCAACATATCCTGACGCAGTTCGTATCGATTACCCTTCAGATCGATAAATTCCTCTTTAGGTTTTGCAAACCGAACAGACAAAACACCGTATATTTTATCTGCATCGTATATGTGCAAAGGTCTGCCGGAATCCAACATTATCCAGTTCGCGAGATCCACGATTAGCGATACGCTGTTCAACCCTGCTGCTTGCAGGTCAGATTTCAACCAATCCGGACTTTCGGCATTTTTCACGTTTCGGATTACTCGAAGCGCAATGACGGGCGCATACTGCTGACAAGCGTCGCTGCGCATACAATCTATTTCGATAGGGAACTTAAACGCAGCGTCATTTTTTACACACAAAGGCTTTATGAACGAACCGGCTTCTGCTGCTGCCAAATCTCTGGCTATCCCTTTTACGGAGAAACAATCGCCTCTGTTTGGTGTAACGGATACATCGATAAATCCACCGCCGTAATTCAGCGCCTCTCCGACAGACAACGACAAATCCGTATTTGCATCGAGTTCTATAATTCCGTCATCCTTAGAAGGAATAGCGAGCTCGTGATATGAGCACATCATGCCTTCACTGACTACTCCGCGCAGTTTGTTCTTTTTCAGAACATCTCCACTTGCCGGAATAACCGCTCCCGGTGTCGCTAAAACGGTTTTCAATCCCGCTCTCGCGTTCTTCGCTCCGCAAACGATTTGATATTCGTTACCGTCTCCGTCAACCACTTTGCACACTTGCAACTTATCGGCGTCAGGATGCTTTTCCGCTGTTTTAATTTGAGCCAAACGGAAGTTTTTGAAAATCTCCGAAGGATTTACAACTTCTTCTACCTCTAATCCGATAGACGTTAACCTGTCGGCAATCTGGTTGATGCTTAAATTCGTGTCCAGATGTTTCTTTAACCAATCAAAAGAAAAACGCATTTTATTCTCCGTTATTTCGCAACGTGACTGAAACCGAAAGCTTCTCTCCAACGGTCATCTGATTCAAAGTATCCTCTCAAATCAGGAATACCGTACTTTAACGAAGCCAATCGCTCTAATCCGAAACCGATAGCGATTCCTTGGTAAACAGATGTGTCGATATTTCCGCAATTCAGAACGTTAGGATGAACGACACCGCCTCCGCAAATTTCAAGCCACTTATCGCCCGTTCCGAAAAACATCTTTCCGTTTCTGAGTTCATAGGCTATATCAACCTCCACCGACGGTTCGGTGAACGGGAAAAAGCTCGGTCTGAATCGCAGTTTCAATTCGCTGACGTGGAAGAATTTCTTCAACACATTGAGCAAAATCCACTTCAAATGAGCGAACCCGATGTTTTTATCAACTATCAAACACTCTATCTGATCAAACATAGGCGTATGCGTTGCGTCACTGTCACTTCTGTACACTCTTCCGATGGAGAACATTCTGAACGGCGGTTTATGCGTAATCATGGTGTAGTGCTGCACAGGTGATGTGTGCGTACGCAACAATTTTCTGCCGTGCTCATCCGCCAGCATATTCAAATAGAACGTGTCATGCATTGTTCTCGCCGGATGATGATCCGGAATATTCAGTGCTGTAAAGTTGAAAAACTCACCTTCTATGTCCGGGCCGTCTTCAAACATAAAACCGTAAGATGACAGAATATCCGCCAATTCTTCCGCAACTTTTGTTATCGGATGAATCTTTCCGAAAGTACTCGGACGCGCAGGCATTGACACGTCCACGTATTCTGCCTCGAGTTTTTTTTGCAAATCTCGCATTTCTATTTCAGAGAATTTCGCGCTAAATCGTTCCATAATCGTGGTTTTCGCCAGATTGATTTCCTGTCCCAACTGACGTTTTTGTTCATTATCCAAAGTTCGTAACTGTTTCATCAGCTCCGTAATTTTACCGTTTTTACCGAAAATTGCGGTGCGGATTTCGTCCAGTTTTTTCAAGCTATCACAATGTTCTATTTCAAATAAGCAACTAGCCTGTAACCTATCTAATTCAGACACGACATCCTCATAATAAAAAACAATTGAGTATCACAATATCAGAAAATTAACATATTTTAAATGTTAATGGAGAATTAACCGAAAATTAAACATTTAGGCTTATGATATTTCATAATGTGTATTTAAAGGAGAACAAATATGAAGAAAATTATTATCGGTGCGATGTTGGTAGCACTGAGCGCCCCGATTGGAATGCAAGATGCGGATGCGTTATTCAGACACAAAAAAACGATGGGAGTACGCAATGTTCAAAAAACAATAGACTCCAATATCAATCTTGATAAAATAGAAGACGCGCGCACAGAGCTTCAAAAAGCCAAAGAAGCCTTGGCTCCGATGGACTTGAGATATCAAAGTGTCCTTAAAAATATTGATGAGAAGTCACGGCAAAATTTTCCTAAAGACCTAGTCAAAGCGAACAAAACCATCTTAGAAAACGCAGGTGAGGTGCTGAATACCGTTTACAACGGAAGCAATGAAAAAGATTTTACCAAAGCGAGCAAAAATGCAGAAAAGCTAAAAGAAAGGGTACAAGAAACACCAAACATATCTGCAGTAATTGCTACTTTAAATCCTACAATTCTAGTCGAAGAGCAATCGGACTCTTCAAGCTTTAAGGGCAAGCTAAAGCGTAATGTAGAACAGCTTAAAGCAAAAGACAAACAAGGCCGAGAGAAAGTGGCAGCAGAAAATAGAGATAACATAATTGGGGGTGTAAACACAGCGGGAAGTATAGACAACGTCATATACTCAATGGATACCACAAAGAATGTACTTGCAGATTTCAAAAAGGAGCTCTCAGAAAACGAAGTAACCACTAATAAGAGTACTGAAGTTCTCGAGCTAGTAACTGATTTAGTTGAAGCACTGAAAAAATTACGTTCGCATACGCATAATTACCTATCTGCGACAAACAAAGTAAATCAGTATGCTGCGAAAGACATTTCTGATATCAATAAAACCTTAGAATCGTTAAAACAAGGCAAGGAAATCTATTATAAGCATATTGCAGAAGCGCTAAATAGCCTCAAGCAGGTGAAAGGTTCCAATTTCGATGATAAAAATCCAATGTTACAAGACATCGCAACGACGATTCGTTTCGTCGAGGAAATTTTGACTATTCTAAATGATGAAACAAGAACTGTCGAGAAAAAAGAAAACGCCCTTAAACGCGGGTTTAATAGTGTCAAAAACAGATTCTCTAAGAAAACAGAAAAAGAAGAGATGACTGAAGAAAAAGCAGATGAAGACGAAGGCGAAGCAGCGACGGAAAAAGGCGAAGAAACTGCCACAAAATCTACTTCAAAACCTAAGAAATCTTTCGGCTCCAGAGTGAAATCCTTTTTTGGTAAGAGCAAAAGCGGAAGTAAATCCAAAACTGTAAGAGAAAGTAAATCCCGTGCTATATAAGGCCATATAAGTAATATAGTTTTGTAGAGTGTTTTATTTTTCTTGAACTGAAGCCCGATGCAAGTCGGGCTTTTTCTTAGAAGTGTTCTATGAATTTTTCTGTTGCGATAGTCTGATAAAAGATGTATAAGTTAGCGTATTATGGAAAGTAAGGTGCTTTCCTTTAAATAGGTGCGTGGTAAGAAAACATGAATCTTTATGAGAATATTTTTATAGGTCGTCAGGATCTTTCTCAACAACAAATGGAAGCTTTAGGGGTAAGTCTCGGATTGTTTGTTACACAGCATGATGGCGAAGTGGTGCGCAGTGAGTATTGCGGCTTCAGAAGTCTTGCTTATCCGATTAAGAAAAATCACAAAGGACATTATTATATTATACAGATGAAAGCAGATGGAGAAACTGTCGCAGAGCTGAATCGTATTATGAAAATTAATGAAGACATCATTCGTCATTTGATAGTAAGAGTAGATGCTTTCGAAGATAGAGAAAACTTGATTACTCAAGCGAAAACATATACCGATGAATTTGCGCAAAAGGATACTGGTTATCGCAATTCCGATAATAAGACAATCGTGAAAGAAGAGTCCGATATCGAGCCAGTTAGTGAAGCAGCCGGAGAATAATCGATGAAAAACGAAGATAAAGCAAGAGATATGTCCAATTCTTGGAAAAGAAACAATAGTAACAACTTCAAAAAGAAGGCTTGCCCATTTGAAAGTGGCCTTATGAAAATCGATTACAAAGATCCTCGCACTTTGCAGAAGTTTGTTTCTGAAAGAGGTAAAGTAATGCCATGCAGAATTTCCATGGTATCCGCCAGAAAGCAAAGAGCTTTGGCGCTTGCTATTAAAAGAGCTAGATTTTTGGCACTTTTACCTTATGTTGCAGACTAAGAATTTAGGTATTAATCGCAGAGCCATACAATTAATTGCCCTTCTTGGAGGTGGTAGTTTGTTTGTGGCTCTTTTTTGTACCTTTTCTTCAATAAAATTACCGATTTTCTTTTCGTCTGTTCCGTTGTTTGTGGCGTACTTGTCTTTCGGCGAAGTCATTGGTTTTGGTGCAACGGCGCTTGCGTCTGCTGTTATCGCACTATTGGTAC
>CAMNGH010000055.1 GCA_946538065.1 uncultured Holosporaceae bacterium
TTTGTGCTAAACGAAACAGAGTTTTGATATGTGAATGAAAGAGAGGAAAATATGAAAAAACTATTATTAGGGCTTATGTTGGCGATGTCAATTGATATAACAAGTGCAACTGAAAACACGAGGCCTAAGACAGTACAATTAATTGAAAACGATACTGTTAGGGGAGCGCCTTTTCAAGTGCTTGATTCCGAGACAGGACAAATAACCACACGTCTTGAAGATATTCCTGCAGTCATCAATTCTGCGGAACATGTAATTGGAGTAAGCCTTTATTTTAGAAAACAAATTCCTTTATTTTCTGAATTTTGGGATGCTTTAAATCCTTCTACATTAAGTCTTATAGACGTCAGCGATTCCCAAAGTTCCCCTATTTTGTGTGGAAGGATAAGAGAACTTTTGTTGATCCCTGATAGACAACTATCAGTTTTGTGTTTATCTTATAACTATATCGATGCAGAGGGCATGCGTGTTATATGCGAAGGACTAGAGGACAATGCAACCGTAACGAGTTTGTGTTTAAGTCGTAATAATATAGATGATGGTGGGGTAAAACATTTACGTGATGCTCTAGAAAAGAACAAGAAACTGCCTTTGTGTGTATTAGATCTCTCTGAAAATGGAATATTGCAACGCGGCGACAACGATATAGCTGGTATAATTCGTGCTGGCAAGAATCTGGTCGAATTGAATCTTAGCGGAAATGGCCTGTGGGGTAGAGACGATGATATATTCGGCGCGGTTGGAGAAAGTGAGTCTTTGCAAACTTTAATTTTACGCAATTGCGGATTGACGTTCTCGCACATTTCCCCGCTTTCAGGATTGTACAAATTGAAAACAAATAGAAGTCTCTGCAGATTAGATTTAAGTTGTAATAGGATGGGTTCACTCAAGCAATTGTCCGAAGTCTTAAAGGTTAATACTACGCTTACCGATTTATTCCTAAGCGGTTGTGGCATCAAAGGCGAAACTTTTGGAGATTTTGGTGATTTATGTAAAGCATTAAAAATTAATGAAGGCTTAACAAGACTTGATTTGTCAGACAATCCTCTCGGAGATGCCGGAGCTAAAAATTTGGCTGAGATGTTAAAAGTTAATAAAGTACTGAACCACATCGATTTGTCCAATTGCCATATTGGAGATGCAGGCGCCATTGCGTTAGCTGCAGCTATAGCTCTCCATCCTGCATTAGTAACTATAGATCTGAGAGGAAATCCTATAGGTGACGCAGGAAAGAAAGCGCTTGCCGACGCTATTGACCCAGATAAACAACATTCCACAGATGGTCTAGCTCCCACTGTAACAAATCTATGGCTAGACTAAAAACGTTAGAGCTAATGTTTCCCCTCGACGTGTCTTATTCCCGCCGAGGGGATTTCTATATCTGTCCGCAAATTTCTCGGAATAAAGCGGACGATTCTCTTTTCATTGCTAACAGTTTGGTTGTTTGTTAGAATTATTCCGTAGTGATGGAGGTTATTATGAAAAATGAAGCTACACCGTTTTACAAGGATGCCGCAGCTGCCGTCGATGCGGGACTGCGTAAATATATGTTAAATGTATTTTCTTATATGTCGGCAGGCTTGGCGATAAGTGCAATTGTTGCATATTTCGCGAGCACGTCACCGGCTATAATGTCGATGTTTTTTTCATCGCCTATGAGCGCTGTTTTAATAATGCTCGTTCCTCTTGGAATAACGATTTATTTGTCAGCGAAAATCGCAGATATTTCAGCAAGCACAGCAGGAACTTTATTTGTCGTATTTGCAGCTTGTTTGGGCTTATCGTTAGCTCCGATATTCCTGGTGTATTCAGGTGAAAGCATTGCGTATACATTCTTTATAACGTCGGCGATGTTTTTATCTATGGTCGTTTACGGATACGTAACAGAAAAAGACTTAACAAGTTTTGGCGCATTTTTGTTTATGGGCTTAATAGGCTTAATAATCGCTAGTGTCGTAAATTTGTTCCTACAGAGTTCTGCGTTTATGTTCGCGATTTCTGCAATAGGCGTTGTTATATTTACGGGCTTAACGGCGTATGATACACAAGTGATTAAGAGTATTTATTTCAGTGACGACTCAGCAGATGTCAGCCAGAAGAAAGCAATATACGGCGCGTTGAAATTGTATTTAGATTTCGTCAATTTGTTTTTATATATACTCAAATTTATCGGCGTAAAACGTAATTAACCCACCGCATGAGGAGAGGGCAATCTCTCCTCATTTCTGTTTTCCTAAAATTAAGTTGAATTAGTGCAGACTCGTTACTTTATAACGAAACGGATTTCTAGAAACCAATGATTATTGAAGGATTTATCTGGAGCGGGCGAAGGGATTCGAACCCTCGACACCAACCTTGGCAAGGTTGTACTCTACCACTGAGCTACACCCGCTCGACAGGGATATAATACCAATTTTTTTAGTTAACACAATACACGTTATAAAAAATTGTCAGATAATAACAGCACATTACTAGTTAATTTTAAAAGCTTGCGCCATTTGTTCGATTTCTCTTTTGTTCAAGCCATGATTTTTTGCGATATTGAACCAATTAGAGACAGTTTTTTTCATCTCCGTAATTATATTACTTGCATTTTTTAAACTGATGCCGAAGTATTCGCAAACTTCCAGAGCCAAATCGATAGATTGAGTATTATCGTTTTCTGTTATGTACGTACTCAGTGCGTTTTTGTTATCAATACTCGGATTGACGTCGTATAGCGGAGATAACCTCCAGCCTTTTTCATTTACATATAGAAAACCGTGGTTTCGCAAATGATCATCTGTATTTGAAATCAAAATCGAGAACACAATGCGTTTCCATAACTCAATTAAGTCATCTTTCGGAGATGCTCCATACTGTCTTATCGCATCGGCTATATCCAAATAACTGTGGGTTTCTGTATCATTATCGACAGCGTTTAGCATGCTCATAGCCGATAAGAAATGAATGCGTTTTTGTTCGTTTCGATCGAACCGTTTCAAAATAATGACGTCTTTGTCAGCTACTTTTTTCAGACGCCACTCTTGAGTATTGATGCCACAAGCTTTCGCAAGCGTCAATGCAACTGATTCCCATAAGACGTTATTTGAGTAATCATCTTTTTTAGGAAATTTTGCAATACACAAATTGCCTGATTCATCAATAATACTGGCTTTCGGGCGCGCACCTCCTAGGGAAGAACCGGGAGCAAGAAGCAGTTTTAAATCGGTGTTTTGTTCTTCCGAATCAATAATTTTTTCAGATGCGTGTAACAATTGAGACAGCTGAACTAACGGTGGAATGGACTTTAAATCTCCTGGCCATAAGAAAGAATCGTTTTCTTCGGTTTTGAAGCGCAAAGCCCCTTGTCGTGCATAGTCATTTACGTATAGCAAATAATCGATTTCGTTGAGCGTCTTCGGATTACGGTTGTTTTCTCTCGCAAACTGCACTTCGTATTTCCGCATCAAAATTCTTCCCCATGTGTCGGGAGCTGAATCCGAAAAAGAACCGAACAGCGGCGTTTGACGAGGATTGACTTGTTTTCCCGCTCCTAAAAACAATCCTGGTTCAAGAGAAAAAGCTTTTCGACTGTTTAACCACCCTCGCGAATACTCGAAATCAGAAGTTTCTTTTCCTCTGTAAAAATACGCCCATAAGGTTCCGACAAATTCATCTGTGCCGTCCAAATTTATGTAAACAGAAATCTTCTTGTCAGACATTATGCTTCATCCTTTCTGTAGCGTACACGCTTCGGTAGATTCTCTCTGTCGTACATTTTCCCAATGGTATCGTTATCAGGGTCCGCGAGCTGATACAGATTATCAATGAGACCTAAAACAAAAATCACTTTTGCATAAATTCCGATTGAGACGGTGGAATTGCCTTTTTCAACTTTTGTTAAAGTCGCATGAGTAATTCCTGCTCGTTCTTCGACAAGCGCCATGGTTAAACGTCTTTTTATGCGGGCTTCTTTCAAATCTGCGCCCAGCTTTTTTAAAGCCTTGTTTACCGGAATTGGAATAATCGACGTTGTTTTCATTGTGTTCCCGATTAAAATATATTCATATATACCTTAAGTCATATTTTATGCATTATAAAATATATAAAATCTTATTTCAACAGGGGGGCTAGCTCTTATAACATTTCTTTAGACGATAGTTAATTCGCTAATTTCCTCAACTTCTCTAGGTCTTTTCCAATCAGCGTATCGACATTTTCTTCGATTTTTTTGATATCCCAATTCCACCATTGGATTTGTTCAAGGCATTCGATAACGTCATCTGAAAATCTTTTGCGAATTAATTTGGCAGGATTGCCGCCCCACACTTCATACGGTCCGACATTTTTGGTCACCAGAGAATTAGTGCCGATAATCGCTCCGTCAGCTACCTTCACCCCGGGCATAAAGGTTACGTTATATCCTATCCAAACATCGTTACCTATGACGGTGTCTCCCTTAAATGGCAGTTGCATGTCTTTCGGATATTTTTCCTGACATTCTTTTGAAAAAATCATAAACGGGTATGTCGAGAACGCGTCCATCATATGAAACATACCATTCATCAAAAATTTCACATCGCTGGCAATCTGACAAAATTTCCCGATAATTAATTTATCGCCCAAAAATTCGTAATGATACAAAACATGCTTTTCAAAATTGTGTACGTCAGTTTCGTCATCGTAATAAGTGTAATCGCCAACGATAATGTTCGGCTTCGTAATGATATTTTTCAGAAAACAAGTACGTTCCATACCGAAAATTAACGGATACAAAGTCTCAGGTGTAGGAAACATTTCTACCTCTATTACACGTGCCATCAGCGTAAATGTTTTCTTCCACAACCGCAATAGAAACCGTTCGGCACGGTAAATTATTGCTTTAGAAAAGAAAAGGAATTATACAGATTCTTATTTTACCGAATGAAACAGTCGTTCAGAAGATTTTTCTTTCGAGAATGCGTCATATAAAGATGCCCCCGAAAACAAATAATTGTAGATACAACGCGCACCTGATTCTGTAAATGTGATATGTGTCTTGGCGAGCCATTCAAATACTCGTTCTATGTTTGTACTTCGATTCTCTTTTACCTTTAATACGACTTGTGAAGCAAGGCAATAGGCCGAAAGATACTTGTTAAAATATGCAGATTGTGGATGTAGTATCAAATCTCCAAGATACCAGCATATCACGCGCTTTTGTAACGAACGTTTTGCGCTAGCGTTAAAACACTTTAATATAATTGAATTCATTGTTTCAACATCTACATCATCAGGTTTTTCTATACAACATATTTCAAAACATTTGCTTTCTATGGCGCGTCTTTCTCGCATATCAAGAATATGTCTTTCTAAATAACAGAACGTGTATCCACGCTCGAAAGCGCAAGGTTCACAAGAAATTAAATTCTCGTTACCATCTCTGATATCCTCTAATTTTTTGCGCACTTCTGCATTGTGCTGAGAATCAATGAGTTGTTGCAAACAATCTTTTTCGCCCTGAGAGAGAGCAGTATCTGATTTGTACTCTGGAATGTCAATATTATAATATTTGGCCAATAGAAATATCAGGTGTTCACGGATTCCTAGACGATCTAATATTCCATCTGCACCAAAATATTCTTTTACAAAGTCAGCTTTATAAAGTTCAACACAATTTTTTTCAAAATGCGGGAGCTTTGGTTTTATAAATTGCCACAATCGTTTTATAAAATTCTTTTCAATTAAAGCTAACAGAATTTTTTTCGCTATTTCATTTTTAAAGTCGCTTGACGATAAACCTTCAAATGAAGAATATAGTAATTGTTCAAAAAATAACGAAACATTCAGTGCAAAATCATCAAAATTTCTCACTTCATGCTGTTCTGCATACGAATTTGCTATGATAAAGCTTGTTTCACGTATTATCGTACTCAATAAACTTCTTTCATTGGTGTAGTAACAGAAAATTCTATTATCTTTAGAATGCGAAGAATTAAATGCTAATAAGGAATCGGAACAAAAAGTATAAGTTCCAGTATCTATCGCTGTTTTTGCTAATTTTCCAATGTCCTCTAGATGTCTTTGAGAATGGAAAGTTCCTTCGCTTGAGAAAATCTTCAGAAATTCTTCTAACAATTTAAATGCAATCTCTTGGGCTTTTGCAACAATTTTAAGTTGTTCTTCTTCCGGGATTGCCGGAGCAACTTGGGAGCTTGAGAGCAGCGCTTCTAATGTGCTTGCAAGTTTATCTGGTGGAAATTGAGCAAGTAATGGATCTGGTCTATCTTCTTCGCAGTAGTTTTCATGTAATTGTTTCAATTCTGCTACTGCATAAGCAAAATCGACATGTCTTTCTTCTGCCTTCATAGTGCCATCTACTGTATTAATATTTGCAGTATTTAAAACTGTTATTACAAATAAATATAATACTTTT
>CAMNGH010000056.1 GCA_946538065.1 uncultured Holosporaceae bacterium
AAATTCCATTCAAAAAAATCATTGAGTTTTTCAGAAGGAATTTGAAATAACCAGAAAAATACACATAATTCGAAAGATAGTTCATAATTTTTGGAGATAATCATTCTGACTCTTGAGATTTTGTTTGATTTTCTGTATTATCCTTCAAAGATTGTTCGAACATGTTAGAAGGAATTAGTGCGATGAGAAAAAATATTCATCCTGATTATCATGAAATAAATGTTATAATGACAGACGGTTCTTCGTTTAAGACAATGTCTACCTGGGGGAAAGAAGGCGATACGATGAAATTGGATATCGATTCTAAATCTCATCCTGCATGGACAGGTGTACGTCAGTTGGTTGATACAGGCGGACAGGTCGCGAAGTTTAAGAGCCGTTACCAGGCCTTTGGATTGAAAACCAATTAACACATTTGTGCAGAAATAATTGGTGTTTAGCACTAGGGGTTTCCTTGAAATACTTATCAGTGTTGCTTGTCTTTCTGTGGACTGCGACGAATTGTGTAGCAGCGTTTCATCCGGTGAACGCTGCTATGATAGTTAACGCAAATACCGGTGAGATTATTTATTCGTATAATGCGGACAAAAAGACTCAGCCTGCGTCACTGACTAAAATGATGACGCTTATGCTTACTTTTAAAGCGTTAAAACAAAAGAGAATCAGACCTAATTCGCTTATTACGATTTCAGCTAATGCTGCGGCGCAAAAGCCGTGCAAACTTGGTCTGAAAAAGGGGCAGAAGATAACAGTGCGAAATGCCATCTTAGCTCTCATAACGAAATCTGCCAATGATATAGCTGTGGCTCTTGCTGAGCATATCGGAAAAAGTGAACAGCGTTTTGTGTATATGATGAATCAGGAAGCAAAACGGCTTGGAATGACTTCAACGAGATTTGTAAATCCATCCGGATGGAAAAATTCGAAGCAACTGACGACAGTCAGAGATATGGCTAAACTTTCTAAAGCTCTTATTAATGAATATCCGTCGTATTATCATTTGTTCGCGACTAAGCAATTTAATTACAACAATAAGATAATGAAGAATCACAATCAGCTGTTGGGAAAGCATAATAACTATCTTGTTGATGGAATAAAAACAGGATTTGTGACAGCGTCAGGGTATAATCTTGCTGCTTCTGCAACGAATGGACAGACAAGATTGATAGCCGTTGTGCTCGGAGGAAGAACGCGTCAACAGCGAGATAGACAAGTCGATGCTTTGTTGAAACGTGGATTTTCTAAGGTTATTAGTCGGAAAATAATCGCAAACGCTTCGAAAAAACGTTACAAAAGTTCGTATAAAGATATGATAAATGCTTCTGCGGGAGAGGCTCGTGTTTCGAGAATTTATGGAAAACTGCAATGTGAGAGGCTGGTCAAGTGAAAGGACAAACTAAATTAACAACGTTAGATAACGGAATAAGAGTAGTAACGAAGAATTTAGAAAGCTTTGATAGCGTCGTTCTTGGATATTGGGTAGAAGCTGGCGGAGTTTGTGAAGAAGAAAGTAACTGCGGAATTTCTCATTTTCTTGAACACATGGCGTTTAAAGGAACAACGACCAGAACAGCAAAGCAAATAGCAGAAGAAATAGAGGCAGTCGGCGGTTATTCAAACGCATATACATCAAAGGAAGTTACAGCGTTTCATGCAAAGGTTTTGAAAGAACATAAGCAAGTTGCAGTAGACATTTTGTCGGATATTTTGCTCAATCCTACTTTTGCAAAAGAAGAGTTAGAGCGTGAGCGGGGAGTCATTCTCCAAGAAATATCTCAAACTTTTGATACACCAGATGATATTATTTTCGACCATTTTCAAGGTGTTGCTTTTAAGAATCAATCTTTGGGACGTCCTATTTTAGGTCCGGTTGAGGTCGTATCAAAGATATCGGCAGATGATCTGAGAAGATATAGAACGAAGTATTATAACGCGGATAATGTCGTTTTCGCTGCAGTTGGAAATGTCTGTCATGATGAAATGATTGAATCGGCGAATAAGTATTTTTCGCAATTCAGTAAAACGAAGACACCAACGCACGATACCACGTATCGATATGTCGGTGGTGCATATTCGGATAAAAGGCCGTTAGAACAAGCTCATCTAATACTTGGGTTTAACGGATTGCCGAGTTCTGATTCTGACTACTACACTATGGCGATATTTTCTGCGATTTTAGGTGGCGGTATGTCATCCAGATTGTTTCAGGAAGTGAGAGAAAAACGCGGGCTTGTATATTCGATTTATTCTTTCTCTTCTTCGTATAAGCACAACGGAGTATTTGGCGTTTATGCCGCAACATCTGCGGATAAGTTATCAGAATTGTCAGATGTCGTTTCTAATGAATTAATAAAAATGCGCGGAGTTATTACTGAAAAGGAATTCAATAGAACGAAAGCGCAGTTTAAATCCAGTTTGCTGATGTCATGTGAAAGCAATTCGGCGACTTGCGAACAAATTGTTAATCAGACCATGATTTTCGGACGTCCGCTATCACATAATGAAATGCTTGAAAAGATTGAAGCCGTCACAATAGAAGATGTACAAAAACTGACGGATAAAATTCTGGCGTCAAATGCATCGGTTGTAACAGTGGGGAATTGCGATTGCGAGAAAATCTTGCCGGTATTGAAGGCAAATGGAATTAAAGTTACAGCGTAGCTATTGGCATATTAATAGGCCTACACCTTAAGTTTTTTGATAACCAATACATTGTAAATAAAATTTACAATTTCTCGCTTTATGTTAAAGCTGGCGTTTTTGATGAGTACGGATAAAGTTCTTATCTTATCGGGTTTTGTTGATGTTTTTATTTGCGAAGAAAGACCTCTTTGCTTGACCAAACGAGGCTCTATTCCGAGAAATTTAATATTAAATTCCCAAGTCGCCGTGTAGTAATGATCAAACGGCATTTTTATTGGATAGAATTTTTGCAGGTATTGTTGTGCTGCATATCTGTTTATCATATAACAACCAGTATGTTTGACGTTGCTTAGATAGCATACGAAATTACCAGTGACTTGAATAGGCGTTCCGCTATGAGCTAATTCCAAACCTATTACATCCCAAAATTCTTTATGAGATACCGCGTTTTTTATTGCTGCTCGCAATTTGTCAGCATCAAATTCAACATCGTCTTCGCAAACTATCGCGAATTCGTTGTCAGATTTCAGAAACTCACGTAACGCTTTTTCATGACTTAGCGCACAACCTATTGTCCCAAGTTCCGGATACATTTTGAAGTAGTTTTTGTAAGTTTCTTTGTCTACAAAATCAAGATTGTCACCTAAACTTCTTCCGTCGACAGCAGCAATTCTTTTAACGGGAAATCCGAGCTGTTCGATGGACGGCAGAACAAGATTCAATCGCTCAGTAGCTTTGTCCATGTTAATCAGGTAAGAGCCTACAGCTCCCTTTGTAAAGTTCGTGTTTTCTTCAATAGGACTATTGTAGGAATCGTTAAACAAATAATTGAACAAGATGCCCCCTAAATTTTGAGTTCACAGAGTATAGGAGCATGATCTGACGGGCGTTCATATTCCCTTACATCCCTTAAAACCTGACCTTCCGTGAATAGCGAATGAGCCTTTGGAGACATATAAAAATGATCCAATCTGAAGCCGTTGTCTTTTTTAAAATCACGCTGACGATAGCTCCACCAAGTATAACCGTCTTTTTCCAGTTCATCCGTATAACCGACATTACGTAATTCTGCAATAGCCTGTCGCTCTCGCTCTGAACCCGCTATTCCGTCATACCCCTTTATGTAAATATCGCAAGGGTAGGGGCCGACGTTAAAATCTCCCCCAACTACGAAAATTTCGTCCTTAAAGCTCGCAAACTTGTCTTTTAAATCATTCAAAAAATCTAATTTGTAATAGTAAGCGTCTGCATCGACTTCCTGCCCGTTCGGCACATAAACAGAAGCGACAAAAATACCACCGGTGAACGCTTCAATGTACCGAGCTTCTTCGCAAAAGGAACTGTCAACTTCTTCAATAATGTGCTTTGAAAAAATCGCGACGCCGTTACGTCCTTTCTGTCCTTTGACAGCTATATTATATCCGCAATCTTCGACGTATTCGTACGGAAACGAGGCGTCTTCTACCCGGGTTTCTTGCAGAAGAAAAACGTCGGGCTCATATTCTTTTACGGCCTTCAAAAAGCCTTCCATTCTTGCTCTGATTGAATTTACATTCCAGGATATTATTCTCATAATGCGCTCACTGACTTCACTTTTATATATCACAATAATTGTATATAATGAAGGCACTTTTCTTGAGGATAAAAATGACTGTAGAAATCTGTCCGTCAATGTTATCGGCAAACGCAACAAATCTCGGAGCGGAGTTGATCGCCGTTGAAAAAGCGGGAGCAGACGCAATTCATTGGGATATTATGGACGGCAATTTTGTTGAGGCGATTACTTTCGGTGCACATGTTGTCGCAGCTCATCGGAAATTGACTTCGTTGAGATTTGATGTGCATCTTATGACGGAGCATCCTGATACACATTTGGATAGTTTTATCAAAGCAGGCGCAGACGTAATCTTTGTGCATCCCGAAACATGTCCTCATTTGCATCGTACGATTGACACGATTAAATCTGCCGGTAAAAAAGCGGGAATTGCGCTAAATCCGGCCACTGATATTGATTGTTTAAAATATTGTGATGCAGATTGTGTATTGGTAATGTCAGTTAATCCCGGACGTTCAGGACAAAAATTCATTTCATCTCAATTGAAAAAAATAGCCAAGATCAAAGAGTTGTTCCCGCAATTGAAGATTTGCGTGGATGGCGGTATTTCCGATTCAACGATTCGTGCGTGTGTGGAAAACGGAGCGGAGAGTTTTGTGACAGGCTCTTTCCTTTTCAAGAGTGAAGATTATGCCGAAGCCATAAAATCGCTTAGAGCCAACGGTTGTAAAGATTGATTTTTTCTATGTTTGATTTTGTGAGAAAAATAAAAATTATCTCTTCGAAGTTTCACGTTATTGCTGCGAGATTGCCACTGTATTCGCTTTCTTTAATTTCAATAACGCCAAATAGAATTTTTAACCGATTGAACTTATCTTTTCCATCTGAATATTCGATAGATTTGATATCACAAAGCCATATAGTAGTACTGAAATGCTCAGGAAAATCGGTTTTTATCAGAAATATACCAAAGACGCTTATATCTTCTTCTACCAGTGTTGTAGAAAAAGCAGAATTGCACAGTTTCGGCTGGATATCGTTACTCAATTTGGATGCAGATAAACAGTGGCGTTTGATGATTCGTAATCATATTAAGTTTTGGATAGATAATTTTAAATTTTCAAACAATATAGCCTGGAACACCGGCGTTACATCTGAGCGACTGTATAACTGGATAGTTCAGTACAATTTGATTTCAAAAACTTCCGACGTGAAATTTAATGGCGTACTTGTCAGTAGTATTATGCAACAATTCAAATTCTTAAAGCGTCGATTGTATTTGCCTTTGAAAATGACAGAAAAGACTTCATTAATCCGTGCGTTAACTGTGACGGCAGCAGCAATTAATGATATTCAAACGCTAAGGTCTTGCATTAGTGAACTTCAAATTTATCTGAGAGAAATATCTGTTGAGAAATTGAATTACTCTACGCAAGAATTATTAAAGATATTGAGAAACCTAGTTGATATTCAGTCTGTAGTTTCGGTCGGAAAGAAAAACGTTCCTGCAATTGTTACCAATACAATGGCGAAGATTGCGACGATAATTCGTCAGATTCGGCATCCTGACGGGGGTATCAGTATTTTCAAAAGTGAATTTACTCCATCTGCCGAATATGTGGACGCTATTTTATCTCATGTTGAAAATGCAAAAATTCAGAACTTTAACGCCGGTTATCTGACTTTACCTTCATTGGAAGGAACAACATTTATAAATTTGAATGATAAATATTTTCCGATAGAGTTCAGCGCGGGGGTTCAAAGAATTGTTCTTGGCTCTTATCTTCATTTTACAGACAGAGATTTGCGTTTTTCAGATTCTGCGGATATTAAACATTCAGTCATCAGAGAAAAGAGTAATATTTGGTTCTCTGGGAATTCTCGATTTAAGATAAACAATATCGACATGAATTTCGAAAAAAATGTGTATGTAAATAATCTTGGTACGGATTTGCGATGCGAAGAAAAATTGTCAGACGATTTTTTCAGCGTAATCCATTATATAATACTGCCGAGTGATATTGAGATTACACAATTGGAATATCAAAATGGATTTTTCATGGATATTGCTATCAGA
>CAMNGH010000057.1 GCA_946538065.1 uncultured Holosporaceae bacterium
CCAATTTGTTCCGTGTTGCGACGATTACAAGTACATAGTGTTAGTTGGGCTCGGTGAAAAAAGAAAAAAGTTTACAGGAATTGAGTTAGAAAAATTAGGAGCAGCGATTTATTCGTGCACTGCAAAATCAGATGAAAATGTAAATATCATGATTTGCGCGGAAGATGTGAATGTCGCATGCAATTCAGCTTCATCATTAATCGGTTTTGGAGCTTTGCTCAAGTCTTGGAATTTCGATAAATATAAACCATCGAAAAACAAGCAAATCAAGTTAAAAAAATTAGCTATTTTAACTCATGATTTAAAGAAGTCAGAAGAATGTTTTAAGAAATTGCATAATGTCGCGGAAGGGGTTTTCCTAACGAGAACAGTGGTCGCAGAGCCATCGAATGTGATTTATCCTGAGACTTTGGCGAAAATTGCAAAAGAAGAATTGGAGGCGTTAGGGGTAAAGGTCGAAATTCTGAAAAAGGACGAAATGAAAAAACTCGGCATGAATGCGTTGCTCGGCGTAGGCCAAGGTAGCGCAAATGAACCGCGTTTGGTAGTTCTTTCTTGGGATCACGGTAAAAAAGAAGATAAACCTGTTGCGTTTATCGGAAAGGGTGTGACATTCGACAGTGGCGGAATCAGTATAAAGCCTGATGACGGCATGAACGAGATGAGCTATGACATGGCCGGTTCGGGAACTGTTCTCGGATTATTTAAAGCAATTGCGTTGAATAAGTTGCCTGTGAATGCTGTTGGTGTTATGGCTCTGGTTGAAAATATGCCGTCCGGTACTGCACAGCGTCCTGGTGATATCGTGAAATCGATGTCAGGGCAGACTATTGAAATTCTAAGTACAGATGCAGAAGGGCGTTTGATTTTGGCAGATGCACTTTGGTATGCTCAAGACAGGTTCAAGCCAACTGCGATGATTGATTTAGCAACTTTGACTGGCGCAATTGTGGTGGCTCTTGGACATGAATTTGCTGGATTATTCAGTAACGATGATAAATTGGCTGAAAAAATTACACAGTCTTCGATTGAGACAGGTGAAAAAGTTTGGCGTATGCCTTTGACGAAACATTTCGATGACGGAATTAATTCTGATGTCGCTGATATGCGCAATTTAGGAAAGCCGGGAGTGCGTGCCGGAAGTATTACGGCTGCCCAGTTTTTGCAACGTTTCGTGAATAAAACAACGTGGGCTCATATCGATATCGCGGGTGTAGAATCGACGAATGATGACGATGTTTTTGTTTGCTCGAAGGGGGCAACAGGATTCGGTGTCCATTTGTTGTATGATTTCCTGAATAAAAACTATTGCAAATAATAGAAAAGTGTCAGACTGATGGAAGTAAGTTTTTATCAAATAGCAGATGACAATTTAGTTCCGTCAGTCGTGCGTTTGCTTGAGAAAGTTTATGCTACAGGAAAACGGTGTATTTTTTTCAGTCCGTTTGAGGAGCGTGTGAAATTAGTTGATAAAACTTTATGGACGTTTTCAACTAATGCCTTTATTCCTCACGGAGATAAAAGTTTAGGATATGCAGACCAACAGCCGATATATTTTACAGATGAATTTGAAAATCCGAATGGCGCGACAGTAGTCGTTATGATGGATTCTTTTGATTACAAAAGTTTCAATTGTGATTGGGAAAAAATACTGTTTGTATTTGGTGAAGCGGAGTCAGAGCGTGCAGTTGTTTTGTATCATGACTTGAAAAAAAATCAGGAAAATGTAAACTACTGGAAACAATCTACCAAAGGTTGGGAAAAGTTAATATAGAGGTTAAAATGGCTATTCAAAGAACTCTTTCGATTATTAAACCAGATGCGACAGAGAGGAATTTAACAGGAAGCATTAACGCGAGGTTTGAGCAAGCTGGGCTTAAAATTATTGCGCAGAAGAGGTTACATCTGACGAGAGCGCAAGCTGAGAAGTTTTATGAAGTACATAAGGATAAAGCTTTTTATGACAGCTTGTGTGAATATATGTCTTCAGGACCTGTAGTGGTGCAGGTATTGAGCGGGGAAGACGCTGTTGCTCAGAATAGAAAAATTATGGGCGCGACTAATCCTGCTAATGCTGAAATCGGTACGATTCGCAGAGATTTCGGACAGAGTATTGAACACAATGCAGTACATGGCTCCGATAGTCCGGAAAACGCACAGATTGAAATCAGTTTCTTCTTCAGCCAATTAGAAATAGTTGAATAAGAATACATGAAATACTGTTTGTTTCTATCTTTATTTTTGATTTCTGCCGTAATGGCTGACAGTTCTTTCTGGGAAGTCGGAAATGTGGAGATCAAACAGGAAGGTCAAAATTCTTTTATTGCAAAGCAGCAAGCGTTGTCTAAATCGGCACGCTCTGCTTTTTTGCAATTGTTCAAGGAAAACGATGAATTGAAACCGTTTGCGATTTGTGCGAATCGTTTTTCCGAAAGACAGATACAAGATTGCGTCTATGATTATTCCATTGAAAATGAAAAATCTTCGGATTCTTTTTATATAGCGGAATTCTCATATAGATTTTCAAAAAGTAAAATCAATGAGCGTTTAAGAAAATTCGGTGCAAATGTTAAAACGGAAAAAACGTCTGCAGTTACCAAAATCGCGATTTATAAAAAAGATTATTTGAAAAGGTTAAAATTACTTTCGAAAATAGGAGCGAAGGTTGTCAGTTTTTCTTCGGAAAAGGTAGTTTTAGAAATTCATGATATAAATCGTTTCAAAAAGCTTAAATTTACTTATGTCCAATTGTAATGAAAAATTGATGAGATTTATTCCCAATATTCTTTCGATGTTGCGTTTGGTATTGGCATTTTGTTTGATTCCATTAATTTTGAAAAGAGAATTATTTGTAGGTTTATTCGTTTTTGGTATAGCTGCTATTTCTGATTTTTTGGACGGGTATATAGCAAGAAAATTTTCAGTTGGCTCTAAGTTCGGAGCAGCGTTAGATCCGCTCGCTGATAAAGTTCTCATGACGATTTCATACATTTTGTTCGCAATTGTAAATTTCATTCCGATGTACGTCGCAATAATAGTGATTAGCAGAGATGTTCTGATATTAAGCGCTGTAATTGCTTGTAAAATCAATAATATCGCTTTGGAAATGAAACCGCTGATGTCGAGTAAAATTAATACAACAATCCAGCTGATATTTTTAGTTGTAGTCCTTGCTTGTAAGTGCGTTACTTTAAATATACCATACTGTATAGATATCGGGGCAGTTATAGTAAGTGCTTCTACAATTTTTTCCGGAGTGGAGTATGTACAAAAGTATTTCTGGATTGCACACAAACTTTTTAAGCGGTAAGTCGTTGTTCGCGATTGGCGTTACCTTTTTTTCTTGCGTGTTCTTCTATTTGTTTTCAGGAATTTGTTTTCCGTTTATAGTTGGATTTGTTCTGGCATATTTGTGCGCACCGATTGCATCTTTTTGTGAAAGATATATAAATCGAACATTTCTCAGTTTGATTTTTGCGCTTTGTTCGATTTTTTTATTTATATTTATCGGTTATAAAATTCTTCCGTACATTAAAGAGTACGTCGATATTCTTTCAAATAATGCTCCGATTTATTATGAAAGATTTATGGCGTTTTTGGACAGAAGTTTAGCATCAATGAGTATACAGGAGTACAGACCTGAAATTGCAGATTTTAAAGCTGAAATTCAAAAATATTTCGATCAGAAAATATATATATTGGCCTCGGTTATAAAAGAGGTTGCGTTAAAAAGTAATTCAATTACCAGCTTTTTTTCATTTTTTGTAATTATGCCGATTTCATTTTTTTACTTTTTGAGAGACTGGGATATTTTTGTTGCAAGTGTATATAAATGCGTTCCCAATCGTCAGAAAAGCATGGTTGAAGAAGCTTTTATGATTATCAGAAAAACATTCAGAGATTTTTTCCATGGACAATTTTATGTCGTAGTTATTTTATCTTCGTATTATGCTTTTTTCTTGAGTGCGATAGGTGTTAACGAGTGGCTGAGCCTTGGAATTATTTCTGGTTTGTTTTCATTTATTCCGTTTATCGGCGCATTAATTTCTTTTGTTTTAGTTTTATTCGTAAGTGTATCGTTTCTTACTATGCCGAAAATTTATATTATTTTAGGCGTTTATTTGGTAGGGCAAGTTGTAGAAGGATATGTCTTATCGCCGAAATTTGTCGGAGAAAAGACAGGGTTGCATCCACTGTGGATATTGTTTTCATTTTTTGCAGGAATTCAATTGCTCGGTGTGTTGGGTGTGCTAATTGCTATTCCTTTAGCAGCGGTTATTCGTAATTTAATAAGGTTTACAATTAAGAAATTCAGAGCTACGCAGGCATATAAACAATAAAAATGCAGCAGGAAATTTTTAATTTTAAAAGAACAGAAAATCTCGAATGGGGCGATTTCATCGAAAGTGATGAAAATAGAAATGCATTGTCGTATTTGATGCAATGGCCGAATTGGGGAAAAAATGTTCTTGTGATTTTTGGAGAATCTGGTTGCGGAAAAACTCATTTGGCCGGCTTATGGGCGCAATCTGCAAATGCGGTTTACGTATTAAGGGATAGTTTGAATTATAACCCTCGTGATTTATTTGGTTCGGAATGTAATTTTGTTATTGATAACTTCGACGAGATAATTGAAGAGGAGGAAAACTTCGATTGGCTGTTTCATTTCTTAAATATTCTGACTGAAAAAAACAAATACTTGCTAATTTTAAGTAAGACGCGACCAATATTGTGGAAGATATCATTGAATGATTTGAAATCGAGATTGCTTTCTTATCCTGCTGTTGAAATAGAAAATGCTGGAGATGAGTTATTGTTTAATATCGCGAAAAAAATATCACGCGATTTAGGCGTTTATATATCCGACAATGCGCTTTTCTACCTTTTAAATTTGATAAATCGAGACGTCGCAACGTTGGCGACAACACTGAAGATTTTGGATAAATTCTCTATGTTGCACCAGAAAGCAATTACCGTCGCGTTCATAAAAAAATATTTACAAACACAGGTATCAGATACCTAGATTTTTCAGGTGCACAACTACCCTAAATGAGGTTTCAGGTTTCAAGTCGCCACTTTTGTAATTTTTTCTTTCCAGTATTGCTTCTACAGATGTGCACTCGTTTTTATACTCAAAACCAACATGGTATTTAATAAGTTTGAAATCGTCATCATCAGTTTTTATTCTTAAATCTTCACATTTATTGCCTAGGGTTATGCCACTTTTAAGCTTGAGGTAATTTGTTGCTTCCCATCCGAAGTCTAACATTACGCCTTTATATCTCTGAGTTTTTTGTTCTTCGGTTAATTTTGAGGGTAAGACAACGAATGGATCATAGAAACATTGTTTTCCTTTAAAGCCGAAAATATCTGCAGAAAAACCTTTATGAACAAAATTTATACCTGCTTCTAATTTGGTCCAATCTTTATTCTGCGGAGAATAACTTCCGTATATTAGGAATGTTAGCTGTTCCGAAAGAAAAATATCGCAGGATGACACTACATTGGAATTCTTATGTTTTAAACCTGACACTTCAGTTCTGTCTTCTGGCGTTGCTGTAAGCTCATACGATTGCCCGACGATTAAACGGTAAATTTGAGCGCCGTCATCATACCCTGCCATACGCGCACCGTAAAAGATTCTTTTCCCCGTGTCTATATTATAAGTTGATATTGAACGATTTCCGTCAAAAAGATTTATATCATTTAAATCGTTAAATTGATCTTCAAAGATATCATGGCATTTTTTATTACTCGCAATAATTGCCCCGGCAATCGGAGTAAAAATTGTATCCATAACAGAATTGGATAATAATAAAGGCCACTCCCATAAGCATTTTATCTGTGGCGTTACGGTAAATGAAGAATCATATTCGGAATGCTGTTTTTCAGAAACATTTAAGGCTCTGAGCGAAACAGTCCCCGTAAGTTCAAAAATATTTCCGAAAGGAAACATGACTTTTTTTCGCCATGACGGAG
>CAMNGH010000058.1 GCA_946538065.1 uncultured Holosporaceae bacterium
TGTTAACAGGGGCATTAACAGATGATGTTCCATCTCCACCATACGGTACTGATGTCACTGGCGGTACACTGTTAACAGGGGCATTAACAGATGATGTTCCATCTCCACCATACGGTACTGATGTTGCCGGTGGTACACTGTTAACAGGGGCATTAACAACAGTACTAGCAGAGCTCTCAGACACAGGTTGATGCCGTCTAATATTAACTGTCCTTCTAAATGGTTTCCCAGTTTGAAACGATGGAGCTCCAAAATTAAATTGATTACATAATGCACTATCACATAAAAGCAAGGTAGCTACTGCTATCAAGGTGGTTTTTGTATTCATATTTATCCTTCCATTATTAACTAAGCTTATTTTGCGTGCACAAATCCTGTCGACAGAACTCCAAAAAGCTCAAACTACAGGACCAACACAACAAAACATTGAAAATTATTGCCAATATAACATCTCCACGCCCTGATTGTCAATGCGATAAAATACAAAGCCGATATAAACGCGCTATCCGAAAAAAGCAGCTGATTTCTGTCCACACGATACGAGCAGAAAGCACTATCCAAAGGCAAAAAATGCTATTATTTGAAGTGTGAACTGAACTAGAAAAACAAATCCCCGCCGATAATCGAACCGGTAGGGAAAAGGGTAGGGACGATACCGCTTTTTTTTAATATGCCTTCTAATTACTTGGATCTTTTCTCGATTATTTCATCGATTAATCCGAATTTCTTTGCCTCTTCCGGTGACATGAAATTATCACGTTCCATCGCTTTTTCGATTTCATTCAGTGGCATTCCCGTATGTTTTTCATATATTTTATTCAAGCGAGAACGCAAATTAAGAATTTCTTTAGCGTGAATCTCTATATCCGTAGCTTGTCCGCGGAAACCTCCTGACGGCTGATGTATCATGATTCTGGAGTTAGGAAGAGAGTATCTCTTTCCCTTTGCACCGGCAGTAAGTAAGAGGGATCCCATTGACGCTGCTTGTCCCATGCATAACGTTGTTACATCAGGCGATATATATTGCATTGTATCGTAAATAGATAAACCTGATGTAACTACGCCTCCCGGAGAATTTATATAGAAGAAAATATCTTTTTTCGGATCTTCCGACTCCAAAAACAGTAACTGTGCGCAGATTAAACTGGCAGATGCGTCATTTACTTCGCCTGTTAAGAATATGATTCTCTCTTTTAAAAGACGAGAATATATATCAAACGACCTCTCACCGCGGCTTGTTTGCTCTATGACCATCGGGATTAACGTGTTCATATACTCATCTGCCATGTTTTATCTCCTACAAAAACCACAAAAATTACAATTAACTATTCCGCGCTCTTTTTCGTTCTGCAACTTCTCTTTTTTGGAGCGACTTCTTCTTTTTCTGCCTTTTCTTCTTTTTTCTTTGGCGCGGCTTTCTTTTTGGTTTCAGCTTTTTTACCGTCATCCTTGAAGAAATCAAATGGCTCTTCATCAATTGCAACTAACTCTTCAACAGAGCATTTTTCTTCTTTTGTCTTTAATTTGCCGAGCAAATAATCTATGACTTTGTTTTCAAGTATCGGACCTGCAATTGCTCTCACAGCATCACTGCGACTGTACATGTCGATAATGCTTTTTTCATGTCCCGGATACATCATTGCAATATTTTTGATTGCTTGAGCTACTTCACTTCTCGTAACAGCAATTTTCTCTTTTTTAGCTATTTCAGAAACGACGCATCCTAAACGAACACGCTCTTTAGCAATTTTCAGACACTCGTCCTTTATCGCAGGAGTAAATTCTTTACCGAGGCGTTTTGCTTCAGCAGAAATTTGCTGTTCGACGTTTGGATATTCTGCTTTGATCATATTTTCAGGAACATCGAAATCATACATCTTCGACATTTTTTCTAACAAATCGCGACTCATGATTTCACGAGCCATGTAATCATATTTCTTGATTGCATGAGATTTTGCCCAGGCTTTCATTTTTTCTAAGTTTTCATAGCCCATGGCCTTCGCGAATTCGTCGTTCAACTTAAATTCTTCTGCTTTAAAGATTTGTTTTATCGTTGCCGTATAATTCATCTTTTTACCGGCAAGACTCTTATCACCGAAATTTGCAGGATATTCAATTGCGAATTCTCTCGTTTCATCAATTTTTGCGCCGATTAAATTCTTCCAGAAATCTCCGACTAAAGATTTATCACCGATTACGATATCGAGTTCCTTTAATGCGTTATTTTTATGCTTTTTATCGGAAACCAACACCATATCAACTGTTACTTTGTGTCCCTCAGCAACTTTCTTGGCTTTTTCATCTTTTACCCAATTCTTCTGTTCTTTCCTTACAGATTCCAAAATTTCATTTACTTCTTTATCTGTTATTTCGACAACATGCTTCTTGAGTTCGATATTATCCAAAGGCTTCAGTTCAAAAGTAGGGAGAACTTCAAATTTTAACGAAAACTCTAACCCCTTTTCGTCATCTTTCTCTATATTTGTGGAGTAGGTGAACGAAACAGTAAGTTTCTCATCCTTTATTATTTTATTAACAGCATTTGTTACAGCATCCTTTTTCGCTTCTTCTTTTAAAGCTTCGCCGTATCTATGCTTTATGACATCGACAGGTACTTTACCTGGACGAAATCCATCAATGCGAACTTTCTTCGCCGTTTCTTGTAATTTTGCTGACAAAGCCTGCTCTAATTCTTTAGGTTGAATTAGCACACTGTAATCTCTCTTGAGGCCGTCACTTACTCGATTTAAAACTTCCATAAAAACACTCCTAAAAAATTCTCTTGGTGCGGACGAAGGGACTTGAACCCCCACAGCTACTAACTACCAGAACCTAAATCTGGCGTGTCTACCAGTTCCACCACGTCCGCACTTTACCACAATGTATAGCATTTATTTTATTAACAAAAAACTACTATTTGAAATAAAAATCCATGGTTTTTGTTAATAATGAATCCATGTCAACCATTGGTTTCCAACCTAAAATACGTTGAGCCCTTTCCACTGACGGAACACGTCTGTTCACATCCTGATAGGATTTACCATAATATTCCGCATGACTGGTGTTGACTATCTTTATCTTTTCAACATGTTCTTTCAATTTATCGTAATTTTTTGCAAGTTGGACGATTTTATTCGCTAAATCTTTTATACTAAACTCGTTATTCGGATTGCCGATATTGAATATTTGTTTATCTGCACAATTGTCTTTGTTTTCGATAATCTTAATTAACGCATCGATACCATCAGAAATGTAAGTGAAACAACGAACTTGCTCACCACCATCAACGATATTGATATTTTTTTCATGAATAATATTGCTCAGGAACTGACTGACAACTCTTGAACTACCGTTGTTGGCGTTAAACACATCGTCCAAACGAGGGCCTATCCAGTTAAAAGGACGAAACAACGTGTATTTCAAGTTATCTCTGACGCCATAGGCATAAATCACTCTGTCCAGCATTTGCTTAGAACAGGAATAAATCCAACGTTGCTTGCAAATCGGACCGGTAACACAATTTGAATTTTCCTCATCGAATGCTTCATCTGAACACATGCCGTACACTTCGGAAGTGGATGGGAAAATAACTCTCTTACCGTATTTAACAGCAAGTTTTACAATTCTCAAATTGGCTTCAAAGTCTAACTCGAAAACTTTCAGTGGGTTTTGAACATAAACCAATGGACTCGCAATCGCCGCCAATGGAAATACGACGTCACAATTTTTTACTTGTTCATCGAGTGCTCCGCCATCATTTAAAATATCCATTTGAATAAAATCAAAGCCATTTTTTCCAATCAAATGTTTTATTTTCTCAGACGAAATATCTATGGCTGTAACCTTCCAATCTTTGTGATTGTTGATAATTTCTTCAGACAAATGACTGCCGATAAAACCACCGGCCCCAACAATTAATATTTTCATTATTCTTTATCCTTTTTCTTTTCTGATTTCTTTTCTAAAATATCGCGAATTACAAAACGTGGATGCTCGCAAACAGCAAAATACGCTCTTCCGAGGTATTCCCCTAAAAGACCTATTCCCAAAATAATGACACTCAGTAATAGGAAAACGAAAGCGAAGTGTAAACCGTATCCGTGATGATGTGTTACGACCTTCTTAAATAATTCCACTAAGAAATAAATTCCGCTTGCTGAGGAAATGACCATTCCTATCATCGTAAACATTTGCAGAGGAACAAGCGAAAATCCCGTCATTAAATCAAATGTAATACGAATCAGTTTGTACAGGTTATATTTTGAATTACCCGCCGCACGCTCTTCATGTGTAACAGGAATATCTATTGGATTTCCCGCGAATTTCTGTGCTAGCGCTGTAATAAACGTTGAGGTTTCTCTTGTCTTTACAACTTCATCGATTATGAACCGTTTATAGGCGCGCAACATACAACCGTGATCACGCATTTTAATACCGGTAGTTTTCTCTCTTATACGATTAACGATTCGTGATGCAATTGTGCGGAACCAATTATCATGTCTTTTTGCTCTGTAACTTCCGACTAAATCATGACCTTCATCTATCTTAACTAACAGGTTCGGAATTTCTTCAGGAAGATTTTGCAAATCAGCGTCCAGAGTAACGACGATTTCTCCTCTGACATGTTCAAACCCTGCGAGAATAGCGACATACTGACCGTAATTACCGTTAAAAGTTACTACACGCAAAACATCGGAACGTTTTTTGAAAATATCGCGAAGCATTTGCGGGGTTTTATCACTGCTGCCATCATCGACGATGATAAGCTCGTAACTCCTCTTGGTGGCATCCATTGTTTTAAACAATCGACGACATAATGTTTCGATATTTTCCTCTTCATTGAAAACAGGAATTACTATAGAAATCTCAGGAGTTGAAGTTTTTTTGGCTTCTGATACTTTGACTTTCTTCTGCATAACAATCTCTTATTTAAAAAAATCATGAATTACATCAATAATATAATCTTGCTCGTTTTCCTGCAAATCATAATATAACGGCAAGCAAACTATACGTTCCCCGACGTATTCTGCATTCGGGAAATCTCCTTTTTTATATCCAAATTCTTTCTGATAATAAGTAAACAGGTGCAGAGGAGTATAATACGGAGTAGTACCGATACCGCGCTCTTTTAGGAACGCCATAAAGTCGTCTCTCTTTGAAGCATCAGAAATACAAATAGGAAACAAATGCCCTGAATGTACAAAATCGTATTGAGGAATGCCTTGCATCGAAATCTTATCTTCTAAATCCGCAAATGCCTTTCTGTATCTGTCAGACAGATGACGACGTCTGATATTCAATGTTTCCAGCTCTTGTAACTGATGCAAACCTATTGCCGCTTGTATGTCAGACATATTGCTTTTAAAGCCGGGGAACACTACATCGTAATAACAGCTACCGTTTTTAGAGAATCTGTCCCAAATTGAGCGGTCAATTCCATGGAATCTTTGCAACTCTAAGACTTTTTGCTCAGCCTCAGAATCCAAAACGACACAACCGCCTTCACCAGAGGTCATATTTTTAATTGGATGAAAACTGAAAACTTGAACATCTCCGAACGTGCCGATTTTCTTTCCTTTATAAGAAGTTCCCATTGCATGAGCCGCATCTTCTATTACTCGAAGATTTTTTCTTTTGGCGATTTCATAAATTGGATCTAAATCAACAGGTAATCCTGCATAATGAACCGGCATAATCGCTTTTGTTTTAGAGGTGCATGCTGCTTCTATTTTTTTCGGATCGATGTTAAAGGTGTCTTTTTCTATATCAACAAAATT
>CAMNGH010000059.1 GCA_946538065.1 uncultured Holosporaceae bacterium
AAACTGTTATTACAAATAAATATAATACTTTTTTCATCTATCTCTTCTTCTCTGAACAGCCGTCGAGCAAACTGAAAACCGCTTTCTGCGATTTTCGTTTAAATCATAAATAAGTCCCTACAAATAATGTGCTTCTACACATAGCAAATTTTCATAAAATTACAAGGACTTCATTTGCATTAAAAAATTTTAATAAAAATAAGGGGATTATTGTCTTTTTGCAACCTTTACAGTAAAAAAACGGATAATGTTCTTGATTTTTGCGTGGAAATTATTAGTCTAAAGCCATGTCGATTTGGAGTAAGGTTTGGAAAATACTGACGATAAATACAGAGTGAACAGAGCAATAACCGCGCAAACAGTGCGTTTGATAGACAAAGACGGAAATGCCGTTGGAGTTGTAAATATCAGAGAAGCAATGGCGATGGCCAGAGAAGAGGGGCTTGACCTTGTTGAAATTGCCGCTCAGGCTGTTCCTCCCGTATGTAAGATTATAGATTACGGAAAACTAAAGTATGAACTCCAAAAGAAAAAATCCGAAGCTAAGAAAAAACAGAAAATTGTTGAAGTGAAAGGAATGAAGCTCACTCCTGCCATTGGCGATCACGATTATCAAGTAAAATTGAATAGCATAAAGAGATTCATCGGCGATGGAAATAAAGTGAAAATAACGTTAAAGTTTCGTGGGCGAGAGTTGTCTCATAAAGAACTTGGAGAAAAATTGCTTTATCGCTTAATCGAAGATGTTAAAGATATTGCAAAATGTGATGGTAATCCGCAGTTAGAGGGAAGACAAATGATGATGACGTTGTCTCCGGCGACTCAAAAATGACAGCAGAAGTTATATACCAGTGTATTATCGGTGATTTTGGTATAAAAGACGCATTTGATGCGATAGATGCGCTGTTTGGTAACGGTTATATGTCCGTATCGTGCGCTGAAAAAAACAAGCGCTGGTTTGTAGAGATTTTAAATGACTCTCCAATCAATGAAGCGGAAGTAAAACTCGCGCTTAGAGATTTCAAATATTCATTTTTGGAAGAAAAAACGCTTGAAAATGTAGATTGGCTAAAAAAGTGTTTTGAGAACTTTAAGCCGATTACTGTCGGAAATTTTTACATCTACGGGCCGCATTTACGCAAGAAACCCATTCCATTCAACAAAATGCCAATAGAAATCGCAGCGGCAACAGCTTTTGGGACAGGAGAACATCCGACGACACGTAATTGTCTAATCGCGTGCCAAACGTTTTTTGATTACAAAAAACATAAAACTGTTTTGGATATAGGTTGTGGTTCTTGTATTTTGAGTATTGCCCTTGCGGAGCTCGGAGCAAGAAATATCACGGCTTGCGATAATGATGCCGAAGCTGTTCGTGTTTCCAAAGAAAACGTTGTTATTAATAAAGTCGCACATCGTGTTTCAATATTTCAAAACGAAGCATGTGAATTTGCAAACAAAACTTACGATTTTATAGTTGCGAACATACTGGCTGAACCATTAATTTCAATCAGCGAGTGTGTTGTAAAGTCGCTGGCAGAAAATGGCATTTTAGTGCTATCGGGATTCACTTACGACGATTGCAGTGTGTTGAATAAGTATCTTTCTCTTGGTCTAAATCTTAAATACAGGTACGATTTGAAAGATTGGACGACGCTGGTATTTGAAAAAAGTCCGCGTAAATAAACTCCTTACTTTCGCAAGAGGTTTAATAAAGAGGAGGCGTGGTTGTTTTGAAATTATTCAAGAAGACATTGAAAGCCTGTACTTCCGTCATTGTTGATAAATATTCAAATATGTGATAAATTTTAGAAAAATTTAGCCGTATAAACGATGGAAGTTGAATCCTTGCAAGTTGTATCAGATAAAGATGATGATAAAGTTACCGTGCTTCTATCAGGAGATTTAACAGATAATTTTTCTGTTCCGAGCAAATATATTTTTGAATCTCTGAAAGGGAAAAATCAACTTATTTTAAAAAACAACGGTATTACAAATTGGAGTCAGCAAAGTGTTATTACCTTGTATGCTCACCTGAAATATTTATCAGAACACATTGACGTGAAACTTCAAGATTTACCGGAAGGAATGGCGCGATTGCTTCTGTTGGCACTTCAAGTACCTTCGAAAAAATCAGAATCACAACAGTCTGAAGAAAACTTTTTGGAGCGTTTAGGCACAAAAGGAATTTTTATTTTTCAACGCTTCAAATACGGAAGTGTTTTTTTTAAACAGATATTCGCTTCGTGGTGGCATCAATTAACAGGGCAGGCTGTTTATCGTAAAAAAGATTTTTGGTTGGCTTTAGAAGATTGCGGACCTCGTGCCATAGGAATTGTTTCCTTAATCAGTTTTTTAGTAGGATTAATTTTAGCGTTCGTCGGAGCATTACAGCTGAAAACTTTCGGAGCTCAAATATATGTGGCTAACCTTGTGACAATTGGAATGATGCGAATTATGGGCGCAATTATGACCGGAATTATTATGGCCGGTCGAACGGGGGCTTCTTACGCGGCTACAATTGGAACGATGCAAGTCAATGAAGAATTAGATGCTCTGCAAACTATGGGAATTGCAAAACACGATTTTCTGGTTCTTCCGCGTATGAATTCTATTCTGTTGTCTATGCCTATCTTAGTTTTGATTTCCGACTTAATGGGCATTTTCGGAGGAGGATGCATTTGTGTCTTTCTTTGGGATATTCCTTTAGGCGAATATATTCGTTATGCAACTTCAGCTTTTAGCTTAGATAATTTTCTGGTGGGAATTTTTCATGGCGTAGTTTTCGGATTTATAATCGCCGCTTGCGGATGCTATTTCGGAATAAACTGCGGAAGAAATGCTGATAGTGTCGGAAAGGCTACGACCAATTCCGTTGTTTTCGCGATTGTTTGGATGATTATCGTGACCGGAATAATTACTCTTATTTGCGAAGGATTGGGGATATGACAGAAAATTCTCCGATTATCTCAGTTCAAAATTTAAGTATCGGCTACGAAGACAATGCAATTATGGAAAAACTGTCTTTTGAAATAGAAAAAGGCGATATTTTTATTATTATGGGCGGATCAGGCTGCGGAAAAAGTACCTTGTTGCGCACCATGACGGGATTGCTGCCGGCGATTGAGGGAAAAGTTCTAATAGACGGTGTCGATGTAGTAACGGCCTCAGAGGAAGAGAAAAAAAATTTGACGATGCAATACGGCATTTTGTATCAAAGCGGTGCGCTTTTCAGCTCAATGAGCTTATTTGAAAACGTGGCGCTTCCCCTGCAGCAATACACTTCATATACGGCAAAAGAAATTCAAAAAATCGTTGAATTTAAATTGGCATTGGTCGGTTTAGCTGGTTTTGAAAAATTTTATCCGTCAGAACTCAGCGGTGGAATGAAAAAACGCGCCGGATTGGCTCGAGCTCTGGCTTTAGATCCGAAGATCGTGTATTTCGATGAGCCTTCAGCGGGGTTAGATCCCGTAAGCTCCAAACGTTTAGATGATCTGATTTTGGAAATTAATAAAAGTTTGGGAACGACAATTATCGTTGTTACTCATGAACTGCCGTCCATATTTGCTATCGGAAAAAACAGTATTTTTCTTGATAATACAATAAAAACTTTTTCAGCTAAGGGGAATCCAAAAGAATTACTAAAGAACCCGCCAAATGAAAGAGTTTTAGCATTTTTAACCAGAGGAGTTTTGAATGAAACAAGAACCAAATAAGAGTTTAATCGGTATATTCTTAATAGCTGGTATTTTGGTTTTCAGTTTTATTGTTGGCCGCGTTGTATGGCATAAATATGTCGGGGTAAAAGATAACGTTTTCGTAATGTATTTTGAAGTGTCTCTGCAAGGTTTAAACGAAGGCGCTTCAATTGTTTTTCAAGGCGTAGAGATCGGCAAAGTCTCGAGTATAAGAATAATAGCAGATGAAGATAATTTGAAATTTCATGTGGCTGTATATTCTCATCTAAAACCTACAGGAGTTTTAAGCAACAAAGGTGGTCAAGAAGCTTTTTTGAATAGAAAAAATCCTCAGAAATTAATACGTATGCTAATTCAACGAGGGCTAAAGGCTCGTTTGGTTACGCAAAGCTATCTTACGGGGCAATTAATGATTGAATTGGTAATGTTGCCCGAGGCTGAAGTGCTGATTAATCCTGAGGAAACAAAATATCCGCAAATTCCGACGGTTTTATCTAAGGAGGGGCTCATAGCAAAAGGATTAGATCAGTTGAAAATTCAAGAAATGATAGATCGGATTGAAAAAGTTTGGAGCATTTTTGAAAAAGAATTGCCTGTTTTGCTTCCGGCTCTAACGAACAGCGCAGCAAATTTAAACAAAACATTATCTCAAACGGCAGTCAAAAGCGGAGAAACTCTGAACAATATTAACAAAACGATGCAGGATATTTCTGATGCAGCAAGATCAATGCAAAACTTAACTGATTATCTGGAGCGTCATCCGGAATCTCTTATAGCGGGAAAGAAGTAAAAAGGAGAATAATAAAATGAAAAAAATCGGAGCAATTTCGTTGTGTTTTTTATTATCCGCTTGTGTACCCGGAAGTAGTCAGACCGCGAAATTCTATAATTTAAAAACGGAATCAAACTTAATCATATCTGAAACATATAAAAATTCTGTTGGTGTTTTGCGAGTTCAGGTGCCAAAATTCATGGATAAACCTCAGATAATCACTCAACATAAAGAAAATACTGAAGTAACAGTTTCAGAATATAATCGATGGGTAGAATCATTGGCCGTTCTTTATACTCGTTCTTTAGTTGGCAATTTGAATTCATTATTACCAAATGCTCCGATAAAAATGTCGCACGGAGACGATTCATTTGAAAGAATTGTATTGGTCGATATCGTAAAATTGGATATGTTATGGCAAGATAAAGGCACTTTAGAAGCTTGGTACACAATAAAAACAGGAAACGGACGAGTGCTGGCAAACAAAAAGTTTGTTGATTCAATGCCTCTGAAAAACAGCTATGAAGATTTGGTAAAGGCTCACTCCCGCTTATTGGAGAATTTAAGCAAATCCATCGCAAGAACGCTCGTGGAATACAAACAAAATTAGCTTAGTTCAAAGTTTGAGTAAGCGATTTTAGATGTGGAACACACGACTGGTTATTTTTTAATTATGCAGTCTTGCTAAATTCTCTGTTTCAGAGGTCCTAGATGATGCTTAACAAATAGCAAAACGAATACAACGTCACACACGCTGGTGGGCCCGGTAGGATTCGAACCTACAACTACTCCGTTATGAGCGGAGGGCTCTAACCGTTGAACTACAGGCCCACGGAAATAAGATACATCTTTGATGTAATAAGTCAACTAAAAATTGGTTGTCCTGTGCTTCTCTCAAAAATAATTGCTTTTTCATCTGGATTTTTGGTTGGATATATGCAACCATAGGTTGATGATGGATAACGCGTAAACACAGCCGATAATTGTCTCGAGAGAGGAGGGAATATGAGGAAAGTGTTGTGTTTATATGCAGTGATGTCAGTTACAGGCGTTGCAGGAATGAACGACAATCATTATGTTGAAATAAATTACACAGGAGTAGATATTCGACAGGAAGGATTACCTCCTGTAGCTACGGTTCAGCCGCAGCAGCCAGGAGCAGGAGCGCCAGTGAAATCGGCGTTGGATGAGTTACAAGAAGCTATTCGCACCAGAGAATTACAGTTTCTTAACCAGCAGATGGGACGTAGTAGCTTTACAGAATCACTACAAGCGGCACTTTCAGGAT
>CAMNGH010000060.1 GCA_946538065.1 uncultured Holosporaceae bacterium
TCGAATTACAGAGATTTCAAATTTACTTTGATCGTCGTCGGCATACCTTGACGCAGAAAATCATCAATATTATCGATGTAGACTCTTATTTTGTAAACCAAATTCGCACGCTGATCAGTTGATTGTACAGTCTTTGGTGTGAATTCGGCTACAGGAGAAATATACCCGATTTGCCCTTCATATTCCCGAAGTTTTTGAGTTTTCGGATTAATTGTATCAGTGAAAACTTTTACCTTCATTCCATACTTTATATTGCCTAAATCCGGTTCATTTACATAGGCTCGCACCCACATAGGTTTGTTCTTACAAATTGTATAAATGCCTTGTCCTGCAGAGACAATTGCTCCAGGTTCTTGAATTCTTGTCGTGATGATTCCATCGTCAGGAGCGTAAATTTTCGTGTAACTCAGTTGGTTTATGGCCAGTTTTTCAGATGCAACAGCTGCTTGAAAATCGGCTTCGGCTTTATCTTTATTTCTGAGTAATGTATCAAAATCCTGTTGAGCCAAAACATTTTGCTTACATAGTGGCGCATTTTTTACATATTTCGCGGTGGCTTCTTTACTGATTGCAGCTGTTTGTTTTACGAGGGCAGATGCTTTTTCTAGCGAACTTTTGTAATCGCTATCATTTAATTCTGCAATTACTTCACCTTTTTTAACGTAATCGCCTTCCTCCTTGGTCATGGTCAGAATTTTGCCCGGGACTTGAAAGCCTAGAGTTACTTGTCGAATTTCTACGTTTCCATAAAGAGTCAGTTCGTTCAGATTTATGCTGGAGCTTGTGAAATAAAAGACAATTCCCCCAAGAATAGCTAACACTGCAACAATAATACCGATTTTTTTCATGAATACTCCAATTAAACTACAACAACCACACAAGCTATAGTAATACAAAAAAACTGTTGTTCAAAATCTAAAGTTAAGTAAAGAAGGAGGGGACAGTTGACTTGCTACAGTAAAAGTGTATTTTGTTTCTGTGAGTTTGAGCATACTTAATTCACAGTCAGTTTTGTGTAGTATCTGTTAGTGATTTTTATATTTTTGATAAGTGAGGAATAATGATGAATAGAAAAGAAATAGCGTGCATAGCGTTTAGCATTTTAGCAATTGAATCTAGTTTGGGAATGGATCCGTATGGCGCTTCCACAAGACAAAGTGATTCTTCTGGAATGAATATGGATTTGAGTGAAATCAAAGTAGAGAATCCATATGCGCCGGTTACTTGGACGTATGACGATAAGAATTTTTGCTCAAGAAATTCGGAAGGTAAAACGGTGTCATATGAGATGTTTAGAGATCCTGTTGTTACTCCTAACGCTATAGTGGAATATTGGAAGCGCCCTGATGGTTCAATATACGTTAACAAGCAAATTTTGGAATGTGGTAGAAATTCAACTGCAGAAGAAAAGGTGATGGAAGCTCCGATTAATAAAATGGTTCCCGTATACTATAGAGTTGGTCGTTGGGGCTCGCATTGGGAATATAGGGGTAATGAGGAAACGGATAAAAAAGATGTCGGAGCAATATGGCGCGATACGCGTAATGGAGCACACAATGAGTGGACAACAGCCTCGCCTAATCAGATACCATGGGATTAATCAGACAATAACTTAGTTTCTATCAGAGGATGTGTACTAACTCGTACATGTCCTCTTTTTTTACGGCATTATTCTAAAATCGAACGTTGTTTTCCTATTGTTTTTCTTATTGGCATATAGTAATATTAAGACAGTTTATATTTGAAGATTTTTGCAGATGCTGAACCCGTTACATCAGTTTGAAATATCTCCGATTTTTAAGATGAATATAGGTAATCTTGACGTTTCGTTCACTAATTCATCTGTTTCGGTGTTGGCTGCTGTTGCTGTTGTTTATATATTTTTTTCCCTGTGTTTAAGAAAGAAAAAACTTGTTCCGGATCGTCTTCAAGCATGTGTCGAGGTGGCTTATTCGTTCATAAGTCAATTGATAGATGATAATGTCGGAACGAAGGGGCTGAAGTATTTTCCATTTGTCTTTTCCATATTTTTCTTTATTTTATTGGGAAATCTCCTCGGAATGATTCCGTATATGTTTACGTTTACCAGCCATATTATCGTAACGTTTACTTTGGCAATGGTCGTGTTTTTATTTATTACGATTTTGGGAATTTGTCTGCACGGATTTCGGTTTTTTACAATATTTGCGCCGAAAGGGCTGCCAAAGTTCTTGGTGCCCGTTATTGTGCCTATTGAGTTAATATCATATATGTCCAGACCGATTAGCTTGTCAGTTCGTCTTTTCGCTAATATGATGGCGGGACATACGATGATGAAAGTGTTTGCGGGGTTCGCAGCGATGCTCGGAGTTATGGGTATCGCACCTATCGCCGTGAATGTGATATTGACCGGATTTGAAACGGTTATAGCGATTTTGCAAGCCTATATATTCACTATATTGACTTGTGTGTATTTAAATGATGCGGTACATTTGCATTAATTATATTGGAGGAGTTAAAAATGTTATCAACAGAAGCAGCCCGTTTGTTAAGCGCAGCAGCGACGGTTATTGCGTTGTACGGAGTAGGTATGAGCATGGGAAATTTGTTTTCCACTTGGCTCAATTCAGTTGCAAGAAATCCTGAAGCATCTGATAAAATGCGTTTCGTCGGTATGTTAGGGTTCGCTCTTACTGAATCTATTGGTTTGTTCGCGCTTTTGGTTGCGTTATTGATTCTGTTCAAAAACTAAACAGGTGAGAATTGCCTCAGTTAGACGTATCGACTTTCTCCTCCCAAATTTTTTGGGTATTGGTCGGTTTTTCTTTGGTTTACATATTTATGAGTACCGTGGTTACACCGGCGTTGAAGGAAACGTTGGATAATCGTGTCGCGCATATAGAGGGAATGCTAAAGGAAGCAGAAAAGCTAAAATCTGAGGCTGAAAAACTGGAGCATGAAGCATTTGTGGCTTATGAAAATGCTCAAATACAGGCAGCAGCTGAAGAAGAAAAGCTAGTAGAGAATTTCCGTCAGCATAGCATAGAAGAAAAAGAGAAGCTGTATGATATGTTTGAGGAAGAAACTCGCAAAGAATCAGAGGCTTTAACTGAATCTTCAAAGAAAGCGTTTGCAGCAATTTCTTCTGATATGGATGAATTAGTCGCTTATGCTATGGATAAAGTTTCCTGCTCAATGGAGAAAGTATCATGAGCATTGACGCCGGACTGTCCATAGTCGTTTCATTCTTATGTTTTGCCTGGATTTTCGCAAAAAAAGTATATCCGTTACTGACAAGTGCCCTCGATGAGCATATAGATTCTGTTAAAAAACAGATATTAGATGCGGAACGAATGAAAGACGAGGCTTCTCGAGCTTTGAAGCTCGCTTACGTAAAAAGGCAAGAAGTCGGCGATGCAATAGAAGAGTATCGTCGGCTTTCGGAAGAGCGTATGAATCAATTAAAGAAAGAAAATAAAGAGTATATTGAGCAATTACGTGAGCGTTATGAGGCTTCGCTGAAGACTCGCTTAGAAGCTGAGTTTGCAAAGCAAAAGGGTGAATTGTTGGATAAGTTAGCTGACACAGTTATACAGAAATTATCGGAACAAGTTCAAAAAGCAGACTGCAAAGTTTCATCTGTTATAACGGATGAAGATTTGAAAAAATTAATGTAATTTTTAAAACATTAATAAATTTTTAACCTTTTAGGCATAGAATGATCAGGATAATGTCAAAGAGGTGCGAAATGTCACGTGAATTGTTGTGGAGTCCGTCAGAGGAACGAATAAAAAACAGTAATGCAACAAAATTTATGAAGTTCGTTGAGGAGCGCGGTAAATTTAGTGGTTCAACGTTTCATGATTTGTGGAATTGGTCAGTATCTCATCCAAATGACTTTTGGAATTCTATTTGGGATTTCTGCGGAATTATAGGTGAAAAAGGTTCCGGCAGGGTATCTAACGAAGCAAAACATTTTTGGGAACATAGGTATTTCCCGGATGCAAGATTAAATTTTACTGAAAACTTATTGAGAAGAAGAGATGACGGTCCGGCTATCGTCTTTTGGGGAGAAGAGAAAGTCAGAAGAATTGTCACCTGGAAAGAGCTGTATGACACTGTATCTCGGACTGCTTCCGCATTGAAGAAAGCAGGAGTTAAAAAAGGAGATATCGTCGGTGGATATGTCGCTAACATGCCGGAAACAACTATTGCAGCACTTGCTGCGATAAGTATCGGGGCAACTTGGGCTTCATGTTCCCCGGATTTCGGTGTTCCAGGGGCGTTAGATAGGCTTGGCCAGGTAAAACCAAAAGTGTTCTTCGCTGTAGATGGCTACTATTACAAAGGAAAAACTTTTAATAATCTCGAAAAAATTAAGAATGTTACCGAAAAAATCGATAGTATCGAAAAGACAGTAATAATTCCGTATATAAATGCGGGACTTCCTGAAGGAAACAGAACAGAAACGGTATTATTTAATGACTTTATTAAAGATATTCCCGCGGAAGAAATGGCGTTTGAGAAGTTTCCTTTTGCCCATCCGATATATATCTTATTTACGTCAGGAACGACGGGTGTACCAAAATGTATTGTCCATAGCGCAGGCGGAACATTGCTCCAGCATAAAAAAGAGCAGATGATTCATTGCGATATCAAGGAAAATGACAGAGTGTTTTATTTCACGACTTGCAGTTGGATGATGTGGAACTGGTTTACATCTGTGCTATCTGAAAACGCGACGCTTTTGCAGTATGATGGTTCGCCGTTGTATCCTAAAGCCGATGTCTTGTTTGATATGGCAGATCAGTGTGGAATGACATTCTTCGGTACTTCAGCGAAATATCTCGACACCTTAGTAAAAGCAGATATTTGTCCGATAAAAACTCACAGATTAACCGAATTAAGGACAATTGGTTCAACGGGCTCTCCATTGTGTGATGAGGCGTGCGAATTTGTGTATACCAAAGTTAAAAAAGATATTCATCTTAACTCCTTCTCAGGCGGTGGTGATATTGTGTCATCGTTCTGCATGGGTAATCCTATCAGTCCTGTATATTCAAGTGAAATGCAAGGGTTCGGTTTGGGTATGAACGTGAAGATTTATGGCCCAAACAAAGAAGAAATGCCGGTAGGAAAGCAGGGCGAATTGACATGTGTCACGCCGTTTATGTCACAGCCTATTAAATTATGGGGAGATGTCGATAACAAGCGCATGATTCATTCATACTTCGAGAAATTCGAAAATTGCTGGTGTCACGGCGATTGGATTGAATGGACTGAACATCAAGGCGTATTTATCTCCGGAAGAGCAGACGCTGTTCTGAATCCATCGGGTGTAAGAATTGGTACGGCAGAAATTTACTCTCAAGTGCAAAAAGTTGGAGAAGTGCTTGAAAGTTGCGCTGTTGGTCAGCATTGGAATAACGATGAACGAGTGATTCTTTTTGTCGTGCTCAAAGATGGCCTTAAACTGGATGAAGATCTGAAAAAGAAAATAAAGCAGGTTATTCGAGAGAATGCAACGCCAAGACACGTTCCGAGCAAGATTATTCAAGTCAGCGGAGTTCCAAAGACTCATAACGGAAAATTGGTTGAAATCGCAGTGAAAAATGTGATACACGGCAAACCTGTTGTTAACACAGATTCTATTATGAATCCGGAAGTATTAGAGGAATTCAAAAACATTCCTGAATTGCAGGAGGATTAAATTAGGGCTCTTGCGAAAGTAACTTGGGG
>CAMNGH010000061.1 GCA_946538065.1 uncultured Holosporaceae bacterium
CCTCCCGCAAACTATAAAAAACTTAGATTTATGTGCTACATCTCTAAATTTAGGGGGGATTAGATTGGCGCTAGTTCCATATCTTCCTAAGTTAACAAATTTGAATGATTTGGACCTTTCTAGCACTGCTATTGATGACACGGGGATTCCCCTTATTTTGCGAAGTATTAAAGATTTAAATCTACAGAGATTATCGATTGCAGATACATTCACAAAGAATCTTACTGAAGAAGGTATCAACATACTAGTTGCGTTTCCCAAACTAACAGATTTAAATGTAAGAGGCCTCAAAATGAATAGTCTTAAAAAGTTGATACTCAAATTTGTTACTGAAAAGACGTCTCTTTCTGGTTTTAGTCTTACAATTGGGGAAATTCTCCCGATGCAAGAGAAATGTCTTGGCGATGCGTTTAATCGTTTCGAAGCAAAGGGTGGACAAATCGTGGACTACTGAATCTACTTTCGCGCGTTTGCATACTTCACAATTTGTGATACATTTTCGAACGTAAGTATAGGTTGAGGACTGATGTATCGAATAGAGGAAAAAATCATTCAACTACTATCGTCCATGATGAAAAGCTTCAGTGGAAAGCGTTTGGTCATCAGCATTCCGCTTATCTGGGTATTAGTTTTCTTTATATTTCCTTGTTTGATTTTAATAAAAATAAGCTTCTCTGAAAGTATTATCGCCGCTCCGCCGTATACCTCTCTCGTCGATTGGGCATCAGGATATATCTTACAAATTCGACTGAACTTAGGAAATTATATGACTTTGTTTACAGATGATATGTACATATATGGATTCCTAACTTCAGTTTTAATCGCCGGCGCATCAACAATTTGTTGCTTGATTATTGGATTTCCAATGGCTTATGCAATTGCGCGTTCATCTGAAAAATTTCGGCATATCCTCTTAATGTTAGTTGTACTTCCATTTTGGACATCGTTTTTAATTCGTGTTTATGCTTGGATTATGTTGCTCAGTCCATGCGGATTTATCAACAATATGCTAATGAAATTTCATTTTATAGATGCGCCACTACAACTAATGAATAATTCTTATGCTGCTTGTATTGGAATCATTTATGCGTATTTACCATTTATGATTCTTCCTTTATACAGCGCGATTGAAAAAATTGACTACTCCCTGATAGAAGCTGCCTATGATTTAGGAAGTTCTCCTATAAAATCATTTTTTTCTATAATAGTTCCGCTTTCTGCTCCGGGTATTTATGCCGGCTCTGCGTTAGTTTTCGTTCCGGCAATTGGAGAGTTCGTTATTCCTGAGTTATTGGGAGGAGCACAAACATTGACCATCGGACGGCTGGTTTGGAACGAATTCTTTGGAAATATGTCCTGGCCAACAGCTGCTTCGTTATCTATAGTGTTATTAATATTCGTCGTTTTCCCAATGGTTATTTCTCAACGACGTAAAGAAATAAAACTGTTATCAAAGGATTGAGTATGCGGTTCAGATTTTCAAAATTTGTTTTGTTTATCGGATATTCGTTTCTGTACTTGCCACTTATTTGTATTGTTATTTACTCATTTAACGAATCAAGATTTGTTGCGACTTGGACGGGCTTTTCATTGAAATGGTACAAAGCGTTAATTTCAGATCCGATTATTTTGCGCGCGACATTTACCAGTTTAAAAATTGCATGTTTATCTGCAACAGTTTCGATAGTTCTAGGCACGATGGCAGCAATTATTATCAATCGATTTCCAAGGTTCCAAGGAAAAACTTTGTTTGTTGGAGCGATTACTGCCCCGCTTGTTATGCCTGAAGTCGTTATGGGATTATCAATGCTCATGTTGTTCGTCGGAATGAATAAACTGTGTGGCTGGCCTGATGGCAGAGGATCTACAACCGTCGTTATTGCTCATATCACGTTAACTCTGTCTTATGTCACAATGATTGTGCAGGCAAGATTGCAGGATTTAGATAGATCCGTAGAAGAAGCCGCGCTGGATTTAGGCGCATCTCCGACCAAAGTGTTTTTCGTTATAACATTACCGATGATTTCAAATGCTATTGTACTGGGCTGGTTGCTAGCTTTTGCTTTATCGTTAGATGACGTTGTTATCGCAAGTTTCGTCGCAGGACCAGGCGCAACAACTCTTCCGATGATTGTATTTTCAAGTTTGCGTTTCGGAATATCTCCCGAAATAAATGCCCTCGCAACAATTTTGATGACTGTCCTTTCAATTGGTGTCATAATATCTGCGGTTTACATTTGCAGAAGGCAAAAGACAACTAACATATAAGGAGAAAAGAATGAAACCTTACGTCATTGTCCTTGGAAACGAAAAAGGCGGTACGGGAAAGTCCACTATTGCTATGCACGTCGCGGTATATCTTTTAAACAGAGGTTTTAAAGTCGGTACTATCGATGTCGATGCTCGACAAGGAACGTTCTCTCAATATTTTGAACATCGCAGACATTCAGACCTACAATTAAAAATGCCAGAGCATATAGCAATTTTAAAAAGCAATTCAATAAATGCAGAGCAAGCGAAATCAGAGGATATAAACGCATTTAACGCTGCTATGCAAAAACTGTCGGACTGTGATTTCATTGTGATAGATACTCCGGGTAACGACACATACTTATCACAAGTAGCGCATTCATATGCAGACACGTTAATTACTCCATTAAATGACAGTTTTATCGATTTAGATGTTCTGGTAAAGGTCGCCAATAACGACATGAAAATATTGAGGCCAAGTATTTATGCAGAAATGGTTTGGAATCAAAGAAAAGAACGAGCAAAACGCGGAGCAAAACCAATCGATTGGATAGTGGTGCGCAACCGTCTAACGACTTTGTATACGAAAAACAGACGAGATATCAATGTCGTTTTAGAAGCGCTATCGAAAAGAATCGGTTTTAGATTGGGGACAGGATTCTGCGAACGTGTCATTTTCAAGGAGTTATTTTTGTCCGGATTGACTTTGTTAGATTTGGAACAGACGGGTGTCCAGTTGAATTTATCTCACGTTGCCGCACGACAGGAATTACGGGAGTTGATTAACTTCATGAAATTGCCTAATCTATAGCGTTTTTCGGAGATAAGGTTTGTCCTGTATTGTACAAAAATTCGGTGGAACTTCAGTTGCAACACTGGAACGTATACGTCATGTAGCAAATATTATTGCTGATACTAAAAGGCAAGGAAAACAAGTTATTGCTGTTGTGTCAGCAATGGCGGGAGTTACAAATAAGTTCATTGAATATGCTCACAACTTAAATGCATATGAAGGCGAACCGGAATATGACAGTGTAGTATCTTCCGGTGAGTTAGTAACCTCAGGCTTATTAGCAATAGCTCTGAAAAATCTCGGCATTAATGCGCGTTCTTATGCATCATGGCAGGTGCCAATTCGAACAGATGATAATTACGGTCAAGCAACTATTAAAAGCGTTGAAAGCGCAAATTTAAAACGAGATATTGCCGGCAACACTGTTCCTATTATCGCAGGATTCCAGGGAGTAAGTCCGCAAGATAAAATTACGACGCTTGGACGTGGGGGCTCAGACCTTACTGCAGTCGCTGTCGCCGCAGCGATGAACGCTGAATTGTGCGAGATATATTCAGATGTGGATGGTGTTTATACGATAGATCCGAACTTGTTTGCCGATGCTCAAAAAATCGATGAAATCAGCGATAGCGAAATGTTAGAAATGGCCGCGCAAGGTGCGAAAGTTTTACAAGAACAGTCCGTCGATTACGCGATGAAGAAAGGAGTAACCATTCGTGTCGCTTCCAGTTTTTTGGATAACGGAGGCACGATTATTTCAGGAAAAATAAAGCCAAAAAAATTCACTGGTTTAGCTGTTGCAAGAAGTCTGTCACAAATAAAAGTTACTTGCGCATCTGGCGTCGACATAGAAAAAATCTCAAAACTTTTAGAAAAGCATTTCATTAAAATCGAAATGTATAAAAACAACGAACCTTCTAAATTTCATATTATGATTGATAAGGATAAAAGCACCGCAACAATTAATATTCTGAGTAATTGCGATTTCATTATTAACGTAAAGCAGGAGGTAATGAGAAAGCATCTTTCTCGCATCAGTGTCATCGGGAATTCTGCATCAGATAGTGTAGCACAAGAGCTCAGTAAAGTATTGCAAAGTGAAAACATTAATGTGCTTGAAAAAAATTCGGCTCGTTATAGAGTAAACTTTGTTATTCCTAGCGATAAACTGCAAATTGCTGCAGCAAAATTACATAAATATTGTGGATTGGGATTATGAAAAAAATTCAAAAATTAATGGAACGTGGCTGTAAAATTCTGGGAAGCGAGTACGCTATTTTAGGTGGCGCGATGACTTGGGTATCAGAGTCGAATTTAGTTTCCGCGATGTGCAATAACGGAATTTTCGGAGTTCTGGCATCAGGCGCAATGGACGGAGATTTATTAAAAAAAGAAATCGAACAAACACAAGCAAAAACCTCCAAAAATTTCGGCGTTAATTTGATTTTGGCCAATCCGAAACTGCAAGATTTAATCGACGTTTGCTTAGAGAAAAAAATTTCGCATATTATTCTCGCCGGCGGTATTCCGGATAAAAGCATTATGGAAAAAATTCATAATGGTGGCGCGCAAGTTATGTCATTTGCCCCATCGTTAGCTGTTGCGAAGAGACTGTTCAAGCAAGGATTAGATAGCTTGATTTTAGAAGGCAGCGAAGCCGGAGGACATGTCGGTCCTGTTACTACAATGATTTTAATTCAGGATATCTTATTAAATCTGCCGGAGTATCCGATATTCGTCGCCGGAGGTATTCTACGCGGAGAAGTTTTCGCCTCTATGTTGCAATTGGGTGCATTAGGATGCCAACTCGGAACAGTTTTCGCTTGTTGTAAGGAATCTTTAGCCCATCCGAATTTCAAAAAAGCATTTTTCAGAGCAAACGGTCGTAATGCCGTAACCCCTGTACAATTGGACAAAAAGTTTCCGATTGCCCCTGTACGCGCATTAGAAAATATCGGAACCGAAGAGTTCATCGCAAAACAACGCGAAGTATTAAAGAAATTTGAAAATGGAGAAATCGCTTTAGATAATGGTCGCTTATCATTAGAACATTTCTGGGCCGGCGCATTAAGACGCGCAGTTCAAGAAGGTGACGTAGAACGTGGCTCGCTAATGTCAGGACAAATCGTTGAAATCATCAAGGAAGAACGCAGTATTTCTGAAATCGTTAATACAATTATGGAAGAAGCTGAGCGGTTTTTAGCTAGGAACGGGTTATAAGCTTACCTGAAATAGTTAAATGGACGAAAAAATAAGTGCTTTTCCAACAGATTTAATTTAGTGGAATGCGATATAGTTTCTTTTTCAAAATTAACTGTATTTTAACGGATATGAATGTATAATAATACATAATTAGATTTATATTACACTACAGAGGGATTTATGAAGAAGATAGCTTATTTATCATTAGGATTGATATTACTTAACGGAACTGTTGAAACGGTTTATGGATCGCAGTCGTCGCCAGTGAAATCGGCGTCGGATAGCTCACGAATATTTAAGGTTGATCGTACCAGTGAATTAAGTTTTCTTAATCAGCAGATGGGACGTAGTAGCTTTACAGAATCACTACAAGCGGCACTTTCAGGAT
>CAMNGH010000062.1 GCA_946538065.1 uncultured Holosporaceae bacterium
GCTCCCAACTCATGCGTACCGACCGCAATACCGTCGTCGTCGATGCCTACAACGCCAACCCCACCTCCATGCAGGCGGCTATAGAAACCTTTGACCAATCTCAAATCTCAAATGTCAAATCTCAAATGCCGAAGGCTTACATCCTCGGCGCCATGCGCGAACTGGGCGAATATTCGCATTTGGAGCATCAGAACATCGTCAATATGCTATTAGAGCGCAAGGCGGACAAAGTGCTGCTCGTGGGCGAAGAGTACAAAGAGACAACCGCGCCGTACCCTGTTTTTGACAACGTGGAGGCACTCTGCGAAGCGCTAAAAAAAGAACCCATAAGCGGGTATAGAATACTGCTCAAAGGCAGCCGATCCAACCAACTTGAAAAAGTAATTCCATTCCTATGACAGAAAAGAAAAACAATAACACATTACTCTGGTTTCTATTTGCTATTTTGATCATCGCCCTCGGCGCGATGGCCTATCTCTATTGGAATCAACATGCTGAGTTGACCGAGATGGTAGAGCAGATGACGATTGAGAAAGAAGAACTGCAGGAGGAGTACGAAGACCTCGCTATTCAGTTCGATGGGTACCAAAGCCTTGATATACGCAACGACAGCCTGCAGGATCTGCTCTCCAAAGAGCAGCAACGCGTGCAAGATCTGCTTGAGGAACTGCGTCAGACCAAGGCCTCCAATGCCCGTCGCATAGCCGAACTCAAGAAAGAACTGGCGACCGTGCGGGAGGTCATGAAGGACTATGTGCGCCAGATTGACAGCCTCAATGCGACGAATGCCCGACTGACGCAGGAGAACATACAGGTTCGCCAGGAAAACAGGCAGTACCGCACACGTAATGAAGAACTCACCCAGGCGAACACGCAACTCTCCGAGACCGTCACAAGAGCGGCGATGCTCGAGGTCACCAACTGCAACCTCACTACCCTTAACAAGAATGATAGGAAAACACGCATCGCATCGCATATACGCAAACTGCAATGGGAGTTCACCATCGCGAAGAATATCACTTGCCAGCCGGGAATCAAGGATCTGTTCGTCCGCGTCATCGACCCTGACGGAACACTCCTCAACGAGAGCGAGACCCGCCTCTTCGCTTTCGAGAGCGGGGAGATACCCTACTCTGTTACGCAGCAGTTCGAGTACTCCGGAGAAGCCTATGACGGCACCTGTTTCTGCCCCGTGGAGGAAGTCAAAAAAGGCTTCTACACCATTGATTTCTTCTGCGACGGAAACCTCATCGGTTCCTTCCCCTTCCAGCTCAAGAAATAAATGGAAAAGGTTACCTCATTTAAGCACATCGAAAGGTGTGCTTTTTTTGTCCCATAACCTATCAAATACACAAAATCATATACAAAATGCAAAAAAATTTGCACAATTCAAAAATTTATACTAAATTTGCAGTCGAATTTACGCCGAAGCCGTTTTTTGCGGCGGAAGGAGTGGGTTCTTTACATATTGATGGCGTTTATTGACGCTTTGTATTTGACGCACAAAAAGTTTCGAACACTTTTTAGTAAATCCTGGTCAAAATCAAAGTAACAATTACGCCTACGGGTATGACTATTCATGCCGGTTTGTCGCTTCTTGACAGACGGTTTGTCATATCGGCGTAGGTTTCATTGTTGTTTATTTGACTAGGTGGGCAAGTTCGAAGGCTCTTGTGCGTAGATGAGCAATAGCGAAGTCTGCGCTTTTTCGTGTGTACATAACATATAACAAAGATAAGATATAACATATATTTCAATGGAGCATGCCGAAAAGCCATAAGTGAGTAGGCACAATTTTAAATCTATAAAATATGAAAAGATTTCTTTTCCTTTCGCTTGCTATAGCAAGCACAATGGCAATGTTTGCTCAACAAAAAACCATTCACGTCACACCGGACAAAGCAAAGATTTATGTGGATGGGCAAGAAGTTGGAAATGGTACTTACAGTATCAAATTCAACAGAAAAACTGATTTCTATGTATTAAAATTTGAGTGTCCAGGATACATTACCAAACAAGTTAAGTTGTTCAAGAATAATCCAAACAAAACCATTGCGTACAAGATGGAAAAGGATGAGTTCTTCTTTAACTCTGTCGGTCCTAACGGAAATCCTAATGGGGAAGACGCTATTGATGTAGCCAACAAATGGTTTGAGGTGTCAGCAAAAAAAGGAATGACGGAAGATAAGATTTGGAAGCGTTTAATGGGCATCGCGAGCAAATATTTTGAAACAATTGAAGTTCGCGACAAGTCTGCAGGATGGATCAAAACAGCTTGGAAGAAGAAAACCTTCTCAAGCCAGATTGTACGTACACGTCTTGAGATCAAGATTAATACCGATGACGACGACCAATTGTCTTATAAAGTTAAAATCTATTCCGAAGTTAATAATGACATCGATTGCTTCGAGGACGAATGTTTTGTACAAGCAGATCGTATCCTAAAAGACTACGTGTCTATTATTAACGACTTACAGTATAAAATTAACTAAAATATTATACTACAATGAAAAAGATCTTATTATTGGCGTCGCTATTTTGCGCCACAATGGTATGCAATGCGGAAAAAGTTACTCGCGTCGATGATTTTAAAGACGGAGAGAGCAAGTTCGGATTTGAAGCAACTGCCACTAAAAAACATAGTATCTCCATGGATGGAGAGTACCTTGTTATCACAAATAAAAAAGATGACTGGTACATGGCAGGTGTACGTTTCCCCGTAATTGCTCGTAGCAACTTTACTATATCCTACAAACTGCTGCTCTCCAAATTAAACGAAGATTGTGTATATGGATTAGTTTTTAATTATCAGGAAGATGAAGAGAATCCCGAGAAATCTACCGGAGACATTATCTATATCACTGAAAACAAATTTTATGTTGTAGATGCAGATGGTACTAAGATGGGAAAATCGCAGAAGATCAAGTTAAAAAAGGGGAAGAATGTAGAAGTAAACGTCACTGTTGAGAAGAAAAATAAGAAAACTCTCATTTCGATTAATGGTGTAGACTTTGTAAATGAGGATTTGAACATTAAAACGCCTTATATGGGTTTCATTGTTAACGAAAAGAACACTCTCAAGGTTGATCAAATCAAAATCACTCAAAACGTTGAAGATTAATTTATTATCCCACAGATGCGGCTGCTATAATAGTATAGTAGCTGCATTTGTTTTTCGTCACACACTATGATGAGAAAGTTATTCGCACTCTTTTTAATATCCACGATGCTTCCATATATGACCATAACTGCTCAAAATGAAGTTAAGCGTGTGGCTATTTTGGAAACCGTAGATAAATCCGGCTCAATTAGTTATGGCACTAAACTGCTACTGCGCCAGAGTGTTACGTATGCTATCACACAAACGCCCGGTTACGAAGGTTACAACCGCGTTGACATGGCGCAGATGTTAGGGGAACATGAGTTCCAACGCACCGGTTACGTTAGCGATTCGCAAATTAAGAAACTCGGCAAGATGACAGGGGCGGCCTATGTGTTGATTGCCGAAGCTGCTCCGTACGATGCAGAACACATTGTGATTTTGGCTAATCTTGTCAATGTTGAAACCGGACAGATAGAAAACTCTTCTATTCCTGTAGTCGCCGGAACTAACCCTGAAGAAATGGCGAAGTCCTGTTCTTATTTAGCGGATATTTTACTTAACAAAACCGGACGTTCTGTCTCACAATCCAGTAGTAATAAAAGAGCCACTTCTGCACAGTCTACTCGTGCCTTCCAACCAGTTCGTTCAGATAAGAACTACACCGAAACGGCTTTAGGCGTAGATATGGAAATGGTGTGGGTTGACGGTGGGGAATTTATGATGGGATGTACCGGAGAGCAAAGCGATTGTCGTGAAGATGAGATGACCGTGAAACGCATTAATGTGGATGGCTTTTATATCGGGATGCTGGAAGTGACCCAAGCACAGTGGATGGCTGTAATGGGAACTTCACTTCTCCAACAAAAAGACAAGACGAGCAATCGCAGGACCTATGGAGTCGGACTTGAGTATCCGATGTATTTTGTCAATTGGGAGGAAGCAATGGAATTTTGCCGCGTATTGAGCAAAAAGACCGGACGAAATTACACATTACCTACAGAAGCTCAATGGGAGTATGCTGCACGCGGTGGCATTGTAAGTGATGGTAGTAAATATGCTGGCAGCGATCTGCTTGACAATATCGCATGGTATAGTAAGAACGGTTTTGCCACTCATCCTTGTGGAGAAAAAGAAGCAAATGCTTTGGGTATATTTGATATGTCCGGTAATGTAGCCGAATGGTGTAAGGACTGGTACACCAAAGATTCAAAACGTTCCTGCCGTGGCGGTAGTTTTGAAGATAGTGCACGGAATTGTCGAGTGTCCAGCAGAGGCTCTGAATTTCCCAATATTCGCACGTATAATACCGGATTCCGAGTAATCTGTATTCCCTAAATATCTATTATCACATGAAGAAATTATTTATAGCACTAATCTTGTTTCTTTCATTGGTATCATTTGCACAAGCAGACAACTTGACGCGGCGGATTACCTATGAATTAGGTAAGGTGGAGGGATCCATTCCTCAAATCAATATGCTTATCAAAAAAGGCGAAAAAGTGCAGGCACGAGAGATGGTTGAGGAAGCACTAAAGCAAATGGAGCAAATAGAAGCCTACCAAAAAGAAGCTTCTATTAATGGAGAGGAAATAGACGAGGAAGAACTGCTCATCTCGCAAGCGCAAGAAACCAAACGGTTTTTGATTAACAAAGCTGCTCAACTCAAAAATGCCATTGGAGTGTATATTGACTGTGATGCAAGCATTTTTGGTAACGCATACTCGCTTGTAGATGAAATACAAGGGCAATTAGCGGATATAGGATGTTCTTTCTTGGAAGATAAAGAACAGGCAGACTGGGTTGTTACCATTCACGCATCTTCCCGTGAAGGAAACAAAATGACCACCGGCAGTTTTTCCACCTATTTCAGTTATGTTGATTTGAAATTGAGTATTGACAAAATGGCTAATGGGAAAAGGGTCTATCAAAATGCGTTTAATGAAAAAGGCGGCGATACTCGCAATTTTGAATATGCCGCAAAAGAAGCATATCAAGAGATTATATCAGAAATAACTCCTATAATCAAAGAGCAAATCACAAAATAGCAAGATTACCGCCCTAACACCTCTTTTTATAAATATCCTTAAACGTCGGTCATAGACCGGCGTTTTTTGGCAAAAAACGGTACAGTAACGTACGTAGTGGTAACGATGTGGTAATGTAAATGACAGCCAAATAACGGCTAAATGATGGTTAAACGGCAGTTAAACGGCAGACAAACGGCAGACAAAGAAGACGGGTTCGCGCAATGATGCGCGAAAAATGCACAGAGAAAGGCCGGCATACAATGCCGGGGAATGGACATACGAAAGCCCCACCCGCGCTTGATCTAAAACTTCGCGTGACTACCCATCCTAGGCGGAGGCC
>CAMNGH010000063.1 GCA_946538065.1 uncultured Holosporaceae bacterium
GTTCCGGTTTCTTTTGATTGAAACAATTAAAAACAAACGATGCCCCTTCTTTAATGACGCTTGCAGAATTTTGAAAATTTTCCAAAACTTGCTTTCCGCCCGCACGAATACGTAATGGATTTATTCCGCAGAGCAACGCAGGTAGCATGCCTACAATTGAGAAAACTGAAAATCTTCCGCCGATTGTTTTAGGATGCTCAAGACAGAGAAAATCAAATTTTTCTGCAATTTCGCGTAAAGAAGATTCTTTATCTTCGGTTATAATCACAAACCTATCTTTCAGATTTTTAAAATCTTTCACGAATTCAATAGCCAGCAAAGTTTGGCTTATTGTTTCAAGAGTTTCTCCTGATTTTGAAATGCAAAGAAAACCTGTCTTTTCTAAATTTATTGAACGAAATAATTTTTCTATGGAGTACGTATCTAAATTGTTTTCAAAATATATTTTCTTTTTCGGTTGAGAAATTGCATGAATGCATTGTCCACCTAAACTTGAACCACCCGTACCGAAAATTACAAACGTATCAAAGTCCATCCATTTTTTTAAACGTGGATTTTGAAAAATTTCCATGCATATTTCGGATTTCGCAATAGAAAAACAATCTAATTCCGAAAGCTCATTTAAACAATCATCATTCAAAAATATCGATTCATTTTTATTTGGAATCGTTTGTTGGTAAAACATTATCTCTCCGTTTTATTATTGAAATTACCTGTGGATTTTGTTTGAAATATAAATTCAACTTTTCAAAATCGTATTTTAAGATATTCATCGGTAATTCTTTTACGAAATTAAAATCATTACCGGATGCAATTTTCTGCGCAATATCTGGAACAACTTTCGAGACTTCTGCATTTGTCAGCGAGTATGAATTGGATAACTTTTGAGCAATTTTATCTGCTTGTTCCTTTGTTAATTTCTGCACTGATTTTAACTCAGCTAGAATAGCATTTTCTGCATATTCAATATCTATGCTATTTGGAATGCTGACGGTCAGAATAATTTCGCCGTTACAATAGTTCCACAAAGATGTTTTTACTGAAACAGACGTTGCAATTTGCTGTTCCTCAATAAGAATTTTCTTTAATATTTCTTCTATATATACCGCTAAAATTTCAATAGCACTGGCCTCTGTTGGCGACGTTCTGAAACATGGTACAGTCCAAAACATTTGAATGACGGTAGAATCAGCGCTCTCACTTGTTTTTACAATTTTGGTTGTTGAACTATGATGCGTTGGTTCTTGTAATCTTTTAATTTCACCAGGTTCATTTTTCGAAAAAAACTTTTGTATCGTTTTCATCGTTGATGATTTATCTGAATAACTGGAAATGACGATAAATAATCGATTGTTCCTATAAAGTCGACTTTTAAAATCGACTATATCGGCTGATGAAATATTGTTTACACCTTCTGATGTTCCGTAAATGTTATCCCCGTATTTCGAATGCCAGTATAGATTTTTACGCGCTTCATTATATAACAATGCAGAATCAGTTTTTTGTTCGGAAATTTGCTTTGCGATATTATTTCTAACGCTATCGATATCTTCATTGGTAAATGATAAATTCGTGAATTTTTCACCAAAACATTTGAGAATTTCTTCGGCATTTTCCGATTTGCAATTTACGTAGAAAATTGATTTATCATAATCTATAGTAAAACGAACATCAGTTCCGATAAGCTTGTCGTTACTTTCTATCGTGTTTTTAAAATCTTGATAAAACAAATTTCCGAGTAAATTCGCAATACCATTAATACCGAGTTCATCTGCGCTTCCAACTGAAATACAGAATGCAATACTTGTATAATCAGTTTTAGTCGTATCGATAAAAATTACAGAAATATCATTTTCTGACTTTTGCAACGAGCAACTTTTATAACGAGCTGCGTAGTCGTTCCAGCAAAATAAAATGCAACAAATAACAAGAAAAATTTTTTTCAACATGTTACTTCTTTAAGCAAGGAGGGTAGAGTAGCACGCTATCCTGAACATTATCCGTATTAACGTTATCATTTTCGTAATTGCTACAGCTTGCTAAGAAAAGTAACGTACTTATTACTAAAAAATTTTTCATGATTTTTCTTCTCCATAAGAAACAAAAAATAAAATGCAAACACCGATTACTATTGCGCTGTCGGCGACATTAAAAGCAGGCCAATGTAAACTTCCGATATGAAAATCCAAAAAATCTATTACGGCTTTGTAAGCAATCCTATCGACAATATTTCCAAGTGCACCTGCAATAATCATGCCGGAAGGCAACATGTATTCTTTATTGTTTTTAGTCCACATAATTAACGCAATAATGACCAGCAACGATAAAAGTATTAATACTGTCGGTTGAACTGTATCACTAAGCATCCCAAAACTTATACCTTTATTTGCAACTCGCGAAATATTGAAAAACGGAAACACGCGAACGCTTTCTCCGATTTGAAACGAAGTAGCGACAACGTACTTCGAAATTTGATCGCTCAATAAAATGAAAAAGGCTAACAGAAAAGTTAATCTTTTTGAGCTAAAACTTTTGCACATCTTTCGCATACTTCATCCTCATTTAAGGCTTCTGATATTTTCCAACATCTTTCACACTTTTTACCTTGTGCAACGGAAACGACAACTCCGATTTCTTTTAATTCATCGCTTACAAAAGCAGATGACGGAATTGCTTCGTTCGATATCTTAACTCCGGAAGTAATCGCTATTTCCATCCAGAACTCAATATCCGAAATCGGGATAATTTTATCAGGATCGAAAATAGTTACACTCGCCTGTAAGCTTGAGCCGATGACTTTATCTTTGCGTGCGATTTCCAACGCAGTTGTAACCGACTTACGAATATCTTTTATCTTATTGATTTTATCGCAAAGCTCTTTGTTTATCCATTTGCTGTCAGGCGTCAGATATTTTTCAAAATGCACGCTAGAGGTTTTATACATGCTTAACCAAGCTTCTTCGGAAGTAAACACAATAATAGGCGCGAGCCACCTTATAATGTGCTGGAAGAGTGTGTTCAATACACAACGATACGCTGTACGTTTCAAGCTGTCTTTACTATCGCAGTACAAGCAATCTTTTCTTATATCAAAAAAGAACGAAGACAAATCTCCAGAGCAGAACGTGTGTAACGTCGTAAAATATCTGTTGATGTCATACGATTCAATACAAGTCATTAACTCCGTATGAATTTCCGTTAAGCGATGTAACGCCCATTTTTCGAGCTCCGGCATATCTTCATATTTTACCGACTCGGTTTCGGAATCATATCCTGCAAGTGCTCCGAGCATATATCTTAAAGTGTTGCGCAGCTTTCTGTATACGTCCTCGAGCTGACGGAGAATGTTTTTTCCGAGTTTCAAGTCTTGTGTAAAATCACTGCATGATACCCACATGCGGAAAATATCCGCTCCGAGGTTTTTTACGACGTCGTCGAGAGTAACGGTATTGCCCAAAGATTTAGACATTTTACGTCCCTGCTCATCAACGATAAATCCGTGAGTCATAACGGTTTTAAACGGAGCGTTTCCGAAAGTCCCGCAACAGTTCAACAGGGAATGCTGGAACCATCCACGATGTTGATCTGAGCCTTCTACATATAAATCAGCTTGAGCATTTTTATCTTCGGATTTAATTACATAAGCGTAGGTCGATGAACTTTCAAACCAAACATCTAACGTATCTTTAATTTGCTCGTAATCATCTGCGTTATATTTATCACCTAAGAATACTTGCGGATTTTCAGAGAACCAAGCGTTTGAACCTTTCTCCATGAAAATGTCGGCGATACGATTTATCACCTCGGCGTCTCTCAATAATTCGCCGTTCTTTTTACTGACGAAAATCGGCAGAGGGACTCCCCAAACACGCTGACGTGACACGCACCAATCTCCGCGATTTTCCACGAAGGCTTTAATGCGATTGTATCCTTGTTTTGGAATCCACGTTGATTTTTCGATTTCCGCGAGCGCCTTTTGTCTTAGTCCCGTGTTGTCCATACTGATGAACCACTGCGGCGTCGTTCTGAAAATTAACGGAGCTTTCGAACGCCATGAATGTGGATAACTGTGAACAATTGTTGTTCTGAACAATAACGCGTTTGCCTGTTGCAAAGCTTCAAGCATTTCTTCTTCGATTTTGAATATATGCTTACCCGCGAACATTGGTACACAGTCGTAATAAATTCCGGCACCGTCAACTGTCATCGGAACTTTTATGCCGAATTTTTTACAAACATTGAAGTCGTCTAATCCGTGACCCGGGGCAGTGTGCACTAAGCCCGTACCGGCATCGGTCTCAACGTGATCTCCGTGAATCAACGGAACGTCGAAATCATAACCGCTTTGATAGAACGGATGATGACAAATAACGCCTTGCAACAATTCACCGCTGAATTCTTTTATAATACTTAATCCAATACCGGTGGTTTGCGAAAAATCGCTTACCAAATCTTTTGCAATGACTACTTTTCTGTCGGATATTTGCGCCAAACAATAGGTAATATCCTTCGAGTAAGAAATCGCACGGTTGCCTGGGATTGTCCACGGCGTTGTCGTCCAAATTACGCAATAAGCATCTTGCAGAAAATCAACAGGTGATGACTTCACTTTGAACGCAACGTAAATACTGGCGGATTTTTTATCCTTATACTCGATTTCGGCATCTGCTAACGCCGTTTGTTCGACGACAGACCAAAAAACAGGTTTTTCACCTCTGTAGAGCGTACCATCTATAATAAACTTTCCGATTTGCCGAATGACAGTTGCTTCGGAAATATTGTTCATCGTTAAGTAAGGATTATCCCAATCGCCGTTTACTCCGAGACGTTTAAAACCTTCCTTTTGAACTTCAATCCAATGTTTTGCGAAATCTTTGCACATATTTCTGAATTCGGCGACGGGAATCGAATCCTTTTTTATGCCTTTTTCGCGCAATTGCTCCTCGACTTTCCACTCAATCGGAAGACCGTGGCAGTCCCAGCCCGGGATAAAAGGTGCGTCAAATCCCTGCATGGATTTCATACGGATAATAATATCTTTTATGACTTTGTTCATAGCGGTTCCGGCGTGCGGAGTTCCGTTTGCGAAAGGAGGACCATCATGCAAGAAGAATTTCTTACAGCCGTTTGAAAGTTTCCGTCCTTGCTTATAGGAATCGATTTGCTTCCAATAATCCAAAATTTCCGGTTCTTTTTGAGAAAGATTACCTCTCATTTGAAAATCAGTTTCAGGAAGAAAAATCGTATCTTTGTAATTCATATTGTACCGCCAAACATCATTATCGAAAGGCTAAATAAAAACCGTTATAAAGTCAACAAAATCACAGAATTTTTTGGAGAACATAAAGATAAAAATACAGATGCATATAAGCCCTCTAT
>CAMNGH010000064.1 GCA_946538065.1 uncultured Holosporaceae bacterium
TCCTTTTAAACTTTATGAATTTGAAAGACACGCAGTTGGCGATAACGACATCCTAATAAAAATTATGTACGCGGGAATATGCCACAGTGATATTCATCAGGCGCGCTCCGAATGGAATGAAAAAGAACATTATCCAATGGTCCCGGGACATGAAATTGTCGGAGAAGTAATTCAAGTCGGAAAAAAGGTCAAAAAATTCAAAGTCGGAGATTACGCAGGAGTTGGATGTATGGTGAACTCATGTAAAGAATGCCCGACATGCAAAAGTGATCGAGAACAAGAATGCCACAATGCCGTTTTCACTTACGCATCAGAAGATAAATTCCACGGAGGAGAAATCACGCAAGGCGGATACTCGAACAACATCGTAATTTCAGAAGAGTTTGCGATAAAAGTGCCTGAGACAGCGGATATGGAAAAAGTTGCGCCGTTACTTTGCGCGGGAATAACGACATATTCCCCTATACGATTTGCAGGAATCAAACAAGGCGATAAAGTTGCAGTTGCAGGATTCGGCGGACTCGGACATATGGCGGTTCAGTATCTCGTAAAACTCGGAGCGGATGTTACGGTATTCGACGTTTCCGAAGAAAAGCGCGAAGCCGCAAAAAAAATGGGGGCGAAAGAATTCGTAGATGTTTCAAAAGGCGAAGCATTTTCCTCGAAACATTTGAATGAGTTTCGCTTTATTCTCTGCACGATTCCCGCAAAATACAATATATCGTCATACTTGCGCATGCTGGAATTCGGTGGAGAATTAGCAATTGTAGGATTACCAGCGACAACAAACATGCCAGAAATTACTGTGCAAGAACTTGTTTTTACCCCAAATCGCAAGGTTTATGGTTCTATGATCGGCGGAATTAAAGAAACACAGGAAATGCTCGATTATTCCGTTGAGAATAATATCTATCCGCAGGTAGAAATCATCAAAGGAACACCTGACGAAGTCGCAAAGCAAATTACAGAAGCTTACAACACAATAGTCGACGGCAAAGTTCAATTCCGATTTGTTATTGATATGAGGGATTTAAGATAATAAGCTCGAACAAAAATCCCCTTGGAAAATTCTAAGGGGATTCTGTATTAAGTTCCAATTTTTAAAGAGTATTTATTTATCATTCAATTTATTCATATACTTATTCGTACTATTCCAGAGTTTTTCAAATTTTTTGTATAACTCTTTTTGCTTATTTTCACTTTCCTCTTTTTTTATATTACCTTGTTCCTCTGATTCTTTAAGCTTTTTCAAAGCTTCATCCGTATCTTTTGCTGCTTTGTCCTGAAGAGATTCAATATTACTATTAATTTCTTCCAAGCTACTAACTTCGTTAGAAGCGCTGTCATTTGTCGCAATAACGTTATCTGTTTGAAAAATTAAAAATAAAGCAATGAATATATACATTTTAAAAGTCTTTACTCCTAACTAACGGGTCATTATCGTTTTTGGGATCTGCTTTACGTGCAGTTTCGTTATATTCTTCACGGGTATCCGTCGCATCATCTGCAGGATTGCCAACCCTAATCCAATTCGACATCAATTCTTTGTTAATTACACCTAACGGATTTGATCTTTCTACAATTCGCGATGTTTGGTCTTTATCTTGATAAATAGAAATATCTCCATCTTCTGTTATCCCACTTGCGTTTATCATGCCATTATTCTTTCGACTTCCAGCGCGAGTTGTACTAATCAGTCGTCCAGTATTAGAGCTTATGTTTTTACTTAATTCTTCTCCATATTCTTCATCAGTTTCATATTCGTCTTCATTTTCTTCATCACCTGTATCGACTTCTGTTTCTGGAACCGATTCTTCAGCTGTTTCAAGAGAGACTGGATTTGCGTCTATTTTCTGTCGTTTTTTTGGAGGTGTTGCAGCGTCTTCGTCATCTTTTTCCGTTTCTTCGACACTTTCTACTGTTTCGCCCTCATCTTCTTTTTGAGCATCATCATTACCATCTTCTTCGTTGCCACCACCTTCTTCACGCGAATTTTCTATCCTATCATCCGTATCAAGTTTTTCATCGTTATTGTCCAAATCTTCTGAATCATCTGAAGATGTATCATCCCGATTTCTCTTAACATTTCCCACAAGTCTATCAATTGTTGCTTTAATATTCTCTTCTCTGTCACTATTCTCTCCGTCGTCATTCCACTCTTCACTATCATCCGATTCTTCATCAGTATTGTATCCATTCGTTCCATTTCGATTTGATGCTTGTTTATTTTTATTCTGGTGTTCTCTATTCTGAAGTGCAGTATTATCTCCTTCACCATCTTCGTCATCATCTTCATCGTCTTCATCATCGCCTCCACCCATGACAGATTGGGGATTGAGATCTTGATATCCCTGAGACATCGGTAAAGGTTTCGGACTTCCTGGTTGATTCGAAGCATTTCCGACAGAGTTGCCTGCCTGCTTCTCCTTTTCCTCACCATCTTCCTCGTCGTCGTCGTCCTCCTCCTCAGCTTCATATCCATCGTCATCATCATCTTCTTCTTTCTCATTATCTGAGATAGCTTCCTCTTTTTTCCCCTCCTCAATAATTTCTGTTCCTTTTTTATTTGCAGTCTCAGAAATTATCTTATCGACATTACTCATTTCAGTTATCCAAGCGTTTAAGCTAAAAACTGCTTCTCCAAATACCGTATCTATTTGTTCTTCGGGATATTTACTTTCATTATTTAGGAACATATAAGATGTTTCTGCGCCTATTTTATCCATGTCCATCTGAAGAGCTCGTAACCGTACGTCTTCTACATAAGCCACATCAGCTTTCACCGAGGCGTTCTGAAACAATAATAATAATACTGAAATTGCAAGAAACAGACTTCTCAATTCCGTATATTTCTCCCTTTTTTCACAAATAAAGTTAGCAGAAAAACATTAAAAATTCGTAAGTTCGTTGTATAAATATAATGGTAAAGTTATAGAATTGTGCGGAAAAGCGAAAATGAAAATAACTGTTCTTGGATGTGGTTCATCACTTGGTGTCCCTGCGTTGTACTACGGATGGGGAAATTGCGATAAAAACAATGCTAAAAATCGCAGGACGAGGTCGTCCATCATTATAGAAAAGGAAAACACAGTATTGCTGGTGGATATGTCTCCGGACTTGCGACAACAGATTCTGGACTACGGCTCGGAAAAAATAGACGCAGTTTTCTTCACTCACGTTCATTACGACCACATAAACGGAATCAATGAATTGCGTCCCCTCAGCCTCGGAGCACAAAAGACTTTGGATATCTATTCGAGAAAGAATATTTTGAACGACATTCAACGACTTTTTCCGTATCTTTTCGAAAAAAATCGTCCCGCAATTTACAGGTCGTATATAAAACTGCATGAAATTGAAAAAGATTTTGTAATCGGAGATATCGTCGGAACTTGTTTTGAACAAAATCATGGATTTTCAACATCGCTAGGATTAAGAATCGGAAATTTCGCTTACTCTACAGATATCGTTACGATGAGTGATGAAAACTTCGAACAACTACAAGGAATTGACACGTGGATTGTAGATTGCCTTTCTATCGATAGTATCCGTCCGACCCATCCGAATCTAAAGACTGTTTTAACGTGGGTAGACAAATTACAACCACGAATGACATATCTAACTCATATGGATGCTTCAATGGACTACGATACGTTGTTAAAAATTCTTCCTGAAAATGTACGTCCAGCCTACGACCAAATGGTTATCTATGCAGATTAGCATCAACATCATTTCCTATTACCACCGTTCTTATGTCGGATAAAACTTTTTTTGCGACTTGTTTTACAACGTCATATGAAACCTTATCAAATGGCAAATTTTTTTCTTGCACTGCTTCATCTATACCAGAAAAAGATACTACCCCGACTTCAGCACGTTTCATAAATGAAGCTTTTACACGCTCAAAATTATTCAATTTCAATTTGGCTTTATAAGCACTCAATGCCTTTTTCAAAAAATCATAATATTTCTGCAAATCGCTTTTTTCGATAAAAACATAAATCGAATACATCGTCGAAAATTTATTACGCTCAACAATTAGTCCGCCATCACAAACAATATTTTTCTTACGCAATTCTTCAAAAAATATGCCGTTTTTTTCTCGGAATAATCCTTGCATTAATATATTCAATGCTGCTTCTTCAATCATCGACAAATTATCTGCCCGCATACCGAAAGCAACTCCGACTAAATTATCCATATTTGCTTTGTTTATGGTTTCAACTTCTTGTTTTGAAAATGTCGGATTGAAAGGAGTATCATTTTCCGAACGCTCGCCATCTGACATTCCGTTCGATAACGCCTCGGTATATGCAGAAATATCCATAGCAGATATATCGCCTGCAAAAATTATCTTCATGTTATTTTTTACAAAGTACTTTTTCACATAATTTTGCACATCGTCTGCAGTTAAACTCGATAATGCCTGTGCCGTACCGGTGTTGTTTTTGCCGTAATTATGATTTTCATACAGCATTTCCTTCAATTTTTCCGTTAATAAACTTATCGGTCTGGAAGTATCGATATTAGTGAAGTGTGGAAGATGTTGCTTTATATATTCCAAATCATTTTTTGTAAATTTCGGCGCAGAAAATCCTTCAGATATAAACGCCAAGGCTTCCTTTGCTAACGGTTTTAATACACAAAATGAGACTTCGAAATCATCTTTAGATACATCTACTTTAAAATTGTTTATCCCGTGTTTTACAAATGCTAAAGCAGTTTCCTCTACAGAAAGTCCACTCAATTTTCTGAAAATAATTTCACCTACTACTGCGGAAATTCCGTGTTGTTCGGGAGAGTTGCTCAATACTCCGGCATTGTTAAAAATACATTTTATATACACGACATCGTTAGATTTTACTCGAATTAAAGACGTTGGTATATTCCCGTTTTCAAAACGTAATATTCTTTTTT
>CAMNGH010000065.1 GCA_946538065.1 uncultured Holosporaceae bacterium
GAAACATATACAACACAAAAAACACTTAAAAGCAGTATCAATATAATTTCATTTTTCTTATGCGTCAATGGAAAAAATGTTCTTTTATTGAAAAGAAAAAATGATTCCTTAAATTTCAAACACTGTCTGTTATTTTTATTAAAAAAATGATAACTTCCGAATAGTTTTTGTTATTTGTTGGGAGAGGCAGAGAAATGATTAATGGTTATATTGCGGCGGTAGTAACTCCGTTTAAAAACGGAAAAGTTGATATCGAATCATTCGAAAAATATATTACTTGTATTGTAAATTCAGGCATTTCTGGAATGGTTGTTTGCGGTTCGACCGGTGAATCATTATCTTTGTCGATGTCTGAAAAAGTCGAATTGGTAAAAGTCGCTTCAAGAATTAATAACGGCAGAATAAAATTATTGGCGGGAGCAATTGATGCATCAACTGATAATTGCCTTGAGATGATAAAAAATACAGAGAGCTATGTCGATGGTTTTCTTTGTATTTGTCCTTTTTATATCAAGCCATCTCAAGAACAGATTTATAATCATTTTAAAATGCTGAGCGAAGCAACATCACGAGATATCGTGTTGTATAATAATCCGGGCAGAGTGGGGACAAGCATAGGTTTAGAGGCATTCAAAAAGTCTTGTGCTTTGAAGAATGTCGTTGCGATAAAAGAATGCGCGTCGGATTTGTCGAGATTTACGTTGTGGCGTTCTGAAGTAAAAGATTCGTTTGTATTTTTAACAGGAAATGACGATAGTGCCTGCGGAGCATTAGCTATGGGGGCTGACGGAGTTGTTTCGGTTAGCGCGAATATCGCTCCTGAATTATGCGCAAAAATGTATTCTGCTTTTAAAAACAAGGATATGGAGCGTTTTTGTATTTTAAGAGATACGCTTGCTCCGTTACATTCTTTGATGTTTGCAGAACCAAGTCCTGCTCCTGCTAAGTATGCGTTAAGTCGTTTGGGATTAATGTCTGAGGAATTGCGTGCACCTCTTGCTCCTGTTAGCAAAGAGTTACGTAACAGTATAGATGTGTTTTTAGAAAAAGTCGGTCTTATCAGATGAATCAATATAGAGAAATAGGCTTTAATCGCCGAGCCAACTATGATTACGAAATTCTGGAAAAACTGGAAGCGGGAATAGTGCTTACCGGCAGTGAAGTTAAATTTCTCAGAACACATAAAGTAAACGGTGATACGTTGCATTTGTCGGAGGCATATGCGGGATTATCTCGCGATAATGAACTGTTCATTTATCAGATGAATATTCCGAAATATCCACTTGCTAACCGCATGAATCATGAGCCGAAGCGTAATAGAAAGTTGTTACTGAAGAAACGTCAAATCGTGAAACTCATAGGACAGCTGAAAAAAACAGGCTATACTCTTGTTCCTCTTAGTGTTTATTTTAACGATAAAGGTTACGTAAAAGTCTCTATTGGTATCGGTAAAGGTAAAAAACAATACGATAAGCGAGAGACTATCAAAGAGCGTGAGTGGAATCGCGCGAAGCAGAGAATACTGAAAAATAGTTTCAAGTAATTTCTACAAGCTCTAGGCCAGTGTCCTTTTTGATTTTACTTTTTTTGCAAATCACAGTTTTGCAACGAAAGCAACCATTGAAAATTAACGATGATTTGAGATTTAGTTGGTATTTTCGTCAAAACGCATAATTTTGTAGAAGATTAACCGAAAATTAATCAATTTTGGGTATCATCAGAAACAGTTAAGTGTTTCAACTTTGTTTTTCCGTAGTATTTGTAAAAAGCTTAAATAAAGAGGAGAAGAATATGAAAAAGTTTTTATTGATATGTTCAGCGATGGTGTTGTTGTATGGAAATGAGGGCATGGCTAGCAGATATGTTGATTCGAATGCAAATCAAAATAGCGATATAGATTCTGGAGCGGTTGATATAGGAGGACAAAATAGAAACGATGCCATCGGAGCTTCAGAAGCAGACGGTGCAGCTTATCCTCAAGCTCAGAGAATGAGAGAACGAGTAGAACAAGCAGCAACAGAAGAGGATCATGCACGAAAACGTCAGCATAGAAAAGATGGAGAAGAGAGCGCGGTCGATGCGCCACAATTGGGGAGAGGCGATAGAGTTATTACAAGCTTTTCAACGATTAGTAAAGGTAGTAGTGGTGTTGAATATTCGTATGGTGGAACTTTATCATACCATCGTTTGTTTTGTTATAGATCAATGCAAAATGGAATATATGTAGGCAGCGCAGCTCCGACTGTTGTTACAGCGTTTGATAATCCGAATATTTGGAATAACATATTTCAAATCAATTATTCTTTTGATGTCACACATGAGACACCGCATGGAGGTCTAAGATCACCTAAAGTAACTTTAACCAGAAAGGCAGATAACAGTTGTTCTATTTCCTTTCAGTTTGGGGAAACTCAAACTCAAAGTGGTACTTCATATAGAGCGAGATGTACTATCAATGGACTGAACGAGCGACACGTTAAAATAGGTGATGATTTGTTTGCGGTTTATGATATTGAAGCAGGTTCAGGTGCTTTTACGGATGATTTACCGCGTTTAGCGTATGTAGATAAAACAGGATTATATATTGTGCCGGCACGTGAGAATTCTTTGGAACATATAGCTGATGTTTATCAAAGAGAAGGAGAGTTTCGCTTTAATGGCCCTATTATTCAAATCTCCGCTATGGATGGCAGTCTTACTGCTGATAATGAGCCGATAACGGAAGATAGTTTTTATCAGCCGTGGACTAAACAAAAAAATTCGACTGTTTTAATTAATAGGTACATTCCGGAAAAAAGGCAGATTTTTGTGAGTTCATTTAGACCAAAGGGCGGAGAGCAAATGCCTATTAGATCAATTGCCAAAACGCGTGAAGACATCGATAAATTACTTGCGCAAAGCAAAGATAAAAGGCAATGTGAAGAGTTAATACGTAATGGGACATTCGCATCAATGATATATTCGCATCCTAGTGTGTACCTAACAGGTGATTTGGTGGAATTTATCAATAAAAAGATAACGGAACGCCCTCGTATTTCTGGAATTTATGTGGAACGCCCTCGTATTTCTCAAACTCTATATTATCCAGAATCCGATTCCGCGGCGCTCATAGATCCAAATTTTGTAAGAAGCTTAAAACCTGCATTTGCTGAAGCATCAAGGGCTTACGCACATAACAAAGAATCGGAACAATGGATTCCTTTCGCCATTGTTGAGAATCTTTGATGTTTTTTTATCTCAACAAAAACAGCCGCTACCAATATTTGATAGCGGCTTGAAAAACGGTTGACTGAAAAACTCAATCGATCGAACGAATGCAGAACTATTAACTCTGTCTTGAACCAACAAGCCTGAGGATGTACAGGAACAAGTTGACGAAATCCAGATATAACTGCAATGCGCCGAATATCGCTTTTTTCTGCGAAACTTCTTCGATGTCGTCTGCAAAATAGATGCTCTTAATGACTTGCGTATCATATGCTGTCACCCCTGTGAATATCACAACTCCGATAATTGATGTCACGAACATAAGCATTGAACTTTTAATAAACAGATTCACAACACCTGCGATTATCAGTCCTAATCTCATGTCTCATACATACACTTTACTTCAACGCTGATTTAGAGCCTTTCTACATATAATTCGAACGATTAACAACGTGAACGATATGCTCCGTTGGAAGCTCAGATAAAAATCTGGACGGCATGTTCGCTTGCCATTGATTGTGAATTTTTCTATTTATTGCATATGTAATGAAAGCTAATTTTTTTGCTCTTGTAATACCGACATAAGCAAGCCGTCTTTCCTCTTCGATATTTCCTTCTTGAATGCTTAAATTATGAGGAAACACTCCATCTTCCCAACCGCCTAGGAAGACAGCATCAAATTCTAGACCTTTTGCACTGTGAAGTGTCATAATACTTACGACATCTTCCTGAGCTGTATTTGGAGAATCTGTAACTAAACTGATATGCTCAATAAATGATGATAAATCGTCAAAATCCTCGAGAGCAGCAATAAGTTCTTTTAAGTTTTCTATTCGTGTTTGAGCTTCAAGTGTCCCTTCTTGTTTTAACACATTGATATATCCTGTTTCATCCAAAATAATTTTTGCAATATCTGCAGGTCTTAAATCAGTTCTTAATCGCAAAGATTCGATAAACTTAATAAATTCATCAAGTGAATTTTTGAGAGTAGGCCGTAGAGAGTTGTTCTCTAAAACTTCTTTCGCTGCTTGATACAGAGAAATATTTTTTTCGGCAGCCAATGCATAGAATTTTGCAACGGCAGACGCTCCGATTCCACGTTTCGGTACATTGATAATGCGCTCACATGCAAGGCTATCATTTGGCTGATATATCAAACGCATATAAGCGATAATATCTTTAATTTCCTGTCTATCGTAGAATTTCAATCCTCCGACTACCCTGTATGGAATACCGTTTGCTATGAATCTTTCTTCAAATTCTCGAGTCTGAAAACCTGCTCTTACTAACACAGCAGTATCTTTATAATTAATATCGTATCTTCGATGTAAGTGCTCTATTTTTTCAGATACTATCTGTGCTTCCTCATATCCGTTATAAACACGCTGAACAATGACCTTATCGCCGTCGCCATCAGCTGTCCAAACGGTTTTTCCCAATCTCATTTGATTTTTTGAAATCAATGACGCTGCTGCCCCTAAAATATGTCCTGTGGAACGGTAGTTTTGCTCAAGTCTGACAGTTTTTGTGTTGGGAAAATCTTTTTCAAATCGTAAAATGTTCCCAACTTCTGCTCCGCGCCAACTGTAAATAGCTTGAACGTCATCGCCAACGCAACATAAACCTTCTCCAAGAGGAGATAACATTCTCAACC
>CAMNGH010000066.1 GCA_946538065.1 uncultured Holosporaceae bacterium
CAGCAATTAACTCGCGAATCGCAACGCTGACTGAAACTCCTGATATTTCAGTATTTTTATTAGTGAGGGAGTATGGTTTAGCGCTCTCCGAACAATCCATTCTAAATGGAATTGATGTCGCCACTAAAGAAAAATTAACCTCCCTTCTGAAACCATTTGAAACAAGAATTGAACGACGAATCGCTGAAATGAGTGATGATACTGAAGTTTCTAAAGTTTCACAATTAGTATCTGCACTTCAAGAAATTAATCTTCATATACCTGGTAAATTTGAGTCGATAAGAGAAAAAATGAAAAAAATCATCAGCGCTACAATGGAGAAAATAGGAAAAGAAGAATCAGACGATATAAACATTACAAACGATGCAATACTATACTTGCTTTCAAGTGTTGAGGATAAAGACATAAAAACTTTTGTTACTCAACTTCTTTCGAAGAAAGGAGCTGTTAATAAGGATGCTCAAAGTTTTCTTAGAAGTATAGAAGATAAATTGAATAAAACAGCAGGTAGAACGAAAATTGAACCTGAAGATTTTTACATTTGGCTCCATTTGCCGTGGCAGATAAAAGATGAACTAGAAAAAGATGGATATAAAGATAAGCTAGAACAAATTTCTTCTAAAGCTCGAGAGTGTGTTATTAACGAGCGTAAAAATCTGTCTCGCGAATTGTCAGGTAGAGACGCGGAAGAATTGGTTAAACAATTTAAGCTTCCGGAAGATACCGAAGTACATATTATGGATGCAACACACTATATTGATGGGCTTTCATTGTCAGATAAAGACAAAGAGCGGTATCTTGATTTGAGGAAAGAAGAAAACTCAGAAAAATTGTTACAAGCGTTTCTTGACGAATGTTCATTGAGTTCTGATGGATTGAAAGCGACTATAGCTTCTGCAATACGACCATATATAAAAGGAAGCCAAACTTACAGAGATGTGATAGCTTGCGCTTTAGCTAAACGTAAAGCGGAGTTGTTATATTCGAGCAAAATGTTTCGAGAACCAAATCGTTTAACCTTTAAAGAAGGACAAACAAACGGATACCTGCCTAGTACGGGTGAAATAGAGATACGATTATCCCCCTATCATACTATGAAAACTTCAGTATTCGGTGGCGATATGGATCTGCCAACTGGATTGTCTCTGTCTCATTGGAATCTTGCGGAAACAATATTTCATGAAATAGGCCATTTTCTCAGTAGTAGTGGATTTTCACTATTTCCAAATATAAAAAGTACTGTTGAAGATCAGATTTATACGGGCTTTCTGAATATAAAAATCGACGAAAAGATCTTTCTCCGCTGGCGTGATTATATTCGTGAAAATGGAGAAAATTTACTGTTTAGTAGAGAACCTCTTAACTCCTCTAATGTTCGAGAAACTTGGGAAAAACAATCTCCAATTGACTTTGTTAAGGAGCGTGCTTCATGGACGCCAGGCGATATGGAACAAATATTGGGAATTACTGTACTAGAAAATGAGGGAAAAACCTACTTATTTATCAATTCGATGAGTGATTCTAAATTATCGGCTGAACTAGGAAAAGGAATAAGAGTAGATCACTTCGGAGCTTTGATTCCCCAAGAGCTATCACAGATAAATAGCTCAAACGCGGAAAATTTTCTGTTTCCAGGGGAAGAACCGCAAGCGTGTACGATATCACGTAAATACACGCCATTTTTAAATTGTGCCCCGAATTTAGCTACATTTGGGCCGTTGCTTGAGTTGTATAGTACATCAATGTCTGAGTATTGGAGCAAAAGAATGTATCCGTACGGTTTGTTGTCAACGCTATCCTTCGAATACAGATTCCCTACTCAAGTAGAGCGAAAAAGCTTCGTTCCCAACAAATATGGAGAAGTAAAACTATTGGAATGGCGCTAAGCGTTTGCTGTAGAATGCCCCAAAACATACAGACACCGTCGTATAACAACGACGGTGTTGCAGTTAAAGTGTCGTTTTCTAAACTCTGATTATTTTTGCTTTCCGCTCTTTCCATTTCTTGAACATTCGCGGAGCATCTCTGCCGAAACCAGAAAGATCACTCGGAAGTTCTGAAAACCACTTCAAGTCGCTCGATTCCTCAGAAATTTTTATCGCGTCATCGTCATCGGGAGTTCGCAAAAGAAATCTAACATCATAATGATAATGTGGCGGAATTCCCTTATATGCCTCTATCAAATGCACATCGACATCGAAAACATCGTTAGAAACCAATTCGAGATTTTGCAATCCTGACTCTTCCCTCGCCTCTTTCATAGCAACTTGGCATAAATCTTCGCAACCATCGGCATGTCCTCCCAGCTGTAACCAAAGCCCGATTTTTTTATGCAATGTAAGCAGAAATTTTGTGCCGTCATGATTTTCTATCCAAGCAGAACCGGTAAAATGCCCAACTGAAAGTGCACGCTCAAAACAATTCTCATAGCTATTTAAAAAATTCAGCATACGTGACTTTGATTCAATTTCATTAACATCTGTCGGATAATAATTTTCAAGCAATCGTCTTAAAATTTCTCTGTGCATTTTCAATCTCGTTTTTCGTTAATACAAACAAAGCTGGGATAGCATATCTCAATCTTCAGTAAATGGATAGATTTGCATTCTGATAATCGGAAGAATTCCGAACAGATATACAACTCTTTCCTTAATAGCGGGTACTACAACAGCAAACGGAAGACTGTTCCAAAATCTAGCAATGCGCTCTCCATGTATAGAATGAAATGAAAAAAGAGCCAGAACAGAGACTTTGACTTTATCATAGAAAAACCTACGATAATGAGAATGTGAGACATCTGCACAATTCATGAGGCTTCCTCGATATTTTACATCATCGAAATTCGGATAATCTGAAAAATCATTTATCAAATCGAATACTGCATTTGCGTTCATATCTGAATTTTTTAAAATTTCTCGAGCATCTCGCGCAAAATCCATTGCTCCGTTTACAACATATTGAACGATCTCATTTTTATTCTTTTCTTCAGAAGACGGATTTTTATGTATAATCTCATTGTTTACTATATCGATAATCGGAGATTCAGGCGCAGTCATTAAAAATTCAACGAAATCCCAATTTATAAATTTACGAAGCGGAGTCTTAATATTTTTGAAAAAATCAGCGTATTTAAAATTTGTTTTAACATCACGATCTACCCATGCATAACATCCCATTACTTCAGAATTGAAAACGCCTTGTAGCAATTTTTGAACTGTCCAAGTACTAGTGCTGGAATCTACTATCATCAAATTCTGATTTAAATTACATTGCGATGCTAAATATTTCTTATATTCTTCCTTCCTACTTTCTGATAGTTTTTTCAGATAATTGAAATTCTTGTCTATAAAAAATTTCCACTCCTCCAACGAACTGAATTTAATATCACCAAAATCACGCGCAAAGTAATTTTTATATATTTCATTACACCCTTTTACCGAGAAGTGACTCAACAAATCCAAATTACAAATTCGCCCAATAATTCTCGGGGCATAAATATACTTTGCAGGAATTTTCGGATTAAGTATTTGAAACACTCTCCATGGAGCATACCCATCTCGTCCTATAAATGCCACAGTACCACAAGTTTTTAAAAACGGTTGTCTACTGACAAAATCACAAAAAGCAAAAAGAAACGGCCCGCCTATCTGATAGCCGACATCATACCAATATTTCGATTTACTCATTGCGAGATTTTCATTCTGCTTTTGTTTATAAGCCAATTGCGAAACTACGATGCTCCGGAAAAGCTCGTCATTTTGCTCATAGAATTCCTTAAACTTTTCATTGTACGGATTGTTTAAAAAATTATGCGTCACTTTCGGATAATACAGAGAATCTATTCCCACTGTCCTAGCTTGCTCGCAATCTGAAAAATAATTATCTCCGATATGTATAATATTTTGCGGAGATATTTTTAGTTCGCTTAAAATTTCACGGTATAAATTTGAAGAATTTTTCGTTTTCTTTCGTTCTGAAGATAAATACAGTTTGTAATAATCAGCATACCCGCACTTACTCAGTATTTTTTCAATAGTCTGACGCGGAAGATACATATCAGATGTAATAATCAGCTTTTTCCCTTTTTTTAATGCATAATCATACAATTTTTTAATTTCAGGATTCGGTCTGACAACGTTGTATTCTAATTCAATTTCGACATCCTTAAATTTTTTAAATTTTGAAGGTATGCATTCATAAATTTCGTTCAACGTTACTTCTTCATCATTTGTATTTTCATGTGCTGAACGCTCAGCTAAAATACGTTGTTCAGTAAAGCCGCTACAATTATTTAACTTTTCAAGATGAATAAAGAGGTCTATCGGACGCACATACAGTCTTAAAATCAAAGTATCAAAAATATCAAATGAAATTATAGAGTGAGAATCTATTGCTTTCTTTGCTTGTTCTAAAAAATTTTCACCCTGTACGCTCAAAGTAGTTAAGCAAAAAACGAGCAAACAAAAAAACTTAGCAAAGACATGCGACAATTTGAAACTCATACCACCTTACCAAATACAAAACAAAGAATGGTATCATCTACATAATTTCAAAAAAAGGTAATCGAAAATATTATTTTGGATTTTAAGAATTTTCTCGATATCCGCGACGTTACATTAGAGTCCTTCGTTTAAGTAATTTATTCATATACGCGAGAACCTCTAACATATTTTGATAGTCGGAGTTTCCAGATATTCCACGCTTTTTCCAACTGATTTAGCGTATTCTATTTCTGAACGAGTACTTTCACCAATGTATCCGCCGACATTAATTACATAAATTTCATCTGCCATATCTATTTTACGTTTGTGCA
>CAMNGH010000067.1 GCA_946538065.1 uncultured Holosporaceae bacterium
ATTATTTGCTTTCTTCCTTTAGCGTAGTCCCAAATTCAGGAATAGAGGGAGATCGCGTAACCGGGGAAAATTTTCCGAAATGATGCTGTTGCGGAGACGACAATTCTGTTAACGATGGTTTTTTGAAGACAGATTTGGTTGGAGAGGAGGCAACAGTAGGCTGCTCTTCATGAGATTGTGCATCCGGTGTTTTTGAAGCAGCAGCGGAAGTCTCTGATATTTTGCGATTGCGTTTACATGAAGGAGATTCTGAAGTTTCTGATTCTTCACGACTACGTTTACATGAAGGAGGTTCTAAAGCTGCGGAAGTATGAGTGACAACTTGTCGTCGTGTCGCTTGTTTTCTAAAAACAGCAGTATTGGGAATTTCAGGTAACGAGCAAGGCACGTGTGCTTGCTTTTGGGAAATGATTTCATCTAAAGATGTTTGATAGAACAAAAAATCTATCGTTATATCGGAACTAATGCATACTGATTGTGGCTTTGCGTGTGGGTGATAGCGTATAAAATTATAATATTCAGTTGGTAAAATTTTGAGTGCTTCCAGCACATATTTAGAACAGGTTTTGTTTCGAATTATGCTATCATGAGTAGAAGACAGTTCTGATACGAATTGCGCGGGCAGAAAGATAAGAGGATTTTCTGTTTTCGGGCGGGAAGATCTTCTTATTGGCATGCTAATATATTCAAGCATTTCTAAACAAGTATCTTGTAGAAATGGTGATACTTTGGTTGATGGAATAATCATTAGATTCATTAAGTGGCGAATTTTGTCGGCGAACGGTTGAATTCGAACGTTTAATAGAACGTCTAAGAATTCCACCTGACAGCTGCGCAAGAGGAGCTGAGAACACATTTTCATTACTATATCGTTACCATTTGCGCCGGTTGGATAAGTAGGTCTATAAAGGCGCATATCTGTAGTGAAGGAATGGTCAGTTTGATTGGGAGATTTTAATGATGCCGCATTCAAATCACTTACGCAATTAAGTAGTACGAATAGTATAGCTAAAATAGCTCTCTTCATGTTTTACCTTCTGTTATTAATTGTTTGCTTAACTACAAAAACGATTGACTGTTTTGTACAACAAAACGTGCGTGTTTGTCAATAGTTGAAATTGGATTTGTCGATTTTGTTATTCATCGGTTTCTAATAAAGCTTCGAGCCGTTCTTGTGTTTCTTCGGCAGTGCAAATGCGAAAGAAAGTATAAACGGTATTGTTTAAATTCATATCAGGTGCAATTTCTATGTTAACGGCTTGTGGCATTAACTTATATTTCATAATAAATCCGAGATATTTGTTCGGAACCATAGCTATTGCAACATCGATTGTATCTTTAAAACACTTTAAATGAGGAAATGTTGAACATGTTAAATACCTATGTTGCTCAGATAGCCTTGATACAAATGGCTCAGGGAGATAACAGTCGTTTTCAAATGGAGTTGTTAAAAGAGACTCATCTGTTAGTAAAGGCATGCTGATTTCATCTAACATTCGAATGCATCGTTTTTTGGAACAGGGAACCTCAGGAGCATTTGAAAGGTATAAAAGCCTCATTAACTCCAAAATAATTATATTTAAATTATGAATAGTAACGTCTAACGAAAAATTTTTGAATTCTGTGTAATAGCCTGTTTGAGTGAGCCGAGTACAAAACCTGAGAATGTCCGATTTTGCATCGGAATATATCGGTGATGCAGGTGGCTTTCTGATTATTGCGATATCAATAGGTGAGATGGAATCTGTTTCAGAAGCGATAGGTTGTTCTTTTTCAGAAGTTTTTTCACACAATTTTTGAGCTGTTAAGCTCGGACTTATCGCTGAAGCACCAGAAACAACCGAGACAACCAGGGGAGTTTCAGTAGCAATTTCATCGACTCTTTTAAGTTCCGGCAGACGGCTCGCTACTGAATTTCCAACACAACAGAGTAACATTATTACTATTAAAATGTTTTTCCTCATGCTTCTCCGTTTGCCATTGCCTCACATTATTCCAGATTTCGTTTGGTACTAAAATAGTTCTGTAACCATGCTATTTGTTCTTCAGAGAGAGCTTTTTTTTCAAGATTTACTCTAACAGGATTATTAAGAATTTTCGCGAATAAATCGAAATTAAAACTTACTTCTGCATTAATTATTTTTAGTAAAGGGCTATTTAAGGATTCCCACTCTTCAGGAGAAATTTTGCAGAGTGTATACCAAAAAAATCTGGCATAACGTTCTGGAATATTCTGGATAATAATTTCAGAAATATGAAATTTAAAATTATCTGTGATAATATCTTTTAAGTATTTGCAAGAAATTTCCTGCGCAGTGTTTCCCATATCGCTGTCTCCATCGATTATTAAAGTAGAATTGTTTTTTCGTATATGTAATCTTCTTCCAGTATCTATTTTAAATTTCTCAAGAGGAATATCATCATCAACATCTGAGTAATCCATCATGGAACTAGTTGAGGTTTGTTCTGAAGAAGCTGATCCATCCATAAGGGACTCATCTTGCGTATTGGATATGAGGTCATCTGATGATAAATTGTCATCGTCAATAGTCATTGGTTCAGGAGTTCTAGACAAAAAGTTTTCTAAAGGGCCTTTGTTTGAAGAAGAGCTAAAATCAGTTTTTTCCAGTGGCGTACTTGATGATCGAGGCGGAACCTCTACATTAAAATCTGATGAAGAAGATTCGTCACTAGCATAGCTTGTTCCCGAAGGGCTTTCTTCCTCCTCATAATAATTCGAATTCATTGCCTCAACTTGGCTGTAACACAACAGTGTCGCAAATAATAAAGCTAATAGTTTTTTCATGTTTTCCTTCCTTTCTGCTTTTATCTTTCTATTTTTAAAAAGTTACAATGATCCTGTAATTTTTTGATTTTTGAATCATCAACGGAACAATTTTTCAATGTCAGGTTTAAGCCTCTAGTTATTAATGATATATTAATCAAATTTTCTGTAACTCCTGTTAAATCAGAGTCGATAATGATTAATTCCTTTATACTGTCCGCGAAATCCGAATCGGTAAACGCATCCGCAAGGACAGACCAAAATTCTTTTGCGCGACTCTGCGGAATATTTCTAACTGTAATTTGATAAATACCTTTAAATTCAATAATTTTTTCGAATAGTGCATTATCATTCTGAATATCTGAATTAATTTTTTCACTATTTCCATCAATTTCTAAACAGTTATGACCATTAATAACGGAATTGGAAATAGAAAAATGGTTCCAAACTTCGATAGATGTAGTCGAATCTGTATCGGAAAAATCCTGGAGGGAGTCTTCCTCTTCATCGGAGTATGCCTTAGAATACATATCGATGGGTTCATATTCGATTTCCGTTACTGTTTTAGCTAAAGGAGTTTTTCGTTCTGGAAACTCGCGGACTGTTATCTTTTTTACTTTGACAGGGCTATCATTTGTATACCTCGATGCTTCGACTTGGCTGTAACACAATAGTGTCGCAAATAATAAAGCTAGTAGTTTTTTCATGTTTTCCTTCCTTTCGTTTTCTCTATCAATAAGTACTTTTATCTCTTTATTTGGAAATAAAGGTTAATGTTTAGTCTATGTTATTCGTTGTTTTATTTAGGACCGGTTAACCATTCCACTTGCTCCTCTGTAAGACTACTATCCTTTCTTATTTCTATCCTCATTTTAGGGCATAGAAATATTATTTTTTGTAAGGACTCAAAGCCGTAACCTACATTAGCGTTATTGATTTTTAATCTGGGTATTCCTTCTAAAATTTGTTGTTCAAAGATTTCACTGAGCATATCCCAAAAAGTGTCGGCATAACTTTCCGGAATGTCCCGAACATTCAGGGTCGAAATAGAAGATGAATTAGTTTGGGCAATTGTGCCAATCGTTTCTGATAAAGAATCATACTTAAATTCAGACCCTTTGGGATTTCCGGTAATCGTGAGGGAGTGCGCGCCTCTGTTACTTAATACAGATAATTTTCTGTTTTTGGAGGCATCTCTTGCAGACAATAATGGGCGATTTTTCGAATCGTATACTTCAATATTCGACGTTGGAAAACTTCGCAACAACCATTCTTGTTGTTCAAGACTCGCAGAGCTGTCGCATATCGTCATTTCTCTGACTTTTTGATAAGCGCTGTCAGACAGCAATGTATGTAATACAGTAATATTATGACCTATATCGGAGTTGGCTATTGTCAATGCTGAGCATATTGAAAATGGTGGGGTTGAAAACGCAGATTCGAATGTATACCAAAAGAATCGGGCATAGCTTTGCGGAATATCTCGTATAACAACTTTTTGAAAGAAACCGTTCTCGGGGTTACTTAGTTCATCCAACAACATTTGGCACGAGAACTCCGGAGGC
>CAMNGH010000068.1 GCA_946538065.1 uncultured Holosporaceae bacterium
AATGGAAAATTTAATTCAACTTTAGGAGTTTCAATTGCCCGATCGATTGATTCCTTAAAGTATTGCCGCTCACTAGCTAAGGATGCTCTATTCAAATAACGTCCCTTTTTCCCTAGAGCACACTCTAATTTATATATTGAAATATACAATTCCACTAATTCTGTTAATCCAAATGTAGGTTTTTGCATGAATGATGTAACATAGATTCCAAGCTTGGTATCTACCATTCTCCAAAAATCGTCATTCAAATAAACGCCATCTTTTCCTCGAGCGCGCTCTAATTTATATATTGAATTACACAATTCCACTAATTCTGTTAATTCATATGTAGGTTTTTGGGCAAATGATGTAATACGAGTTCTAAGTTCGGGGTCGACAGTTTCCCAAAAAAAGTCATGCGAAAAAAAATAGGGGTATTGAAATAACTCGTTGACAGCAATGGCGATCGAATTACCAAAGAATGAATAACCAATTATCTTTTTCATGTAGTATATTTGTTCTTTCTGAATTGGTTCAATCCATGTTTCTATTCTATTCGAAAGGGATGGAAATTCACTCGGATGCTCTTTAATCATACTTAATATTTTATGCGCATCATCAATTTGGGAATATTCGTTCCATGATTCTCCACTTAATAAAAGGCCTTTAAAATATTCACCTTTTGGTTTCTTACCTGATTGTGACGCGATCTCGTCCAATCGAGAGCATATTTCTCTATCTAAGGCCTCCCTTTCCTCTTGAGAAAGAACTTTTCGTCCATTTAAAACATCAAAAAATTCCTCTTTTAACTTCGAAAGCGTTTGCTGTTTCCACGGATTATCGCTTGCTACCGCAGGATGGAGCTCAGTCTCCATTCCCGATACGTTACAACAAAAACTGCACACGATCGCTGTCGTTAAGATATATTTCTTCATAATTGCCTTTATTTAATTTTTACAGTAGCATAAATAACACGCCTAATGGGCAATGTCAACTCCACGGGCGATGGTTATCGCTTTCGGAAGCGGTTTTTCGGGATGGTAAGTAAATTAATTCTGCGAATTTTCTCGGTTCATTTAGGTGAAATATCAGCGCTTTGTCTGATTCTGTGTCCGCATCATTGGTTATAATAACATCGGTATTTTTTATATTAATTTTGAACGTATCATTATCAATTTTTGAGATTAATTTTCGACAAGCTTTAGAATTGAATTTTTCTCTTTTTTCGAAACCAACTGATTTAGCCCATGCAGATGTTATCGAGCGAAAGTAGCCGAGATGATTACAACAAACAACGTCGTCGGTTCTGATGCCGATAACTTTTGTGTCCTGAGAAACAAAAATGTCAGGTAACGGTTCGAATGCATAAATGAGCAATCCGCAAGCTATTCCGCCCAATCCGACTAAACGAATTTTGTGATGCAGTAATGTCAGTATTAATCCCGAAAGCACAATGGTAATCATGACCGTAACAGATGGCGTGTGCATAATAAAAAAAGAGCCCGGCAGCTGCGAAGTATAATTTGCGATTTTTATGAGAACATCGACTCCGTACCCGAACAAAATTATCAGTGGCTGAGCGCAATTGAATATCATGAGAAATAACGCCGTTAACGCTATCGGCATAATAAAAAACGTCATGAGGGGAACAGCAACTATATTCGCGAGAACGCTGTTTAACGTCAATTGATTGAATGCATACATAGAAAAAAGCGCCGTCGGAATTGAAGCTATCACCGTCGTCATTACCACATTAGAAAACATTTTAAACACGGGAGAAAAATCCCAAGCACGTTCGTAAAAAGCTACAAGAGCAATGACTGCACCAAACGACATTTGAAAGCTCGGGAATAATATCACTTCGGGTGAACATAAAATAATAACTGTCGCGGCCACTGCCACCGCTCGCATCGTTAAAGCGGTTCGATTGAGCAGAATTGCGCAAATAACCAGCGTATGCATAATGAACGCACGCATTGACGGAACAGAACAGCCGGAAATGAAGAGATAAAATAAGACCACCAACCAAGAAATTACCGCCGCTATTTTTTTAACGTTGTAATATTTTCCGATGGCACAGCACAAAAGCAAACGACATAACCAAAACACGAAAAAGCCGATGATTCCCATGTGCAGTCCTGATATCGCCAGAATGTGTGCAATGCCCGATCTTGCAAACGAATCTCTCACCTTTTGCGGAATGCCGGTTTTACTGCCTGTCGTCAACGCTTTGGATATCGCCGCCGTATCTCCCGACAATTGCGACTCGATTTTTTTATTTATCCCGTGACGTAACCGCTCAATAAACACCTGAAAAGACGTTTGCTTACAACGTTCCAGAATTTTCGGTTCTTTTGTAATAAATCCGCGTGCGCCGATTCCTTTAAAATAAAATTGTTTTTTGAAGTCATACGCTTGTGGAAAGGCTCGTGAAGTCAACGGAGATATCACAATACGAAAAGACACTTTGTCTCCCGGCTGATAATCTTTTTCGGACGCAAGTGCCTTTTTCCCTCGCCAGGTTAAATGCAGTTTATTTATTTTGTTTATCGACGACGGATATTTTGATTGTCTGTGCACATCGTTTACAATAAACGTCATTCCCTTTTCCGTTTTCTCGCAAGTTTCGACGGTCGCGGAAATATTTATCGGCTTATCGAACTTGTGCGAAAGCATGAATGTATCAACCGTTTTCGTTCGCAATTGTCCCGCAAAAAATCCGATACTGATGGTCAGTAAAATACCGCAAGCCCATCTGTGCGATTTGCAGAAAATCGTCAGAAGTAACAGAAGGATAACCGTGCAGATATTCAGAGAAAACAGAGGTTCGTTGCTCAGTGAAAAATAAATACCGACACCTACACCGATGCCGACCGGTACGAAATTCGGCAAGCGGTATTTTTCGTATTCGCAGAAATCATCTATAAAACGATGAATTTTTTCTCTAAACATTTACTACCAAACCTTTAGACTATAGAATACAGCTTATTGATTTATGAAGAGTAAACATACATGAATATAGTTACACGTTTCGCGCCTTCTCCTACCGGATTTTTGCACATCGGCGGTGCCAGAACGGCGTTGTTCAATTGGTTGTTAGCACGTCATTACGGCGGAAAGTTTGTGTTGCGCATAGAGGATACAGACCGAGAACGCTCTACGCAAGAAGCCGTGGACGCAATATTTGAAGGGCTAAAATGGCTCGGCATTAATTGGGACGGTGACGCGGTTTTTCAGTTTTCAAGAATTCAGCATCATGTAGAGCTCGCTCATAAATTAGTTGAGGAAGGCAAAGCGTACTATTGTTATTGTACTCCTGAAGAGCTCGAAGCTATGCGTAACGAAGCAAAAGCCAAGGGACTATCTCCGAAATACAATGGTATGTGGAGAGACAGAGATCCGAAAGAAGCTCCGGCGGGAGTTAAACCTGTCATTCGTTTGAAAGCCCCACAAACTGGCAGTACCGTTTTGCATGATATTGTGCAGGGAACTGTTACGGTTGAAAACGAACAACTGGACGATATGATTCTCGTCAGAAGTGACGGAACACCGACTTTCATGTTATCGGTTGTTGTCGATGACCATGATATGGGCGTAACACACGTTATTCGCGGTGATGATCATTTAACGAATACATTCCGTCATATTCAGATTTATAACGCCTTTGGTTGGGAAATTCCGACTTACGGACATATTCCGCTAATACACGGACCTGACGGCGCAAAGTTATCCAAGAGACACGGCGCTCTGGGTATTGAGGCGTATCGTGATATGGGTTATTTACCTGAGGCGATTTGCAATTGTCTGTTACGCCTCGGTTGGTCTCACGGCAATGACGAAATCATCTCAAGAGAACAAGCTATCGAATGGTTTACAACTGAAAATTTGGGAAAGTCAGCTTCCAGATTGGATTTCGCGAAGTTAGCCAATTTGAACGGTCATTACATGCGTGAAGCAGATAACGACAGGTTATTTAACGAGTTGCAACGTTTTACCGGCGAAATTCATGGAGAAGAAAAAGAGAGAATTTTGCGAGGAATGAACGGCTTAAAACAACGCGCGAAAACGTTACTTGAGTTGAAAGATATGTCTTCGATTTATACGGATAAGTTCGTACCATCATCATTGGATGACGACTCGAAAAGTATGCTGAAAACCGTTCTGCAAAAATTAGAAAACGCAAATGATTGGACGGAAGAATCTCTCGAAAAAGAGTTGCGTGCGGTTGCCGAAGAATTAGGTGTATCGTTTGGAAAAGTAGCACAGCTTTTGCGTAACATTCTAACAGGTAAAAAAATCACACCGAGCATTTTTGATATGTTAGTATCATTTGGAAGAAATGAAAGC
>CAMNGH010000069.1 GCA_946538065.1 uncultured Holosporaceae bacterium
GCCGTATGTCATGCGCATCATAAAACATTTTACAAGGTGAAATCGTGATAACACATTTAAACGGAGTTGTAGAAAAAGTTGCAGATAATTTAGCAGTAGTCGATGTAAATGGCGTCGGATACAGTGTTATTTGCTCAACAAAAACGCTAAGTGAAATTCAATCGAAAACAGGAATAGTTCATCTGTTTACGGTTATGAATATAAGAGAAGACGCTTGGACGTTGTATGGTTTTATTACCGAGCAAGAGCGAAATTGGTTCAATATTTTGATATCAGTTCAAGGTGTTGGAGGAAAGGTCGCTATTGCCATATTATCTGCACTTTCCGACGATGAAATCTATAGGGCGTTTTTATCCGGCGATAAAAATGCTTTTACGAGAGCAGATGGTGTCGGCGCAAAATTAGCTGCTCGCATAATGACGGAACTAAAGGATAAAGTTGTTGGAAAAGGAACATTCGAAATCCCTTCCGCCTCCCCTCTTCCGACATCTGATGTAATAAATGATGTTATTTCAGCCCTGTTAAACTTGGGCTATCAGCGTGCAGATATAGTTCGCGCGATATCGTTATTACAACCGGAAAAAGATTGCAAATTTGATATCTTATTGAAACAAGTATTAGCCAAATTATCGTCAGGTGTATAATGAAGAACGAAGAATTAAATCCTGAACAATTAGAAAATGAATCTTCCGAATATTCCTTGAGGCCCACAAGTCTTTCGGATTTCATCGGACAATCTGCGGTAAAGGATAACCTGCGCGTTTTTATCAAATCTGCTAAAAAACGCAATATCGCGATGGATCACGTCTTGTTTTTCGGTCCTCCGGGATTAGGTAAAACAACATTATCGCAAATTGTAGCAAAAGAATTAGGAGTCGGATTTAAAGCAACCTCGGGCCCTATTCTCGCAAAAGCAGGCGATTTAGCAGCAATTCTTACGAACCTACAAGAAAAAGACGTACTGTTTATCGATGAAATTCACAGAATGAATCACTTGGTCGAGGAAGTCTTGTATCCGGCAATGGAAGATTTTCAGCTTGATTTAATGATTGGTGAAGGAGCTGCAGCTCGCTCTGTAAGAATAGATTTACCGCATTTCACCCTCATCGGAGCGACTACTCGTTCCGGAATGTTATCATCTCCATTACGTGATAGATTCGGTATTCCTTTGCATTTGGAATTTTACAATGTCGAAGAATTAACTATTATCATTAAGAAAAACGCAGAATTACTGAATATCTCGATTTCCGCAGATGGAGCAGAAGAAATAGCCAGGCGTTCACGTGGAACACCTCGTATTGCAGGTCGTTTACTCAAACGTGTAAGAGATTTTGCAATAGTGCAAGGTGCAAATATTATCGACAGGAACATTGCAGATTCTGCATTAAAAAAACTCAATGTTGACGAATCGGGCTTAGATTCCATGGACAAAAGATATTTGAAGTGTATACTTGATTTTTATAATGGAGGACCTGTCGGCGTTGACACATTAGCGGCAGTTTTATCTGAAAAAAGAGATACGATAGAGGAAGTTGTCGAACCTTATATTTTGCAAAAAGGACTTATTCAGAGAACAGCGCGAGGACGCATGCTAACTTTAGAGGGCTATAGATATTTAGGCGCGACACCGAATAAAAGAGAAGAAGAATTATTTGAAGGAGATTGCGAATGACCGGAGCAGAAGAAATAGCGACAACAGTTGTATCAACTGCTGTACATCATGATTTATCGATGATGAGCTTGTTTATGCAAGCATCATTGACGGTTAAGTTAGTCATTATTTTATTATTAGCTTGTTCATTTTGGAGCTGGACGATTATTTTTGCAAAATTTTCTTTTCTAAGAAAATTAAAAGCCAATGCAGATAAATTCGAAAATGCATTTTGGAACAGTGGTTCAATTGATATGTTTTTTGATAATTTGAAAGACAGGGGAGATGATCCGTTTGTCTCAGTATTTATTGCCGGCATGAAGGAATGGCGTCGTTCAGGAACGAAGGCAAAAACGTCAATCGGTGGTATTTCATTAAAAGACAGAATAGAAAGAATGATGCATGTTGTCGTCGGACGAGAAATAGATTATCTGGAGCAACATTTGGGATTCCTTGCCACTGTTGGTTCAACCGCTCCATTCGTCGGATTGTTCGGAACAGTTTGGGGAATTATGAACAGCTTCGAATCCATCGGGTTCGATCAAAATACCAGCTTAACTTCAGTCGCTCCTGGTATTGCTGAAGCATTGTTTGCGACAGCGTTAGGATTGATAGTAACCATTCCTGCAGTTATTGCGTATAACAAAATTTCCGCTGATATCAACAGATATCAGAATCGTTTAGACGCGTTTGTCGATGAATTTTCAACAATAATATCCCGTCAAATAGAAGATGCAGAGGTTTAAATGGCATTTGTTGTAAAACGGAGTGCAAAATCAAAATTAGCACCAATGAGTGATATGAATGTCACTCCTATGATAGATGTGATGTTAGTGTTGTTGGTCATTTTTATGGTAACAGCTCCGTTGCTTACTGTCGGGGTAAAGGTCAATTTACCTTCTGTAAACGCTCCGAACATTTCCGGAAATGAAACACCTGTCGTAGTTCATATTAATAGTGAAGGACGAGTTTTTATTGGCGAAGTTGAAGTTGATGTTGCAACGCTTCCTGCAAAATTGGCTGCAATTACGAAAGAAAATTCAGCTGATACAAAAATTTTTGTAAGAGGCGATAAGTCGTTACCTTACGGTACAATTATGGGAGTTATGGGACGCATAAGCAGTTCCGGCTTTAAGAAAGTCGTATTAGTTACTGAATTGCCGAAAGCAGAAGAAACGAATGTTACGAAGAAATAAGGGACAGAACCTTTTTCAACAAGCAATGATATTTTCCGTGATATTGCATATCGCAATACTCGTTTGCGCGTCTCTTTCTTTTTCCGGAATCAACAGACCGAATACATTATTAATGGATATAGAAATTGCAGGAGAAGGTGAATTCCGAGAAGCTATGGAAAACGCGCCGTCTGCTCCTGTTATTGAACAAGAAACCCCACCAAAACCAGAGGAACAGCCGAAGGTTGAGGAACAATCTAAACCTGAAGAAATACAGCCTCAACCCGAAGAACCTAAAGAAGCTATGCCTGCACAAGAAGTTGAAGAGACACCCAAAGATATCGAACCATTAGAGGAACCCCAGTCTCAGCCAGAGCAGGCAGATAATCCTCAGCCTGCAGAGACGCCAGAACCGGAAGCCGCACCTCAAGAAGAACCTCAGCCGGAAGAAGCTCAAACAGATGCAGATGAAGAACCCGTTCCGCAATTCAAAAAAGAAGAGCCGAAGCCAGAGCCAAAAGAACAACCTAAACCAAAGCCAAAAAAGAAAAAGCGTAATAGAAAAGCTTTGCTTGATGTCATTAAGAGAGCGGAAAAACAGGATAAAAAGAAAAAGAGCAGGAAAAAACTGAACGATATTATCGATAAAAACAGCGAAAAACATACCGCAAAGAAAAAAGACGCGTTTGATGATATGATTAGCGGAAGTTTAGCAGAAATGAGCAAAGGCTCCGGTAAAGGTAAAAAAGGCAACGGAGCCGGCAGTTTTGGTAGCGGCAATGGTCTTGTCGAGAGCGATGCTGCAATGATTAGCGCGCAAATTTATCCGCATTGGAATGTCTCAAGCGGAGTAAAAAATGCAGAAGATATTGTTATTGATGTAAGAGTGCAATTGAAGGATAATGGTGAAGTTATTCCATCAAGCGTGAAAATCTTAGATGAAAAACGTTATGCAGAAGATTATGTTTTCAGAGCGGCGGCAGACAGTGCAAGACATGCGATTTTAGAAGCCAGTCCGTTGAAAATACCGAAAGATAAAATCGATATGTTCCGAGATTTTATTTTCCGATTTAATCTGAAGGAAGCTTTAGGAGGATATTAAATGATAAGCTTGATAAAAAAAATAGTTTTTGTGTTATGTATAGTAAGTTTAAATGTATGTCATGCAAAAGTTATCATAAATGTTAACAAGGGTGTGATGAAACCTGTTAGCATAGCTTTGAA
>CAMNGH010000070.1 GCA_946538065.1 uncultured Holosporaceae bacterium
TTCGTCCATGCTCTAATTTGTGTAGTAAATCATTAGCTTTTTGTGAATCTTCAATTTTAGAATTATCCCGTATGTACTCAAGTAATGTCCGAATGATATTGTATTTCTGATAAGTCCATTCCATACGTTGTGCCGCGAGGTGAGGTAGTGGATCATCTGAAAAAGTCAATTTTTCAAAATAAGTGCTAGATTGTTTTATAACTTCAGAAAACTGTGTATCTGTAACAGTTTTGTATTCTTTGTAAATATGTTCTAGTTCCTTGTATATATAATCATAAAGGCCAAAGGTTTCATGTATAAGGAAGTCGAATATATCAACTTCTGAATTTGTGAATCCATCGCCTTCTTCCATCGTATTTAATAATGTTTTTGCTAAAATTGCAGAAAGCGGCAGGGAAGAAGGAGATTTAGCGATAGTCGCAAGAAATAAATACTTGCAATCATACTCAAATTGAGACTTTCTTTCAAAGAAAACAGTCACTGGCTCTGGTGAAAATTCATCTAATTCTTTCTCAATTTCAGAATCAGATATTGATGTAGATAGTGGTGAAATAGCTCTATTTGATTCGCTAGTAGCCTCAGGATAAGTAGGAGAATCCGACACATGTGAAGAGCCATAAGTTGCGTGATTGTAAAATACTGAACACGTCAACACGATGAATAGTGTTTTTTTCATGTTATATTCCTTTTGTAGTCGATAGGAATAATAGCATTGTCAATTTTGAATGGCAATACGTTGTTGTATATTGCAAAATCTATATGACAGAAGCTAGAAAAGGAATAGGAAAATTGGGAACAGCGTCTATTTGACTATGATTTCACAGGTGAAACGTCGTGCTGGAGGTGTATTGTTTTCCCATGGCCGGCGGTATTCCCCTATAATTGTTATTGTGCCGGTACCTTTTGCGCGTATTCGCAGTTGGCGAACTCCGGGAGCTCCAATCAAATTTTTAGCTGGGGCGCGATATTCGTTTTCAAAAGTCGCAATGATGTCTGATTCCGGCTCTTCGATTTTCCATGAATAACCTGTGGTTGGGTTTTCTTTTAGTTCTATAACTACTTCATCGTCGACACTTGCATTAATTGTCGCAGCTTCAACGCGTGTATTTGAGGTTGTGTCTTTGACAGCAACGCTACTGTTTTGCGGAATATTTACTTGAATCGTTTTGCAACAAGCAATTGGGCTAGTCAATAACGTTAGAACGATAAGAATGTGTTTCATATAACAATCTCTATATTCAGGACAATTTCAAATATTCTACTGTGATTTACAATATTTATCTACAAAAAACATTTGTGGTTTTTGCGCAACACTTGTAATGCGCAATACATCTTTTGCGGGTATTTTTTGGAAAAAGTATTCAATTAAAGGTTGACGCCAAATTCGCGCAGGAGTATATGTTGGGTGTTTAGTGAAAGGTATAGAAATGAAGAAAATAGTAGTTTTAGGTGGTTTGTTCGTTTTTGGAGGGACACTCGCTACGGATGTAAATAATGCCGTTAATAATTTTGACGGAATTTGTGCGGGAATTGGCGTTAGTATGACTCATTCAGAGAATAAGGCAGATGTCGTCTGGAATAATTTGCAAATTAATAATCCGAAAATTGTGAAGAAAACGGTTGATCAGTTCGGTGGAGTAGTTGCTGTCGGATACGGTAAGGTGTTGGATAATAATCTTTATGTCGGCGGTGAAGTGTCCTTAGATGCGTCGGAAAACAAAAAATTCAGTGGAAGCTATGATTGGTATGGTAAGGTAAACTATTCCGGTAAAATTAAGGGGTTGACGCCTTCTGCGGTGGTGAAGTTTGGATATTACGCTTCGCGTTTTAACACTTTATTTTATGGAAGAGTGGGGGGAGCGTATGTAAAATCTGATTTCCACGACGGCTATGCTGAAGGTGTTGTAGCGGGCAACGCTGGGGCTGGGGCTCATGGACATTATGCTAATATTTCGGATGTCGTTCCTGTTGTCGGAATTGGTATCGAGAAAAAGTTCGGAAAGTATGGCATAAGACTCGAAGGTGATTATCGTTTTGATACGAATAAGAAATCTATAGAGTATTGTACCAGTAATCAGCACGCCCGTGGAGTTGCATTACCTGGAATTTGCCTAAAGAATCGCCTTAATAGCTATGTCATCAGAATGATGGCTACATGCAATTTCCATTAGTGAGGTTATTATGAAAAAAACGGCTGTTTGTGTTCCAGCTGCTATGATGTGTTTGTCATTTTCAGCTGATGGTATTGGTTTCGGTTTAGGAATGCAAAGTAGTAGTGCGCCCGTAGCAAACGGGCCTTCTGTTGCCTATCCAATCGAGGAGCCGGCGATGAAGAGAGCAAGATCTGTGGAGGTTTTTGCAAGTGGTGTCGTTCCTGACGTTACGAGCGAGCGTGAATCTCCTATTGTCGAATCGGATTTGCCTGATGAGTTGTTGCAACGTATTGGGGTACTAGAAAGTGAGATTGCGGAAAAGGGACAGGAAAATGTGGCTGCATTCGAGCGTATCGCTGAACTTGAAGAAGAAGTGCGTTCGAAAGATGTTGAGCTTGAGCAGATGACTTCCAGATTAAGGGAAGGAAGTGAGACGGTTCCACAAGAAATGTTTGTCAGAGCGAGTGTGAAAGCAGCGGTAGATGAGGTGTTACGTGGAATTTCTTCTGATAGAGCTAGGACATTGGAAAGATTAAAGGTCGCTTTGCAATGTATGAATTGTGCTGAAGTGGCGGATTGTAAAGAAGTCATTAAGCAGGCTCTTAGGGAATCAGTAGAACACGCGACAAAGAAACAGTTGACGGCGCAAACTCGTCGGTTAGAAGAAGAGATAAATCAAATTATCAAAGAAGAGAGCGCTCGTTTTGAAGAGATAAAAGCAGAGGGCGGTCGTGTTAGCACTGTTTCGGAGAGAGATATCCGAGCATTATTCGGAACGGTGAACCAATTGTTGCAAGCGCCGGTTTCATCAATTGACGCTACGCAACCTGCAACGGAAAAGCCTCGCAGTATTGAAGATTTTGATGATATCGTTGCGGTTGTAAAATACTGCACAGAGGCCGAATTCAGAGTAAAGGAATTACTTTTGAGAGGTTTGTTCACGCAACGGCTTTATAAGGCGTTATCAGTCAGAGATATGTCATATGACGCCATGTTGACAAAGTTGAGAGAGTTTTCGCTAGTTGAGGTTGCTCAAGCACTTTCCGGAATGGTGCTTAAACTTATTCAGCCTGTGATTGAGGGGAGTGATGACAGTTTTGAAGGCATTTAGTGGTTTGGCTGTTGCCGGTGTTTTTTGCTCTTTCTTGAGCTGTTATGGAATGCAAATGCCGGGGCAGCCTCCTGATGATAGGCGAAGTGGTGGAGATAGCGCTTCGATGTCGTCTCTTGATGTGTTTTTAGACGCTGGGAAACGAGCTGCGGAAGGGCTTTCGTTGCAAAAACGGAACGGATCTGCTAGCACTGCTGAAGATAAGGAGATGATAGATGGTTATCGTTACAATCTCAAACGTGTTGTTCGAGAGTTTAGAGAATATAAAGATGTAGTTGCAGGTA
>CAMNGH010000071.1 GCA_946538065.1 uncultured Holosporaceae bacterium
AAGTCATTTTCGAAGAAGTCAAGGGAACAGGTAACGCCGAAATCGTGCTAGACAGAAAACTTTCAGATAAGAGAACATTCCCGGCAATTGACATTACTAAGTCCGGTACCAGAAAAGAAGAATTGTTAGTCGATAAGAATATATTGTCCAAAATGTGGATACTCAGAAGGATTCTCATGCCAATGGGAATGACAGATGGCATGGAGTTCTTGCTGGATAAATTGAAAAATTCGAAAAATAACGAAGATTTCTTTAATAATATGAATCAGTAATATGAAGGAAAGAGAAACTCCGCTTATCGATAAGAAATTGTTGAATTTGCTGGTGTGTCCCGTAACCGGTGAAAAGTTAGAATTGTGCGGAGATAAACTAGTCGGAAAATCCTATTCATACAAAATTCAAGACGGCGTTCCGATTATGAACGTCGAATCTCAACACAAAACTAGCAAAGAAACAAATTAGCTAAATTGTCCTCAAGTCTACAGCGCGAGACGCAAGTAAATCAGTAAAGTTTATGGAAAATTCTGAGAAGGAGGCGTTGACATCTGTGTCAAATAGTTTACCATAAATCAAATTGCAAATAGGAGGTAATATGACCAAAATCAAGTTAAAAAATCTTTTTACAGCAGTAATCATGTGCCTGAGTTGCTCAGATGGGATGTGTAGTGTAAGGACAAGTGATAGTTTGTCAGCTGATGAGAGAACAGTAGATATAACAGCTAGCGTGGTGCGCCAAGTTCTTTCACCATTGGAACAGTCTGACTATTCAGCCACAATGCCATCTTTACTTGGTACGAGTGATCCGTTTTGGTCAGAAGAAATACCGCAATTGCAGACTCAGGTAGAACAGCTAAGCCGACGTATTCAAGAGCAAGACGAGCGATTCGATCAGCAGCAGCGCAATATGAAAGCAATCACGAAAACTTTGACAGCATTAAGGACGGGTATGAGCCAAAAAGCTGATAAATTGGCGGTAGATGCTCTATGGAGAGGAAAGACTCCTTTTAGTCTGTTTCAAGAATTGCAGGAACATGTAGGTGAGCTGCAAGGAAAATTGGACGCATTGAAAGAACTGTGGGGTACTTATTCAGAAAGTTGTAGTAGTCTTACAGGACGGACGTCTACTTTAGAGAAAAAATCACAAGAACAAGATGATGCTATTGAGTCATTACGAAAAAAACGTAAAAAAGCTGACGAAAGCATAAGACAAATTGGCGCAGGATTAGCAAAGCTTGATGCGCAAGTGAAAACGTTGACAAGCGCTACGTCGTCTAGTTCAGAGACAAAGGGAATGAATGCATTGCGCAAACAAGGGATACAGGAATCGCGCATTGCAGCTCTAGAAGAAAAGAATCGAGAGCAAGGTGAGAAAATACGGCAGCAAGATGAAGAAATACGGCGGCAAGGGGAACAAATTCAATTTTTGATGAGCATGTTTAGCCTCTTCAGTTCAGGGGCGATATCAACCGAAATATCGGGCTTAAGAGGACAAGTAGACATACTCTCTCAACAAGTAGATGCTTTGCAGGACTCTTTTTACAAAGTTCATGAGAAAATGAATGCTCAGCAACAACTATTTGATAAAATGATACAAACGCTGGTGCCGTTTTTGGCAGGAATTACGGATATCACACAAAAAATGGGGTTTGGTCTATTGCCACAGGTAGCGCAAGAAGAAGTATTAGAAGCAAGCGCGCAGTCATTTGGTTCGGACTTACCGGTAATGAGTCGAACTCTTTGGCCTTCGCTAAGCGATTTTATTCAGTTTTGGAGAATTTCACCTCGCGATGGTATTACAGTGTGGGAAGACTTTTCATTCCATTGTCTATCAAAAATAATGAAGGTTTTTTCTGAGGGGGCAGTTATCGACAAAACTCAAAGTAAACCGAGGTTACTGTTGGAACGGGAAAAAACAGAGGAGCCATCCTCACTGTCATCTGATAAAGAATCTGATTTGTTGGATTCTTTTGAGCAAGAGGTTGCCGATAAACTAGACGTTGCTTTACAGAAATTAAAAGGGAACAGATATAGTATGTGCGCGAGTTTATTCGATTCGCGTGTGGCAAAAAACATATTTAAAGGTATGTTAAAGCTCGTGTCAGAGCCAATGTATAATGCTATAGATTGGGGAAATGACGATCAAGTGACAAAATATCTGAACATTTTTCGTTCTCAAGTGCTTAAGCAGGAGAATAAGGCAGCTCTTATAAAATTTTTAGAGATACAGCAAAATAGTGTATTGGCTCAGCCGATTTTTAGGAAGGATGTTTGGCAAAATTTGGATGCAGTAATTGAGCAATTAGGCCTGGTATTATGTGTGAAAGATTTACGACAACAGTCAGAGGCAAGTAAGGAAGAAGAGAAACGCAAAAACTTACCCAAGTTTCGTAAGAAAGAAGAGAAACGCAAAGAGCGTGAGCAAGAAAAGGAAGCCAAAAAACGGAAACCGTAAAAAAACACTGAGTTAACGCCCTGAAGGTATCAGCCCAAGGGGCGCTATATGATATTGATGTGTTAAAATGCGGACATATGAATGGATATCAGAGATGAAAAAATTACAAGTATCAATGATTCTTTTCCCTTCAGGCGTCCGCCTTCTTTCTTTTTCTGGTATCTCGCTTGCGCAAGGGGGCTAGTCAAGAACCTATTATAATTTCATTCTCGTTTTAGAAGCTTTTGTCAGACGAAGGCGTTCATTTTTTGTAAGCTCCAAATCTTTTCGCCCTTCTACTTTTTGAGGGCTTGCATTTAATGTCATAGATGAAGTTTCAGGAAGTTCTCCAAGTACACTAGCAATACCGAACAAGGTACGAAAAACAATAAGCTGTCCATTGATTGTAATTGTTTTTATGGTTGAATTACTTGTTATGATTTCTTTTAATGGGGTAGCGCACTCATCACCCATAAAATTACTGGATAAATCAACAGTTTCTATAGAAGAATTCTTTGCTAACGCATTTAAGATAAAAATTATACCTTCGGTATTTTCTGCACCAAAACATGCGGATAAATTAAGTTTTTTTAAAGTGGTATTTATTACTATTGCATCGGCAAGATATTTTGCTGCTTCATTGGTTAATTCGTGCCCTGCTAAATCTAAAAGCTGTAAATTTGGATTTTGTTTTAAAACTTCTGCAATTAATTGAATTTCTCGAACATTTAAAAATATAAACGGAACTCCTAAATTGACGTGTGCCGATGCATCACCGACAAAACATTTGGCCATTTCTGTACGTAATCTAGGTTGGGAAATTGCTATAAGTTCTGGTGGAATTCCTCGAGATAATAATAAGCACATATTAGAAAAGTCACATTCATTCTTGCAAATTTTTCTAAACTTACTACTCCACTCATCAGAGAACTCTACAGATTTAGAAGGAGCCTCTTCGCGTGCTTTTTTATGACGAGGACAATCTTTTTCTTCTTCATCTCCATTTTTGTGTTCACGTATCAAAGAAGATTTTGATACAGGCGCGTCATCTGTGACTACGCTAAAAGGTGGTAAATCCGACGGCCAATCAAATCCG
>CAMNGH010000072.1 GCA_946538065.1 uncultured Holosporaceae bacterium
AAGAGTTGTTTCCTGAAACCAATATCAAAAACGCAAATCTAAGTCCTAACGGTACTACAATCGCGTATATAGTAAATGGCAGCATTTATGTACTTCCAATACAAAATAAAGGAACATTCGCCAAGGTAATAAGCGATGGAGTTTCGGTATTGGAAATGACCTTTGTTGGAGATAACAGAATCGTGTACACATATGCAGATGATAACCAAAATATTAGATTAGAATCTGTGAATTTATTAAGCGGAAATAGACGTGATATTACTCCGATAGAAAATGCGCATAAAATATACATATACAGTGGAGAAGAAGAAATAATAGCGATATGCAGCGATGATAAGCAGTATTTCACATATAAAATCAACATATCAACAGGCAAGACAGAGTTGCTAAAACAAGCACAAACACCAACAATTGCGTTATTCGATACACAGCTTGTGCCGACTTTGGTTTATAAAAACATACAAGGAATAATGACAGACGTATTTATTAATCATGTCGCGACTGTTGGAAAAAGCGAACTACGATTAATCGATAAGATTAATATGACTGAAGCAAAATACATATCGGTTAATGATAAGAACTGCTGTAAATTGGTGATGGAAAACGGAAAAGTATTTTTATATGTACGCTCGTTAAAAAACGGCAAATTTCAAAAAATACTCGTTCCTTATGCCCGACGTATAAGCGATTGTCACGTATCGTTAAATCAAGAGCAACAACCGCAACTAATAAGTGTTAGTGACGGAAGAATTTATCATATGGTTTGCGATAAGAAAATTGAGCAGTCTGTAAATGTTATAAAAGAAAGATTTAAGGATTCAGATTGGGATATCGTTAAAACATCAAAGTATAACAAAATTTGGCTGCTTCGAATTCAAAATCCTAAAAAACCAACGGATTATTATCTGTTCAATACAACCAATAATCATTTTAAATTTGTAATTTCATCCAATTCGTTTTTGAAAAATGTGGTTCTTCAGGATACGCGTTGTATAAAAATACCGACAAGAAAAAATCAATATATCAACGGATATGCGACATTGGTTAATAATCGTTTGCGTACAACGCCGTTGGTAATTTGCGTGAACTCCGATGCAGAACATCAGTACTCATGGGAGTATAATCCATTGGCACAATTGTTAGCAAGCAGAGGAATGTCGGTTTTATGCGTAGATTGTCGTGCAGAATCGATATATGACGATATAAAGTATATTGTGAAGTGGTGTGTCGACAGTAAACTCTCAACTGCGGGAAATATTTATTTGAGCGCTAAAAAATCGGCGTGTGAACCGGCCGCAAAATTTTTCTTAGATCAACCGAATCAGTTTGTCGGTTGCGCTTTACTGTCATCGGATATTTGGGATAAACTCTCTAGTTTCACTAATATGATACATAAACCGATTTTGATAATTGATGATATGCAGGAAGGAGATTTCCATCATTTAGATGTTGATAATTCCGTTCCGGTAACATATATCGGTTACACAGGAAAGTTGCCTAACGCTCTGGGCGCCGCTCTGATTGAAAAGTCCTCTGCGAAAGTCTTTAATCTGCCGTATGTAGATATCTCCGCGAGAGATTCCAATAATTTGATGGTGTTAATTGACGGATGTGATTTGGTAACGCAAAAAAATTCCAGTCTACATGATAACGTAGATGTGTACGATGTGTTGTGATGAATCTCTTCGATTTTGCAGTATGTTATGCTAAAATCCGCTAGCAGTTTAGGAGCGGAACATGGCTATTCAACCGAAACATCTGAGCAATCTGGAACCGTGGCAGGATCCAAAAGCAAAACCGTATGTGCAGATAAAAAATCTGACGAAGACTTTCAACGGTCGTGTCGCAGTGAATGATGTTTCGTTGTCGATATACAGAGGCGAATTGTTTTCCTTGCTCGGTCGCTCAGGTTGTGGAAAAACAACTTTGCTTCGTATGTTGGCTGGTTTTGAATCTCCGACTTCAGGTAAGATTTTCATCGACGGTATCGATATGACAGATACTCCTGCGTATAAGCGTCCAGTCAGTATGGTGTTTCAATCGTATGCATTGTTTCCACACATGACAGTTGAACAGAATGTTGCGTTCGGGCTGATTCAAGATGGACTTCCAAAGTCGGAAATCAGAGACAGAGTTGCGGAATATCTTGAACTGGTGCAAATGAGCGGATATGAACGTCGCAAACCGGATCAGTTATCAGGTGGCGAGCGTCAACGTGTCGCACTTGCGAGAAGTTTGGTGAAACAACCGAAATTGGTTTTGCTTGATGAGCCGTTGGCGGCTTTGGATAAGAAATTACGCGAAAGAACACAGCTAGAACTCGTGAACATTCAAGAAAAAGTTGGTGTTACTTTCATTATGGTTTCTCACGATCAGGAAGAAGCCATGACCATGTCAACTCGTATCGGACTAATGAACGAAGGTTGCATTTTGCAAGTCGGAGGACCAACTGAGATTTACGAATATCCGAATTCAAAATACGTCGCAAATTTCGTCGGCTCGGTTAATTTATTTGATGGAATTATAGTTGAAGAACGCGCCGATCACGTTGTCGTTAAATCTACAGCGACGGAAAAGAATTTGTATGTTGCACACTCTGCGTCGTTCCCGATAGGTGCTCAAATCAGTGTTGCGATTCGTCCCGAAAAAGTCCTGCTTACAACGACTAAACCAACAGGAGAACACAACTGGACGAGTGGCATAGTCAAAGACATTGTATATCTCGGAGATGTTTCCATTTATCACGTGCAATTACCGTCCGGAGTGATAGTTTTAGCAACTGTCGCGAATATGGTTCGTGCAGCAGAACGTCCGATTCAGTGGGAAGACGAAGTATTCCTGCATTGGAAACCTGAGAACGGCATTGTTCTAGCAATCTGAGGTTTATTTTTTTCTGTGCAAAGTGCTCCCCATCGCAAATCGCGACGAGGAGCCAATAGAAGAAAATGTTATGCTGTTTCGTCGAGGGTAGGAGACGTGGCCAATATTCGCTTATACCGCTCCAGTTCCTGCCTCAGTTTAATCGGTTCTTTTGGTCCATTTCGGCCGATTTTGTAGTTTTGTTTTGGTCGTGCAGTTATACTTTTAACAAGGTCATTATGTCTTGTTAGACCTTTTGTCATTCTTATTTCAGGCGATTTTTCTTTAGGGGGTTCTTTCATAGATAAGTACATTCTATCGATTGAAGAATTTACAGCCGGATCTATCACTTCGCCGTTCTTATTAGTTTTCGGTTTTCTATCTTTCCAGTTGACTTCATCGTTTTCCATGTAAATTTCTTCGCTGCTGAGGCGCGTTTCAATATTGCGAGATTTTTTCCTGTCAGCATCGTTGTTTTTTTCATTGTAGTCGTATCTTTCGATATTACTTTGAATAGAATAATTTTTATTCTTACGAGATTTTTTACGTTTTTTTCTTTTTTTACGTTTTGAATCACGCTCTTCATCGCTTCTCTGATTTTTTATATTATCGTCACGTTTTTTTTGCGCTTTCAATTTTTTCTTTTGT
>CAMNGH010000073.1 GCA_946538065.1 uncultured Holosporaceae bacterium
ATGTTCTACTATATACTTTTATAGATAGGATATACGAGGAAAACATGAAGAAAGGATTGTTAGCAGTGTTTGGTTTTGTTGCACTTGTTTTAAGTTCGGATATTATGGCGTCAACGCCAATGCCAGTATGTGAATTGAAGCCTTTTCAACAGACTGTGTTGCCTTTCCAGATATGTGATAGCGCTGGTGTTGAAATAAAAAATAAAGCAACGCAGGAAAATGAAAGCAATAAATTTTGCTTAGAGCGTTGTGGTGGAGAGCTCTGCATTACCCTTATAGGAGATGAAGAGTTTGGTAAAACGTTTGAGATTTGGTTAAATTCAAAAAAAGTTGGAGAGATTATCGTGCCTTCGGATAACCAAATATCTTTTGGCACGTTTTCAGATGACAATTCGGATGATGAAACACCTTTGTGTAAAACATCCTTGTTCCCGAAAACTGAAAAAGCCGTTAGCAGAGTGCACAAAGAATCTCTTCGAAATAATTAAAAAGTTCTCCTTTCATTTGTATATGTGAAGCGATTTCGAAAGAAATCGCTTTTTTTACACTGTTTAATATTTACGTTTTGTGATAATTTTGGTCGTAATATTTTGGTGATTTTTATGAACGGATTTCAAGATATAATCTTTGCCTTGCAAAAATATTGGGGTGATTATGGGTGCGCTCTTTTGCAACCATATGATATGGAAGTAGGCGCAGGTACATTCAGTCCGAATACTTTTTTGAAAGCGTTGGGACCTAAAGATTGGAAAGCTGCGTATGTTCAACCGTCGCGTCGTCCTGCTGACGGTAGATATGGCGAAAATCCGAATCGCGTACAGAAACATCACCAGTTTCAAGTTGTAATAAAGCCATCTCCTGATGACATTCAGGACATTTATTTGAAGAGTTTGGAAGTTGTCGGTATCGATTATAAATTACATGATATTCGTTTTGTCGAAGACGACTGGGAAAGCCCGACATTGGGAGCTGCCGGATTAGGCTGGGAAGTTTGGTGTGATGGAATGGAAGTCACTCAATTTACATATTTCCAGCAAGTCGGTGGAATAGTTTGTAATCCTGTTACTGTAGAGTTGACCTATGGTTTGGAGCGTTTAGCGATGTTCTTACAATCGGTAGATAACGTCTACGATTTAAATTGGAATGGCAAGGAAAACGAACAGAAAATATCGTACGGCGATGTCTGCATGCAGCAAGAAGTCGAGTTTTCAAAATACTCTTTTGAATACGCGGATGTTGAAAAATTGGCGCAACATTTCCTCGACGCAGAAATCGAATGCAAGAAATTAGCAGAAGCGGGCTTAGCACTTCCGGCATACGACCAGTGCATGAAAGCCAGTCATTTATTTAACTTAATGGACGCTCGTGGAGCATTAAGCGTTGCTGAGCGTGTAGACAGAATTGCTCGAGTAAGAGCTTTGGCAAAGACATGTTGTGAAGTACAGGTAAATTGTCATGAATGATTTTTTATTAGAAATATTAGTTGAAGAAATACCATCTCGTCTTCAAAACGAGGCGATAAAAGAGTTTGAAAATGCCGTTAAAGTGCGCTTTGATGCACGCCGTATCAAGTATGATTCAGTGTCTACATATATTTCTCCGCGCAGAATAGTATTTGGAGCTAAACTTGAATCAAAAATTGCAGAATATACCGAAGAAAAAAAAGGGCCTCAAACAACTGCGCCTAGTGAAATTATCGAGAAATTTTTAAAAGCAAATAATATTTCTCGGGAACAATGCGTTGAAAAGACGATCGACAAAAAAACGTTTGTATTTGCAAATGTAAAACATGAAGCGCAAGAAACGTCGACTTTTCTTGCCGACATAATTAAAGAGTCAATTGCGGCCATTTCGTGGCAGAAGTCTATGCATTGGGGACGCCATCAATTTCATTTTGTGCGTCCGATACGCAATATAATGGCGATATTCGGAGGTAAAGCGATAGATATCGATTTCAGTGATATCGAACTAAAATCCTGCGACTATACTTTTGGCCACAGATTTTTAGCTCCGCAGAAGGTTAAAGCCAACGATATCAACAATTATATTTCCGCGATGCGAAGAGCTTTTGTAATAATCAATCAGAAAGAAAGACGACAAATTATTCTGGATTCTTTCAAAAAAATCGAAGCTGAGCACAAGATTTCGATAGAAGTAACTGAATCGTTGTTAAATGAAGTCGTAGGCCTTGTAGAGTATCCTGTTGTTTTGGTTGGTCGTGTTCCTGAGAAGTTTATGAAACTTCCTGAAGAAGCGATTATCACTCCAATGCGGACCCATCAGCGATATTTTCCTACTCGAGGAGCCGATGGTAAACTTGCTCCGTTTTTCGTGTTTGTTGCTAACAACGTAGCAGATGATAAAGGCACGACGATAATTCGAGGCAATGAACGCGTGTTAAATGCTCGATTAGCTGACGCGTATTTCTTCTTTGAAACTGATTTACAAAAACCACTTGAGTCACATTTGGAAAATCTGAAAAAAATAACGTTCCAAGAAAAGCTCGGAACGTTGTATGAAAGAACAAAACGTCTTTCAAAAGTTTGCGATTTCGTTTATGAGGAAGTTAGCGCTCATAATCCAAAATTTTCTGCGACAACTGCTGCACTATTACGTCGTGCGGCAACTTTAGCAAAGTGTGATTTGTCCACGTCAATGGTTTGTGAATTCACTGAACTTCAAGGGATAATGGGCGGACATTATGCCAGAATACAGGAAGAAAACCCGGCAGTATGCGATGCCATTCGTGACCAATATAAAATGGCGGATGATATTACCGCTCCAATAAGTGCACTACTTGCTTTAGCAGATAAAATCGAAATTATTACGTCATTTTTTGCAATAGGTAAGGAACCAACTGGCTCAAAAGATCCATTTGCATTACGACGTGCCGCTATCGGCATTCTGAAAATTATCAAGTCGCAAAATTTAACAATAGACTTGAGAAATGTCGTAAAAAAGACTTTCGAACAACTGACAATGAAAGACTTAAAAGCTGATACCGTCAATAATGTTATGCTGTTCATTATGGATAGATTAAAGGTTTTGCTGAAAGATTCGGGAATTTCTCACGCAATCGCAAAGGCTATCACGATAAGCGAAAGTGATATATTGACGGCGTACAGAAAGGCAGAAACTTTAAATGAGATTCTGAGCAGTGAAGTTGGAGAGAAATTAACCTCCGAGTACAAACGTGCGAAAAATATTGTACCTGATGCGTTATCACATACCGAAGTCGGTACGGCATTATTTGCGGAGCAATATGAAAAAGATTTGTTCGATGCGATTGTTTCAGCTGAAAATAACATCAAAACTTTAGCTGAGAACAAGGACATTGAAGCCTGCGAAAAGTTCAAAAGACAATTGTCGGCCTTAGTCGAAATAGAACCGAAAGTATCCGCGTTTTTTGATAACGTACTGGTAAACGCAGCAGATGAAAAAATCAAAAACAACAGATTAGCG
>CAMNGH010000074.1 GCA_946538065.1 uncultured Holosporaceae bacterium
TTCATTCCTGAATGTTGCAAGATTAAAAAACGTCCCTGCAGAAACAGTGAATTGCGTGTGTTAAAAACCAATGTTCCAGCTGTATTGATTGAGCTCGGTTGTATGTCTCATAAAATTGATAATGAACTTCTTCACACGCCTTTATACAGAGAAAAGTTAAATCGTGCTATCATGTACGCTGCAGATTGTTTTTTTAAGGAAGAAAGTCGATGAAATCAATATTCCGCTTTTTCGCATATTTAGTTTGTTCGGTATTGGCGCTGGTTGGATGCGGAGGAGCATTATTGTTTTTCGTCCTTTATTTTTTCTCATCTGATTTACCAGATCACAATTCGTTGAAGAGATATTCACCGGATGTCGCAACTCGTGTTTTTCTGCAAGATGGGCGGAAATTATGCGAATATTCAAACGAAAAAAGATATTTCATTCCTATTGATAGAATACCATCGAAACTTATAAACGCGTTTGTTTCTGTAGAAGATAAGCATTTCTTCGAACATAAAGGGCTTGATTTCGTTGGCATTGCACGTTCTGTAATAAAAAACATAGAAAAAATTAAAGCGGGAAAACGACCGCAGGGGGCTTCTACAATTACCCAACAAGTTGCAAGAATATTTCTGATAAAAAGCAACGAAGTTTCTTATATTCGAAAAATAAAGGAAGCAATTTTATCGTTTCGCATAGAGTCTACTCTTTCTAAAAAACAGATTTTGGAATTGTATTTAAACCAAATTTATCTCGGTTCGGGCACATATGGTATAGCAGCTGCAGCAAAAGTATATTTCGATAAAACCGTGGATGAATTAACTATTGCTGAATGTTCCTATTTAGCGTCTCTGGCGAAAGGAGCGAATAATTATCATCCGATAAAGCATAAAGACAAAGCTCTTGAGCGTCGCAATTGGGCAATTTCCCGGCAGCTTGAAGATGGGTATATAACCGAACAACAGGCCAAAGAAGCTGTCGCTGAAGATTTGCAAGTTGTTGCATATCAGTCAGATGAAACTTCAGAATATTTTGCCGAAGAAATTCGCAAACACCTAATGGAGAAATTAAATATAAGAAGCTTAAATACCGAAGGATTAATCGTTCGGAGTACGCTCGATACTCAAATGCAGCAATGTGCATATAATGCTTTGCGAAAAGGTCTAGAAGAAGTCGATCGACGTTTCGGATGGCGAGGTAGTATTTGCTCTCTCGATATGTCGCGCTCTGCAAAAGAAATTTTCGAGGCTCTGCAACAAATTGATAAACCAAAAGGCGGAGAACCGTTTATTAAAGCTGTTGTTGTTTCCGTGAAAGACAATAAAGATGTAACCGTCGCAACTGAGTTCGGCAAACGCGCGAAAATAATTCCGGAAGACGTAAAATGGGCAAAAAAATTAAAACGCGGAGATGTCGTTCTTGTCGATATTGTTTCCTCAGGTAAGCATCAGGGGATGTATACGCTGAAGCAAATTCCGCAAGTGCAAGGAGCTTTAGTCGTCATAGAAACTGAAACCGGCAGAATATTGGCAATGCAGGGGGGATATTCGTTTGACCAGAGCGAGTTCAATCGTGTGACTCAAGCAGAACGTCAAATAGGTTCCGCATTTAAACCTTTTGTATACCTTGCAGGATTAGAAAATGGATTCTCACCAAATTCAATTGTTGATGCAAGTCCGATATCGATAGATTTGGGTGAAAAGCTAGGAGTTTGGCAGCCAAAAAATTACAAAGGGGCAATCCTCGATAAAGTGACCTTCCGTCAGGGTATAGAACGTTCAATTAACACATGTACTATAAGGATAGCACAAGAAGTTGGGTTAGATAAAATCGCGAAAATTGCAGAGCAGTTCGGTGTGTTTGAGCACATGCCGCAATTGTTATCGTATGTATTAGGGGCAGGGGAAACAACCTTATTAAAATTAACAACGGCTTATGCAATGTTCGCAAATGGTGGCAAACGCATTCATCCGATTATGGTTGATTATGTTCAAGATAGATATGGAAAAGTTATTTATCTCGCTGAAGAGCGGCAAGCTGAAGAAGGCATTTCATTTGATGATAAGTATCCCCCTCATTTGAATGATAACAGAGAACAGATATTGAACGAACAAAGTATATATCAGTTAACCTCGTTACTTGAAGGAGTCATGACGCGTGGTTCGGGAGCAAGTGCTGCGTTTTTAAATCTACCAATGGCAGGAAAGACAGGCACGAGCAATGAAAGCCGAGATACTTGGTTTATCGGATACACTCCGGATATTGCTGTAGGTGTTTTTGTCGGATTTGATGGAGACTCTCAAACATTAGGCAAAAATGCAAATGGAACAAACACTGCTCTTCCTATTTTTATTAATTTCATGAGCGAAGCTAAAAAATTCATTAAACAAAAACCATTTAAAGTTCCGCACGGAATTAAACAAAGGAAAATTGATGCAAATACAGGTGGATTACCAACGGAATCAACAACTCGCACATTAATCGAGGCTTTTAAAGAAGACGACGCATTGCCAACAGAAGAACGCTCACTAACCGAAGAAATAACCGAGCAGAATTCTGATTCTTCTGATATCAATGCTGTTACAGGAATATACTAGAAGCAATTGTCAAATTAACGCACCGTGATAGCATCACTATGATGCTATCAAAAAGTAAAGCGCTTGGGGAATTCTTGCTGTAGAGCCGTTTTCACTAACCAACTACCCGAGCCATTATTATTCGACGATGGTCTTAATTTTATCAAAGCCTAGCAATTTTGGGAAGATTTTCAGCTTATCACTTGCGTCATTAAAACCTTTAATTTCGTGAATACGAGTGTTAGTTATTACCAGAGATTTATTCTGCATTCCGGCTTGCTCTATCACATCTACTCCATTGAGAGCCTGCCCTCTGAGCTCGTAATCCGCTACCAAGAATAGACGCGTTTTATCCTCAGAAGACGAGATGAAATCCAGAGTTTCTCGACCGTCTGTAAAATATTTCACGGTAACATCTTTATTAGCTAAAATGCCTCTCCATACATTGAATACCGAGCTATCGTCATCCAATACGATAACTGTATCGCCTTTTTTTACTTGAATCGTATCGGAAAACCAATTTGGAACAGGGCATTTCGGAAAAGTTAAGCAGAACTCTGTTCCTACATTTTCAGTTGACTTAACCTGCAAGCAGCCGTGCGTATTATCTACCGTACGTATGACCTGAGGCATTCCCAGTCCGTGTCCGTTTTCTTTAGTCGTTTGTACGGAGCATTTGTTCATAAGTTTATCTACCATGTCAGGAGGCATACCTCTTCCATTGTCTTGTATAAATACAGAAACGCTATTGTCATCGTTATCTCTGATTCCGATTTTAACTATCCCGTTAGCATCTTTATCTAAAGATTCAACAGCATTATTCATTAAATTAGACAGCATTCGGCAAAAATCTGAATAAT
>CAMNGH010000075.1 GCA_946538065.1 uncultured Holosporaceae bacterium
TTGCGCTTTCAATTTTTTCTTTTGTTTGCGCAAACGTTTTCTTTCAGCTTTTGAATACGTTTCATCTTCTGTTTTCTGATTATCACTCCGAGTATCATGATCGTCAGAGCGCTGCTCAGATGGCTCTTCTTGCTCTATTTTGCGGTTGTTCTTTCTCTTGTCGCTCTTGTTCTTTTTGCGATGACGCTTTTTTTTATGATTTGATTTTTTCACTTTCTGCGTATTTTTTTCGAGAAAAGCCTCTTCACTGTCGTAGCTTCTCGCTTCAGCGAAATCCACATACGAAAACGTCACACTTATTGCGGCAATGCATAGCATACTGATTAACTTCTTCATATTACCATCCTACCAATAACTACCTGTTTATATAGTTATCCGAAAAAAGTTAAAACTTCGTATGTAAAACGAAAAAAGTTACTAACGAATTGTAAATCTAGTGCTGAAACAGCTCTTCCGGAGAGTATCCGCGTAATTCTAATTCTGAAATTAAATGGAGAGCATCGAAACATTTATGCGCTAATTCCGTCCTGCCTTCACGCTCCAACATCTCGTCCAAACGGGCTTTCAGCCTGTGTAAATACAGAACATCATTGGCTGCGTAAGTCAATTGTTCCTTAGTCAGCTCGCTACGTCCCCAATCGGAACTTTGCTCTTGCTTTGAAAGTTCGATATCCAAAATTTCCTTACACAGATTTTTCAGACCGTGCTTATCTGTATAAGTCCTAACCAACTTCGATGCGATTTTTGTGCAGTACACAGGATTAACATGTATACCAAACGTATGATTCAATATTGATACGTCAAACCGCGCAAAATGAAAAATTTTTAAAACTGATTTATCTTCCAGCAGTCGCTTTAAATTAACCGCCTTATCCTGCTGACCTTTTTGAATCTGCACCATGTGCACATCACCGTTTTCAGAGCACAACTGTACAAGACACAATCTGTCTCTTTTGGTTTGCAACCCCATTGTCTCGGTATCTATAGCGACACTGTTTTTAAAAACTACGTCCGAAGGTAAATCATTTTGATGCAAAATCATCGAAGAACCTCATAATTGGTGCCCAAAAGAAGACTCGAACTTCCACCCATTTGCATGGACTAGGACCTGAACCTAGCGCGTCTACCAATTCCGCCATCTGGGCATTACACTTATTTTGCTCTCTCAACATACGACACATCAGCGGTATTTACAACCACCTTCGTGCCCGCTTCGATATGAGGAGGAACCAATATACGCACTCCGTTTTCCAAAACCGCAGGCTTATAAGAAGACGCCGCCGTCTGACCTTTTACAACCGCATCGGCCTCTACGATTTCCATTACGACGGTATCAGGCAATACGACTCCGATAACTTCTCCCTCATACATGGTGATTTTCACAATCATGTTATCCTGCAAAAAGCATGCGCTATCTCCGATAACACTTTTATCTACGGAAATTTGATCGAAAGTCGTTGTATTCATAAACGTAAAAGTATCGCCGTCTCTGAACAACAATTGGCACTCTTCTTCGTCCAATCTGACGCGTTCAATAGCTTCATCTGATCTGAAACGCTCGTTCAACTTCGTACCGGTTCTTAATTCTTTGAGTTCCGTCTGCATGAAAGCACCGCCTTTACCCGGCTTCACGTGTTGTAACTTACAAACAGTCCATAACTTTCCGTTATGCTCAATTAACATTCCCAATCTTAATTCATTTCCGCCGATTTTCATAAATCACCCTTTAAAACCAGTGAGTATTAATTTACGATGTCCGAGGTATTTTTCCAATAGGTTTATTGAAATTTTTACGGGGAAACATGGAAGCGAAAAGAATCATACAATCGTACGGACGCAAAAGAGCGAGGGGATTGAGCGAAACGCAAAAGGAAAATTTGGTAACTTTATACGATATTTACGGAATTACTTTACCAGAATCTAACGTAAACCCGCGTGAATATTTCAACGGTCAATTCGAAAAAATCACACTGGAAATCGGTTTCGGTCGTGGTGAACACTTGATACAAAATGCGATAAATAATCCGACAACGGGCTTTATCGGATGTGAACCGTTTGAAAACGGAGTTGCTAGTGCGCTTAAAGCTATTGCCGATAACAATCTGAACAACGTTAAAATATATAGGGGGGACGCACGTTTCCTACTGGAATTTTTTCCCGCTCATTCGCTCAACTCGGTTTACGTTTTGTTCCCTGATCCGTGGACGAAGAAAAAGCACTACAAACGCCGTTTATTATCGACGGAATTTCTCAACACACTAAAGGAAAAGACGGCAGAAAACGGCAGCATCATTATTGCTACCGATTGTGAAAACTATATGCAGAACGTATTGGAGAACTTAAAAAATATCAAAGGCATAAAATATATCGATGACATGAACGTACTATCTCAAAAACCCGATTGGTTTCTGTCTACACGATACGAGCAGAAAGCACTATCCAAAGGCAAAAAATGCTATTATCTGAAGTGTGAACTGAACTAGAAAAACAAATCCCCACCGGTAATTAAACCGGCAGGGAAATTCTATAGGTAATCGTTATTTCCTTTCATAACCACTATTCTTTTCGAACCATCCGTGAGCATTCATTTCTTCTTTAGAAAAAACAGGTTTGAATTTTACACACTTCAAATTCGTCATTTGTTCCAACACCGTAAACATTTTTTCTTTACTCGACTCAGAAGGTGAGATAAAGCCGATTTCTAATCTTTGCAGATTTGTAAATTTCGGTAATGACGAAAGCAATTCCTGAAAAGCTTCCTCTGATATAAGTGAATCAATTCTTAGTTCTTTTAATGCATTAGGATGTCGCACCACAGCCTTTAGTATAGGCGATATCAGTTCCATCTCTCCGCTAACAGTAAGCTCTTCTAGAGGAATTTCTCGATTTTCTAAAACCTTAACAATTCTAGGATTTATATAACCAGTTGGCAAATAAAGCCTTGTAACAGAAGTATTTTCACTTAGTGCTTCTATAATTGGTAATTCATCGCTTCCACCCCACACTAAATAAAGGGAACTTTCGGAATTGTTTCTCAACTTATTAACCGCTGCATCAATAAATTGTTTACAACTTGTCTCTTGCGTACCAACACGTTGTGCAAAACGCCCTGGTCTACGGATCATATTAGCTGAGTGTTCAGGTATAAATGACGGTGTACCGTCCCTACCACCGTATGGTACTGATGTCACTGGCGGTATACTGCTAACAGAGGCGTTAACAGATGATGTTTCATCTCCACCATACGGTATTGATGTCACTCTTAGTACACTGTTAACAGGGGCATTAACAGATGATGTTCCATCTCCACCATACGGTAC
>CAMNGH010000076.1 GCA_946538065.1 uncultured Holosporaceae bacterium
TGACGAAATTTGTTCTCTGAAATGTGCGTATGTTTTATATATCTGTTTTTCATTGGTGTATCTTAGCATTTCCGCTCAGATTATCAACATAATCTAGTCAAGAACCTAAATATTTTTTCAGGATAAATTTTGATATCAGGGTATTCTATTATTTTTTGTTCAGTTCGAGGGGAAAATTTCAAAATTGCGTCGGGATATAACTTTTTAAGAGCATAAAAAAACAAATCAGGCATAGTATATATTGGTAGTTTCCATATGTCGGTTTCATATATATCCAAAACGAGTCTTAATAGCTTATTGAACTTTTGTGCTCCTAAAATCGCCGGCTCCACCTGATCGAATTTGCCGTCAGTTGAGTTGTCCTGCATTCCAATAAAAGCTTTATCCGATAAAAAATTATCGAAATTTTTCAATACTGTGACGTCAGTATCCAAATAAATTCCTCCGTGATCGAATAAAACCTTTACTCGAATATAGTCTGCGACATATGCCCACATATTTTTTTGATACACGGTTCGGAACCATTTGTTGGATTGCAACTCTTTTTGAAAGTCGAAATAATCAACAGAGTTTTCGTTAATTTCAACGATCTCGTAATCAGGACAATTTTGTCTCCATGATTGCATGCAAGCAAGAACGTCTCTTTTTTTCGATTCATTGGCGTCCCACACGTAAAATATTCTTTTCGGAATCATATCATTACTCAAAACACTTATCAGATTATAGATTAAGATTTTGAAATAGTATATAGTCATACCGTTACTGCAGGAGAGCGAATGAATGATAACTATAAACTCGGAGAAGAAGTTGCTCGTCCGTGGGGATGGTGGCGAGTTGATGAGATCGGAGACGGGTTCATTAAGAAGACTATTTCGGTTAATCCGAAAGGGTGTTTGTCACTGCAATCGCACAAGCATCGTGCTGAAAAATGGGAAATTGTTCAAGGTGTAGCGGAAGTAACTGTCGGGAATAAAGTTGCGATTTACTCTGCTGGGCAGAAGGTTGAAATTCCTTTAGGAGCGATTCATCGTCTCAAAAATGCAGGGACTGAACAGCTGTTAGTAAAAGAAACTCAGCTTGGAGATATTCTCGACGAGAACGATATCACTCGTTATGAAGATGTGTATAACAGAAATAAAATGATTTTTGTTGCGGATATGGACGGTACGTTGACTCCTGCTCGTTTGCCGATGACTTCGGAGTTTGCAAAATTCTTCGAGAAATTTGTGGAGAAAAACACGTTTTTTGTTGTGTCGGGGTCGGATTTTAAAAAAGTGCAAGAGCAAATGCCGAGCAATGTCATAAATAAAATAGCTGGTTTGTACTGCTCTATGGGAAATGAGTTTTATCTGCAGGATAAGCTTATATATCAAAATGAATTTACGCCGGAAGTATCTCTGTTGGAAAAGTTAGAACAGTATCGAAAAAATACAAAATATGATGGAGAACTATTCGATAACTATATTGAAAAACGTCAGGGAATGGTGAATTTCAGCGTGCTCGGTCGCAATTGTCCTCAGGAGGCGAGAGCGGCATATAAGAAATGGGACGAAATTCACGGCGAGCGTAAAAAAATAGCGGAAGAATTGTCAGTAGCATATCCTAATTACGATATCTCTGTTGGAGGAAATATCAGTATTGATATCGTTCCACACGGCTTTGGAAAAGAACAAGTCGCTATTAAATTGCGAGAAAGGTACCCACATGAAAAAATAGTGTTTATCGGAGATCGTACAGAAAAAGGCGGTAATGACTATTCTTTGGCGCAAAAACTGTTAGAATACGGAAACGCGCAAGTTATCGCAGTAAGTGGTCCTGATGATACATTGAAATTTTTGAAGGAAATATTATGAGCAAATATTACATTGTCAGTGGAGGTTTCGACCCGATACATGAGGGACATGTCGCTATGATTAAAGACGCAGCAAGTAAATCCGACGGCGTGATTTTGTTGCTAAATTCGGATGCTTGGTTATGTCGGAAAAAGGGTAAGAATTTTATGGAATTCAAAACACGACAGGCAGTTTGCGAGAACATAAAAGGAGTTGTAGACGCGTTTGGGTTTAATGACGATGATGGCTCGGCGTGTGACGGAATTCGTTTAGCGCGTGAAAAATATCCGAACGACGAGTTGGTGTTTGCGAATGGCGGAGATCGCACAAAAAATAATATTCCGGAAGGACCAGCTTGCGAAAAATACAATGTTAAACTTGAGTTTGGAGTCGGTGGAGAGAATAAAGCTAACTCATCATCGTGGATTTTGGAGAAGTGGAAATAAGTGATGGAAAAAAAGCTTCGACTTGTGTATGATTGTGCGATACTTCGAAATAGTTTTTGTGAGAATTTGGAAGGTCAGATATTCTGTTACAATGTTGAGTAAGGGCTAGGGAAATAAAAGTGTTAATGAAGAGTTATTTTAATGAGTTTTGGGAAAGTGTTTTGCGTTTGCAAAAGCGATATGACGTTTATTCTTTAACATTTTTGATTAAATTGCTATGGAAGACGCTACGTTTGATTGTTTCTGTTGAGTTAGAACGGTTAGAAAAGGCCCTGTCAAAGCTCAGTACTCGACGTGTTAAACGTAGAGAAATCCGTGTGTTATTCCGTCTAACTGAAGGAATAGGCGGCATTTTAATAAATTTGAATTATTTGCTCAACTTTAAGCAAAAAATATGTAAGGATGTTGATTTAGATGTTGCTGTTGATTCTGATAAGTTTTGCAAAGTCGCAACATGTTTACGTGGACATGATTTTGTAAGCGGATTGCTTACTTGGAAAGAGGCGAAGAGAAATGAAAATAAGTATGCTTTGAGCGTGGAATTAGCTAGGATTCCATATTTGAGAGAATGGGATCCGTTTATCTTATGTCGGCATTTGTCGCTTTCATCTTGGGTAAAACAGACAGAGAATTTCAACAGAAAATATCCAGAATATTTCCCGTCAGGTGCGGTCGGAGACGGATTATTAACTGAGCGAACGCTTATACAAGGGCAGAATAGACTTTCTCAAGGAAACGTCATTTTTTTTATGGATGAAATTCAAGACGCATTTCGAATTCATGTGGCTAAGCAACAAAATGTACATGAATTGTATGGTTTATGTGATGACGGTTACATAGTTGTGGTAAATTCGGAAAAAGTTAAGACTAGAAACTATCCCGTGGA
>CAMNGH010000077.1 GCA_946538065.1 uncultured Holosporaceae bacterium
TCCACAACATTATTTTAGTAACAGATAACTTGCTTTTCATATTTAACTCATCTTGAAACTACCGAGCAATATATATCAAATTCACCAGTGAAATCATAGGGCATAAGTGCACAGATTGATAGCACTATTGTTTTTATGCGTTGTATCGCATGAGGTGTATTGTATAACTTTGAAAGTTCAGGGTAAAATCGTGAAAAAGTTCTTAATTGGGCGAATATATGGAAGAGATTATGAGAAAAATAGCATGTTTATCTTTAATCGCGACATTTTTATCGTGGATGGAAGTATATTCAGTATACTTAGGCCCTGTGGTACCTGATTCATCTGAGCCTTGTTATGTAAGCCCCACGCTAAACAATGGAATGATCTGGGTTCCAGAAATAGTAGAGATACCTGTTTGGGACTCATTTGTAGAAAAAAATCTAAAAGGTGGAGAGTTTCGTACTATCGATTTATCCGCTATAGACGTTAGTATGGGAGGGCAATTACTCATCAACAAGAAACGTGCGTTGATTGTGGCAATAATCCGAAACTTATGGAATAGAGAATATTCCGTAAATACAATCAAGCTAAACATACATGATCCTATTGAATGGAGAACAATGCTGGGGAACGCCTTCGCTAAGATAAATGCGCTGAGCAGTACGACAAAAGATAGAAACGAATCATTTTCTGCTACCTACAGCAGCAGTAGCGATCACGATTATGTTCCAATACAGCGACAAACTATTCGACGAAGTATGGCGATTGAGTCTTTGAACGAATGCGGTAACGATAGCGATTGCGAAGAAAGTACTGAGAAAATCACTTCGACAAGTAAATCACCTGTTGAATTAGGGGATTCTCCTACTCTACCTGAAGAAAAATAAAAGTTAAAACGAATATTACCTTTTCTGTTCGAAGAAGTCTTTCAGAATATCGGCACATTGTGTTTCTGATACTCCTCCGATAATTTCGGGTTTGTGTAAGGCGTAACGAAACACATGCGCTCCGTGCATTACCCCTCCGTATTTTTCATCGTATGCTCCGAAATACAATCGACGTATACGAGCCAATGAAATTGCCTGAGCGCACATGGCACACGGTTCAAGCGTAACATACATATCGCATTCATTAAGAACAGTTGTTTGCAATACATTGCACGCTCCGCGAATGGCCAATATTTCGGCATGAGCAGTAGCATCATGATTTTTTAAAACCTCATTTCCGGCAGATGCAATAATTTTATTTTCAAAAACAATAACGGCGCCGACAGGAACGGAATCTCTTTCTCCGGCTTTAATGGCTTCATTTACAGCTACTTGCATAAAATTTTCGCTCAAAATTTTTATCTCCGTTTTTTTTGTGTGAGTTAAACAATATTTTAACCAAAGCATTATAAGCTGATACCAATGAAAGGATAAAGGTATGTCGGAAATTATATATCTAAAAGATATTCTGCTTGCGAAAGCCGCTGCAAAAGAAGAAAAAAAAGCCAAGAAAACAGCGTTACCTAAGGTTAAGACCAGGTATTTCAGAATAAAGTCCTCTCTTGTCGAACGAGTTAAAAAAGAAGACGCGAGATAGGGATTTACAGAACTCTCATGAGTGAGATGGCTTCTTCTAAGCTTCTGGTTTTATCAGAAGAAACATCGCCCCCAAATTGAGAGGATGTTAAAACCGTTTTTCCTATAACATATCTGTCTGCTGATCCGAATTTACTTGGCACTGCCCAAATGTTATGCATAAATACCGGTTTATTTTTATAGTGTCCGACATATAACATAACGTGACCTTTTTTCCCGACCAATGTCAGAAACGGCACTCCGTTTTTCATTATGAAATCGCTTTTATTTGTAGATAGAGAAAAATGCTTTCCTTGAGAAAGTTGAACATTTCCGTTACGTGCGATAGGTATTCCAAATGTCGTGCAAAAATCCATAGTGAGCATCGAGCAGTCTCTTTGATTTAGGTAACCACCCCAACCGTATTTTTGTCCTAGAAATTGTTTGCTTATTTTAAGAACATTTTCCGCTGAAAATCTCAGAGGTTTTGAAGAAAAATCAGCAGACGAGCAAGATACTATTTCAGCAAATCCATCTGATTTTTTATAAGGACACATTAAGCCATTTTTATTTTGCGGTAATACAGTGCCTATATCCGCAGTATTAAAAAATTTATTCTGATATCTTATGACAGTTCCATCTTTTACGGCAACTGCGAGTTTTCCTGATTTGAATTTTTTTATAAATTTTTCATCAACATACGCCAAATCATGAAATGAAACCCAACCTGAAAAAGCATAACTGCCAACAAATCCCCATTTCTCATCTTCAGAAATTGCTTTAATAATGACTGGAGTGCCAAGTCGCATTAAACTCGCTATGTTAGCATCAAAAGGATAACTTTCTCCTGGCTTTCTTATATCGAAAAACAATTGCGAATTTGTCGGCCAATTTCTTGCAATCGTATTTCTAATGATGATTCCTTTTTGAGCGATTCGCTTCCGATATTTAATGTTGTTATTTATCTTTTGACTTTCTGAATCGGATAATTTATGTAAATTTTCGCAGAAAAAAATTCTATGAAATTCTTCGGGCTCTGCCGTTGAAAAATCTTTTTTCCATGGTGAAAAAAATATCTTATCGAAGCGAGCATTCAACTCTTTCTGACGTCTGAGGAAATCTTTTTCTTGAATCTGATTTTTAAATAATTCTAAATTTTGAGGAACATCAAGGTAAGCACTATCAGTATGAGATATGAAACTACATCCGGTGCCGTGATTGATTTCAACTCCATCGTAATCACTGCGTGAACAGGATGATAGTATTAACACGCAACACAACAACCACAATTTTCCAAACACTACTTTCTCCAAATTCAGAATAATAACGGTAAAATACCATCTATTTATCTAAAGTTAACATAATATTAATCTTTTTGTGAAACAATTGTCCGAGAATGTAAGGAGAAAAAAATGAAAAAAACAATTACGTTAGTTCTGTCATCGGTACTTGTGCTCGGAATGATTAATTTTGGTGCTGATGCTAGTCAGTCGGAAGGAAGAATGTCAAAATTTAAGAGTTTTTTAAACAATACAAAAGAGAAAGTGA
>CAMNGH010000078.1 GCA_946538065.1 uncultured Holosporaceae bacterium
AACGCGGTACCATTCTCGCTATCCGGCGTTTGACGGTGCAAAATTACTGCTTTTTCAGGACATGACAAAATTTTTGACACAACCGCAAAATGCCTATAAATCAGCAATTTACAAACGGAAAAACGACTTTCCAAATTGCATTCCAAATCGAAAAAGGAAAAACCAAATCGGAGCGTCAAAAAAACAAATCAAAAAGGGTGTCCGATTGGGAATTTATACAAAAATCAAATCGACCACCTCGAAAACGAAAACGAAAAAAATAATCCACTCGATTGAGCGGATTTAGAATGTGAAAAAATAAAACGAAAAGAAGCTATAAAATTTATGCTTTTACCTCATTCCACAGGCCTTCCAAACGCGCATAAGTGTCATCACCGTTGCGTAGTTTGTTTTTTTGCACATTGATAGTGGAGTTGTCCGGCACCTCATGTGTACCTTGATAATTGTCTTTAAAGAACTCGACAAATGCTTTCTCTTCCTTGGGTTGCGCCCACAACAGGAGACATGCAATATATTTGGCAGGCAGTTTCTTGTGCGATGCCGCTTTCTCGTCCAGAAGAGAATCAAAATCAGCAATAATAGTGTGCAAACGCCTGATTAACGGACGGTTGGCAGCAAACAGGTTGAGTTCTTTTTCACTAAACTCTCCTCGTTGTGCTTCTTCCACCAACTCTTTGACAGTCAACGTACACACATCTTCGTAATCCAATTTATGAAAACCTTTCTGCGAGAACTCCTCTTCCGTTGCAGAACTCTGCCGCAGATCAATAGCTGGATTGAGGAACGGACTGAACTGGTCCGTATAGATATTGATGCTCTTCAGAATGCGTTTGACGCGGTGATAATTATCGTCCTTGAACGAACGGTATAGTGCGCAGCATTGGTTCGGGTCGCGACGGATATATTCTTCCTTGCGCATCACCTCAACGCACAATGTAAGCGCATCTTTGAGAAGCGTAAAGAATCGCTTGAGATCATTGAATAACTGCTGTACTTCCTCCGGATAGGATTCTATCGACCACAACGAAGGCATATACGATTCCATACTGAGAGGCGAACGTTCATAGATGGACGGTTTGACATACGTAGCTGGTGTATGACGTGGTATAGCAGCGGAACTATTAGGCGTAAAGTGTGTGAAGACACGTTTGACTTGTGACGTGCCGGAATGAATCTTGTGCAGCAGTTGGTGCGCCGAACTGAAACAATGATTGCGACGGGTTACGAACTGGTTGTTGAAGTCTTGCGAGAAACTAAGCAGGTCTAACTTCTGTTCTTGCAAGCGCGACACCGCATCAAGCACTTGTGAATCAAGAGTTACAATGTAGTCCAATGATACCTTGTTTTTCTGCTGGAGAGCCGCTAAAAATCGGTCGGGAGAAAAGTTCTCAATAGCACAAACGACCGTTTGCAGGCCGTCATAAGAATCGAATTGTGTTTGATACCGTTGCTGTGCCATTGATGGTAATAGTTAGTGTGCCTAAATGACATAGACGGTGGGGAAAAGGAAAGGCTTCGGCAAGCCTACAACAAGACCCCATCGCCCATGCCAAGACACGGATGATAGGGCATATTTTCCTTGTTGTTAAAATTTGCCGAATTTTCCCTTTTAAGAATATGCCTGTTGCGTTTATACGCTAATTCAATATGTTCTCCGGTTTTATGTCATGGAGTCCGGGACAGTCGCTTTCGCTCGAAAGCGGCTGCAAAGTTACTGCTTTTTTCTGACATATACAAGTTTTTCTTGAATTTTATTCGTTTTCTTTGTCTTTTTGCTGAAATATCATGCAATTTTATATAAAAATCCTGATATTTTAGAGAATCCAAGCCGATAATTTGCGTATGTCAAAAAAAAGTAGTAATTTTGCAAGCAAAATTGTTTGCGAGCTAATAGATGATAAAAATTTGTTTTTGCCATATTGATTGGGCGGCTGTTAGTGCGATATCCAACATGATCATTGCGCTAATTGCTTTGGCTACTCTAATATATAGTTTTTATCTTCTTTTTAGAGAGAAGAACCGCAGAAAAGAAGATTTGAGAGCAAGGTTAGATTGCTCTTTAATAAAGTACATGAATGCTTATTATTTGCTCATTGAAAATGTTGGGAAAGAAGCTGCTTATGATATAAGTCTCACCGTAAAAGGAAAAGTAATAGATGAAGGACTTTATGAGTATGTTCGTGATACATTTTCAAAGTTAGAAAAGACACCGCTTATTATGAAAGGAGGGGAGAAAAAGTATTTCTTCATTTGCCCTGATAGAATGGAAAGGAATGTACGCTATAAGTGGCGCCAAAAAGAAACAATAGATGATATAAATAAATGGGTTACCCTGCATGAAAACGACGAAATAAAAGTTGGTGCTCAATATAACAAAAGATATAACTTGTCCTGCAATTTCAGTATTAAAAATTTTGATTTTATTGGCTCTACTAAGATTTTAGATCCTATTGAACAAATATCTGGAGTCATTTCTGACATGGATACATATACGTTAGACGAGATAAAACAGGCGTTGACTGACATCGCGGATAAACTTGAAACACTTAAAGATCGAGAAAGAAAATGAGTAATTGGAGAAAAGATATATTTGACATTGTAGAGACAGAAAGCAATGCTCTTATAAGTAGAATCTACGATTGGTTGATGTTAGTAC
>CAMNGH010000079.1 GCA_946538065.1 uncultured Holosporaceae bacterium
CTTTCAGCATTTCGTAATTTATTGTTACGTTGTATCTTTTTGAAAGATATCCAATCAATTGTTGATATATGTCAGATGCCATTTCTTTATAAAGTGTTGCATAAAGTTTCTTCGTGTTGTCTTCACTGACATTTTTAGCCGGAATTATCTGATTGATTTTATAAACGACGATATTTCCGTTTATTTCGCTGTACGCACTGTCGTTTTTCGATTTGCTGAATACATCTTTGTAGAGATTCTCTATAACAGCAGATGCTTTTTTCTTTTCTCCGATAGAACCAAATCTATCAAACGGCTCAGAAGTACTGCAAATTCTTCCTTTTTGTGCTGCTAAAGTCTTAAGGCTCGCTCCGGCTTTCATTTCTTCAATGAATTTTTCCGCTACTGCGTGTGCCTCTTCATGTTGCTTTTCCTTCACCCATTCGGCTTTGACTTTATCTGCGACTTTTGCAAATTCTGCGGTATGTTTTGGCGTAATGCTGTTAACATGAACGAGCCATAATATGCGATTGCTTTTGCCGTCTAATGCTTCGGAAAATGAACTGTCAGTTCCTTCATCTATTGAAAATGCGACTGTAAGAACATCTTCACCGTAAGGGATATTAGCGACCGCCTTTTTATCATTTAATTTTACGTTCTCAATAGCTGTCATTTTAAGCGAGAACTGCTCTGCAACGGCTTTTAAATCTTCACCGGCCATGAGCGCATCTTCGATTTTGCGCGTAACATCATTTACTTCACTCTGTAGCTTTTCTTGACGCAAATTTGCTTCAAGTTCGGCCTTCATTTCATCATAACTACGTTCGTCCTTTTCTGGAGAGAAATCATACGCGTCTTTTATCTCATCCTCGGATATTTGAATGTTCTTTTCGATATCTGACTCTTGCAATTCTACAATACTCAAAGAGCGAGACTCTTCAACAACGAAATTATCTTGATGTTCTTCATAGAAATTTTCTAATTCTTCTTGAGTAGGTTCTTCTGTAATTTTAAAAGAAGAAGGATTTAATTCAACGTAATCTATGGTTCTCTTTTCTAAATTTGCAGAGACATACGTGTTTGCTTCATGCACAATGGAAACAAATTTGATAGGGGCTTGAATAAGTGCGCTTTTTATATCGCGACGAGAGCTTTCGATAAACATTTCTTCAGGTACACGCAGTTTCTGCAAGAATCCGCGTAACAAATTAGGATTAAAGCGCCCTTGGTCATCTCTGAATAACGGCATACCTCTAATATAACTTTTCATTGTGGTATCGGATATGACAAATCCAAATTCTTTCGCCGCCTTATTAATGACGTTATCCCAAATTAATTCGTGTATAATTGCGTTTGTGAGAACAGCATCGTCAATTTTCTCGCTTTTATCGCGGAGCAAGTTCATTTTTTTCGCTTTTTCGTGTTTAAACATTTCAGGGGAAATCTTTATATTTCCTATTTTTACGATGTAATCTTTACCTGTAACCTTTCTTATAATATCAGAAATTCCAAAACAGAAGACGAAAGTAAGAGCTAACACCGTTAAGAAAATTTTAACACCTAACGAGCTAGAATGCTTGCGAATGAACTCTAACATAGTTTGTTCCCTACAATAATATACTGAGTTATATTATTAGTAGTTGTTAGCTTGAGCAACCCTAGACGAGGAGTTTTTTTTATGAAAATTGTAGTAGCAAATTGGAAAATGAATGGCGATTGTGATTTGGTTTCAACGTTTATTGAAAAAATTAATGCGGTTACGACTACTAACACAATTGTTGTATGCCCGCCTGTTGCACTTATCGGACAGTTCAAGGATTTTCGTTATTCTATCGGTGCGCAAAATTGTTTTTATGAGGATAAAGGAGCATTTACGGGAGAGAATAGTCCGAAATTATTAAAAGAAGTCGGGTGTGAATACGTTATTATCGGTCATTCGGAACGGCGCGCAATTTTTAACGAAAACGATGATATCGTTTTCAAAAAATGGGAAGCGGCACAAAAAAACGGATTGAGCTCAATTGTCTGCATAGGAGAGAAAGCCGACGAGCGTGCAGATTGGAAAAGTGTTTTGCAAAGGCAAACTGAAAAATTCATTGGGAAAAACCTTGGCAATACAATTTTCGCCTACGAACCAGTTTGGAGCATAGGCACGGGCGTTATTCCGACACTTGGGGAAATAGCTGAGGTGTTAACGTTTATAAAAACGAAGGTAGGGGAGTCAACATGTTGTTTATACGGTGGATCGGTAAACGCTACTAATGCAGAAAACATATTGAGATGTAATAAAGTTGACGGGGTGCTTATCGGTGGAGCAAGTCTAAAACCTGATGAATTCGCGAAGATTGCGATGATGGTATAGAAATTGTTCCCTCCTGCTTTTTGATAAAAAGAAGGAGGGAAGTTATTGAAAGTAAAAATTATAAAGCTGTTTTTACTTTAGGTTCTACGCTTTTTTGTTCTTTTGTGGTGGCTTCAGGAAGTGGCTCTTTGGGGGTTGAGGATGGTATACTTTTGTAATATTCCGCAAGGACCCCTCTGATTTTATCGTTATCGAGAAATAAATCGGTATAATATTTTCGAAAATAGTTCGATATTCTTTTGTAGAATGGAGTGTTTTTTTGTGCTAGCGTGGAAAGTGCTTGGTAGTCATTTTCATAAAAGCTTCGTCCA
>CAMNGH010000080.1 GCA_946538065.1 uncultured Holosporaceae bacterium
ATAACAGAGATTCTGCGACTCTTTCAGAAAAAGACAGAGAATCGCTAGGAAACAAGTCACTTTTGGAGAGCCGTATTAATATTCGAGCATCCGATTATAAGTTTTCAGATAAGAAAAGATATTATAAAGGCGGATATAGGGATAAAAACGGGAAATTGCAAGAAGGAACTAATATTCAAGAGCTTTTACAATTAGCCAACGAAAAAGATGATTTTACTGAGCGCGATATTGTAGAAAGAAATGAAAAAATCATCGACAGCTTTATGGCGCATTTGAAGGATAACGGGCTGATAAAATAGCACTTTTGTGAGTTCGAATCCCTGTACATTTTTATAGTTTCAATGATGTCGAAATGATATCATTATCTGATGGCGATTGCGGGCGATTATGAAAAAAAGAATTGTGAAAATTATTACGGTGTTTGCATTACTTGTGGTAGCGTATTGGGGCGTCACATATTTAGATGGAACCACATATCCATGGGCGGATTTTAAGCAAAAAACGGAAAATTATTTCAACAGAAACAGTCAATTGATTCAATTGGAATCAACCCTTAAAAATATTAAGAACGCCAATGTAGAGGCGATTCACAAAGGTGAAGAATTTGATGAGTTTGTTCATAACTGTTGGATGTTTAGCAAATCGCTTTTAAAGTTTTCTAAAGGGGTTATGCAGTCAGAATGTCCTGAATCAACGAAAATACAAGTTTTGCAAATGTCTAATGATATTTGTGTAATCGCGAAAAAGTTACAAAAACGTTTGATTGAATTGAATCAGCCGACAGTCGCCGATACTACGTATCTTACTGTTTTTTACGAGTATCTCGAAATGGAGGTAATGGCCAAGATGAATAGTATAGTCTTCAATAACTCCTGCGATACTTTTGAAAAAGTCGAGCAGAAATTGCTGGAAATCGCCGATTTATTAGACGAGCAAAATGACAGCAATATTTACGTCAATACGATCGAAGAGATAGGATATGATTGTCCGAAATTAATGGAGCAATTGCATAAAAAATTGATTGCGACTGATTGCTACGAAAAAATCAAATCCTCGCATAAGGCTAAAAAACTGTTAGATCATATTCGTAAATCCGTAAAGAACAATTCTGAACAGCAAATTTAGTATTGACGTTTTTATGGCTTCCGAAGACAACCTACATCGCCTTGATAATGGCGGCGGTCATTTTCTTCGCGTCGCCGAGTAGTATCATGGTGTTTTGTTCGTAAAGTACGTTGTTATCTTATTTCCTTTTCAAATACCACCCCGTTTTGCTTTTTGAGCAGTTGCTGATGTCGTCGGGAGATCCTTCGAACACGATTTCTCCGCCCGCTTCTCCGCCGTCCGGTCCCATATCGATAATATAGTCTGCGTTTCTGATTACGTCCAAATCATGCTCGATGACAATCACTGTCGCTTGATTCGCAATCAATTTCTGAAAAACTTCTATCAACGTTTGAACATCCAAAGGATGCAGACCAATGGTCGGTTCATCAAATACAAAAATCGAATCCTCCTGTTTGCGCCCCATTTCGGACGCCAGTTTCAGTCTTTGCGCTTCTCCGCCCGACAGGCTGGTAGTCGCTTCTCCCAACGTAAGATAACCGATGCCCAAATCGTTCAGTAATCTTAATCTTTGTCTGACGGAATTAATATCCTCGCAAGCGGTAAGTGCTTGTTTTATATCCATTTCCATTAGTTGTGGCAAGGTGTAAGTGTCATGAGACTTGGTTGTGTACCTTATCTTTTCGGCTTCCTTTGAATACCTTGAACCTTTACAGTCCGGGCAGGGAATATCCACGTCAGGTAAGAACTGAACGTCGAGGCTAATGCTTCCCGTTCCGTCGCAAGTCGGGCATCTCAAATTTCCGGAATTGTACGAAAACTCCCCTGATTTATAACCCAGCTTTTTTGCATCTTCGGTTTTTGCAAACACTTTCCGCAGTTCGTCGTGCACATTTGCGTAAGTCGCAACAGTCGAGCGAATATTCATGCCGATTGGGGTCGCATCAATCAGTTTTACGTGTCGGATTCCGTTTGCTTGAACATCTTTTACATGCTCCGGCAGTTTCTTTCCCGCAAGTTTATTTTCTAACGCCGGAATGAGGCTTTCCAAAACAAGGGTTGTTTTTCCCGAACCGGACACGCCTGTAACAACGGTTAACCGACCTTTTGGAATCCTCACATTCAGCGGTTTTACGGTGTGAATGTTGGATGTATTAAGCAAAATCTCGCCATTCTTGAACATTTCTGATTTTTCAACTGGAGGTCTGATAATTGTGTTCGCTTTTCCCGATAAAAACACGCCGATTTTAGAGACAGGATTGTCGATTGTTTCCTGCAACGTGCCTTCGTTAATGACCTGTCCGCCGTTTGCTCCTGATTCGGGACCGAGCTCAATTATCCAATCTGACTCGGACAGAATCTGCGTATCGTGATCGACCAAAATGACGGAATTGCCGTCTGCCACGAGGTCATGCATAACGGTGTTCAGTCCTTTGATATTGGCGGGATGCAATCCAATTGACGGCTCATCCAGCACGTACAAAACCCCTGTCGTTCTGTTTCTGACGGCGCGAGCAAGTTGCATTCTTTGTCTTTCTCCCGTCG
>CAMNGH010000081.1 GCA_946538065.1 uncultured Holosporaceae bacterium
TTATAGATATTCGAAATCAATAATTAATGGGGCTTTAGCGAGTTTAAAATCAGGAGGAAAGCTGGTAATAACTCTCCCAAAATTGAGAGGAGGAGAGCCTTCGCTTGATTTAATACAGGATTATAGGCAAGATTGGGATGAGATGGAGGAAAGTTTTGAAGATAAATGGTTGTTTGAACCGATTTCATATGGAAAAGCAGAAACTGAAATGCCTGTAATTAATTTTGGAAAGGATGGAGATCAATTTTTTGGAGGAACAGTATATTCCCGGGCTAAAGAGTTTAAAGGTGTAGATTTTAGCGGGCGTTGGAGTGACTTTATTCGAGATAAATATTTTGAAGAAAGAAAAGAGCTTATATGGAAGCTTTTTGAAGATTTAGGTGTGGATATGACGCAAGTGGCTTCTTTGGAAGTTACAAAGGTTAAATCAGGTAGTGATTTATACCCAAGACAAGAAGAGACAGCCAAGGACGTTGCTGTTCTAGTAATCACAAAGAAATAATTTTTTGATAAACAAAAACCCCCTTGTTTTACCAAGAGGGCTTGTCAGTCTGAATATTGTCGAAATTACTTTTCTGATTTATCCATGGTTTTCATGTCGTCCAAGAATGTAAACATTTTGAACGCTTTTCCAATGACCATGAATACGACGATTCCGATTCCTGACACTGTCAGCAGAGCGATATTTCTGTCCATACCACCGTTCAGGTAGTGCGCAGTTGCCCAGTAATCATTCAACAGGATAATCGCGATAAACATCGCGCATGAAACTGCAAATTGCTTCAGACATTCGCCGATAGTTCCTTTGTCGACTTTTACCGTACCCAAACTGTGCAGTTTTGCGACAAGATAAATACCGTTAAACCAAGCGGACAACGACGTCGCTAACGCTATGCCCGTGTGCTTCATACACGGCATCAGTAACAGGATACACAGCAAGTTCGTAACGATGGAAACGATACCTCCTTTTAACGGAGTGCGAGTATCTTTATGAGCGAAGAATGTCGTTGAGAACACCTTCGTTACCATGTACGCAGGAAGGCCAAACGCGAACGCCGCTAAGGCAGGAGCTGCTGCAGCAACATGTTCCGGACCGAAGTTTCCGCGTCCGTAAATTGCGCCCGTTACAGGCTCTGCGAGTGATATCAAAATTACCGCCGCCGGCAATGTGAAAATAAACGCGAACAACAATCCGAGATTCATTTGCTTCTGCGCCGAATCATTATCTTTTGCGTGAATTGCTTTCGTCAATGGTGGTAATAACGCCGTACTAAACGCAATTCCCAAGATTCCAATAGGGAATTGGTTGACGTGATCGGTGTAATAGAAATAGGAAACCGCACCTGTCGGCAGGAACGATAACACCATAAAATCGACGATAACGTTAATCTGCCAAACGCCGGCTCCGACTGCTCCCGAAACCAATTTTTTAAAGAATACTTTTACTTCTTCTTTAATGGGGGATAAATCAAATCCGATACTAAAACCGCAGAATTTTACGTTTATCCAGAGCATTGCGACCTGAATGACGCCACCGATGAAACATGCCCACGCCATTGTGTAAGCGGTGTTCGGGAAGCAAAGTGCGCCCATAAATAATGCAATGATTACCGATATGTTCAGCACCAATTGCGCTCCGGCAGGCATTGCGTATCTGTTTAACGTGTTCAAAATACCGCCGAATAGGGCAGCCAAGAATGATGCGGCAATGTACGGAGAACAAATTCTTCCGACGGTTACAAGGTGATCAAATTTTTCAGTAGTCGGATCAATACCGGCTGCGTATCCGTGCATGATATTTCTGAAAAATATCAAACACAGTATCATTACGAGAGATACGAGAAAAACCAACCATGTTAAAACCTGAGAAGCAATTTTCTGCGCTTCATCATGTCCTTTATCTTTTAACGCGTTCGAGAATATCGGCAGGAAAGATGCGTTGAACGCGCCTTCCGCAAATAATTTTCTCAGAACGTTCGCAAACTTAAATGCAAGTGAAAAAACATCGGCGAACATTCCTGCGCCGAGAATCGACGATTGAGCAATATCTCTTACGAAACTGCTTATGCGGTAAGCTAAAGTCCAACCTCCGACTGTTGCTACATTTTTTATTAAACTCATTGTTCACTCCAAAAAAAACAGCTATTCACTGGATATCACATAACCGTCTCATATACAAGAAAGTTTTGTTTAAAATTCTGAATTACAAATTAAAAATAGAAGTCGAACGATTGGGGAAGGAAGGAGGTCATGCTACACTTTTCAAGATATTTAATGGCGATTTTCATAAGTTTTGATACGCACATTTTTAGGTTTTGTCGTCAAAACTACGGCATGATATATTGATGTTTTGAAATCAGAAGCTTAGTGGGAGAGTTCTCATCAGAATAAGGAGTCAAGAATAATACTTATAGACGCTTTGGGCGTCAGGTTGTTCAGATATTGTAATCATGACATGTCCTGCAACATTACAACACATAGTAATAGATAAAATCTAAGACAATTCGATACAAGTGTTTTTATTAAGCGAAAATGACG